>NZ_JBQQBY010000035.1:0-93927 GCF_052246385.1 Streptomyces sp. 8N616 | reverse complement strand
AGCGGAAGTATTGCTCCCGCTCGCGGATCAGCCTCTTGCGCCCCTGCGCGACCGTCCGGTCCTGCCGGATCTCGAAGTCCATCGCACCCCTTGAGCTGGGGTGTTGCAACGACCACTAGAACTCAAGTTGTTCGTCGTCGGGGCTTTGTTCTTCTTCGGTGCCGGTGCTTCGGGCGGCAGCGGTCATTCGGCCGCGAATCAGGCGCAGTTGAAGCGTGCCTGTGCGGGGCTGCTGCCGTACGAGGAGCTGCGAGACCTCGTGCCCGACGACGTTGCGGGCGAAGTGAGACAGTACGGCACCATGCTCGAGCCCGATGAGGACAGCCGTTCCCTGGTGAACTGCTCCCTCACCTGGCCGGGGCATGGGTCGGTGCGGGTGCGCGCCGTCGCGCTCATCTCCCGGATGCCGGTGACGGTACGAGCCGAGGACATCCTGCCCGGCGGTGACGACGAGGGGTACGAGGCGCCCGGGGTCACCGGCAGGGTCGGAGAGGACGGGCGGACGTGGGTCGTCGCTGAGTGCCCCGGCGGGCTCGAGGGCCGGGTCCGCGAGGTGCCCGGGATGTATGTCACGGCCGCTGTCGATCTACCCGTTCCTGGCAAGGGGAAGCGGGCCGAGTACCTCGCGGACTTCCGTACGGCCGTCCATGTCGCCAACGGGGTCACCGCGGCGCAGAACTGCGGTGGCACCGCGCTGAAAACGCCCACGCGGGTCATCGATACCTATGAGCCCCATGTCACCAAGGACGCGGACGGGGGCAACATCAGGGTCGTGGGGATCGACGAGCCGGGCTTGGGCGTGAAGAAGTGCCGAGGGCTCGGCAAGCGCGCGGGCTTCCCAGGCAACTGGACCGCCGGCGGCGATCTGCAGGACTCCCGGCTGCTGAGCGTCTGCGGCGCCACCATCCTGGACCGCAAGGACCCGTGGGGCACCGAGCCGACGCCCCCGGACGGCGCGGTCGTCGACGTCTCGGCGGCGAGTTGGGCCGGGCCCATCAGCCAATCCGCCAACGGCGAGTACCACTACACCGGTGACAGCTTCACCTTCCGAGAGGGGGAGCGTACGAAGGTCATCCCGGAGTCGGAGCCGACCGAACTCGCCCTGTGGGCCGGATCGGAGTGCGCCGCCGGGAGCACCTACCACCGTGTCACCGTGCGCCTGGAGACCTCCGACTTGAGTGGGCACACGCTCAGCGAGGCGCAGCGGACCACGTTCTCGAAGGACGCCCGCAAGCTGATGGACAGCTATCTCGCCGACCCTGACGGCTGGCCCCGGCAGCAGCGGTGCCAGGACACCAAGATCCTCGGAGAAGTGGAGGGATGGCAGTGAGGCCGACCGTCCTCCGGGCGGTCGCGGCCCTGTGCGCAGTGGCCGTTGCCGTCACTGGATATCTGCTGGTGCACGGGGACTTCCAGCGCTGGAGCGACGAGTCGGCGCTCGACGGCGCCTGCGACGGGCTGCTCGACCGGAACGCAGTACGCGGCGTCCTCGGGCCGGGATCCGTCGAGGTCGAGAACGACAGGTCCGGTGCGGGCCTGGTGGGCTGTGAGGTGCACGTCCACGACGGTGGCACCGCCGAGATCCGTATCGTCGACACCGCGCGCACCGGGCAGTCCTGGATCTCCCTCTACACGGGCCCGCCCGGAGCGAGTGCTCTCTCCGTGCCGCTCGGCCATGGCTGGACGGGGCTCTTCGGAGCCGACCCGGACCCCTTCGGGGCCGACCCGGACCTCTTCGAGGCCGACGAGGACGAGGAGGTCACCACGAGCCTGATCCTTGAGTGCACCGAAGCAAGCAGCGCCAAAGGCCTGTCCATCACCGTCGAGACCACGCTCGACAAGACACTCGACAACCCGGCGAACCGGCCGGAATTCACCACGATCGCCACCTCCACCGCGGCGAATGCCTCGAAGACCCGGCACTGCGGGGCCAAGCTCGGAAAGCCCGTGCGCAGCCTCGACCTGCCGGTGAACGAGGACGAGTACGAGCCGCTCGGCACGGCCGACGGAACCTGCTCCGGCATCCCCGCCGCGCATGGTGTGGCGATCGCCACCGAAACCGCCCGCGGGGGCGCCCCGCACGAGACCTGCCGGCTCGCTGACACCGACCTCAGGAAACGCTACGTACTCGAAGCGGACTACGGCCCGTATGCGCAGGAGCGGCTGCTCGGCTACGAGGAAAATGACGATGAGGACACACCGTCCGCCGACACACTCGCCCACCACCGCGACCCTGACGGCTCGATGAGCTGGACCACGGCCAAGTGCCCGGACGGTCGGGCGCTGTTCACCCTGCAGGCCGCCGACGAGCAGAACGACAAGCGCAAGAACCCGAGGCGCCACCCGGACCTCGCCCACGAACGCGCCGCTCTGAAGGCTTTCGCCGAGCGCTCGGCGAAAGCCCACGGCTGCTCCGCCCCCGCCATCCCTTGACGACGCTCCCAAGCGGCGAAGTCGCGCCGCCGCGACGGCGCGCGATCAGGACGTGCCACCGAGTGCGGTGCTCCCGCTACCTGGACTCCGACGTCGCCCGGCTGGGCGCCCGAGGGCCACGACACCAAGGAAGCGCAGACCGGCCAACTCCAGCGACCGGCGCGCCAATAGACAGACCCACGAGCACCGCAAGCACCTGCTCACTCCCCAGCCCGCACCACGCCCGCAGAGGAACGCCGGGTCACATCCCCGAATCGGGGTTTTCACGGACAGGCGTCGTGTGATGGAGCTCGGTGACGGTCGTGGCGGTGTCGAAGCTGAGGACGGGGTCGGGCTGGTCGGACAGCAGGCTTTCGTAGAGGGGCCGGTAGTGGGCGACCTTCCGGGGAGTCCGGCCGTCGTTGCCGTGGGCAGCGAGCAGCCTGCCGTCGAGGGCGGCGAAGCCGGTCATGGTGGCGGGGGCCGGGCCCTGAAGGTCTCGCCCCTGCGCGATACGGTCAACCGGCTCGCCGAGCGGGCCCGTTCCGAAGGCTGGCACCACGGCGTCCCCGGGGCTGCGCGGGTCACGACCGTACCGACGGTGGTCCCCACTGGGTCGGCTCTCAGGTGAACCTTCCGCGCCCTCCCGCCGTAGAAGGCATGACAGTGTTCAGGGCATCGCCTCAACGAGGTGTCCCGCCCTGGTGACCGCGCTTGTCGGCTGCAGTCACCGGGCCACTTCTCTGCCCCGAGCGGGCACGCACCAAGCGGAGCCCCGCTCCTGGCCGCAGGGAGGAAGTGCCACATCTGCAGAAAGTGAGCAGAGAAGTGAGCTGTCGGATGAACACCTCTCCGGATGACCATCGTGATGGCTCGGCGGACAACGTCGGTGCCGGCAGCTCCGGGAGGACTCCGTGTCCTTGGTGCCCGCTTCGGTCTCTCTGCTGAAGGAATCCGCGATGAACTGGTCGTCACTGCCACGCCCGGCGCGCCGGCGCCCGCTGCTCACCGCTGCCACTGACACCGCTGCCGCCGCTGCCACCGCCACTGCTCTCGCCGTGGCCTGCCCGGCAGTGCAGGAGCGACTCCTGTCTCGCAGCCTCGGTCGACGATCAAAGTGACTCGCCACCGCCCGCCCGGGCAGCATCCGCCAGCGGCTACCACTCCTACCTGACAGCACAGCGTTCCTGGTCCATCAACCGCACCATCACACCACCACCGCCAAGGAGATCGTCATGGCATTCATCACCGTCGGCCGGGAGAACAGCACCAACATCGACATCTATTACGAGGACCACGGCTCGGGCCAGCCCGTCGTCCTCATCCACGGCTACCCGCTGAACGGCGATTCGTGGGAGAAGCAGACCCACGCCCTGCTCGAGGCCGGATATCGCGTCATCACCTACGACCGCCGCGGCTTCGGCCGGTCCAGCCGTCCCACCACCGGGTACGACTACGACACCTTCGCCGCCGACCTGAACATCCTGCTGGAGATACTGGACCTCACCAACGTGGTCCTGGTCGGGTTCTCCATGGGAACCGGCGAGGTGGGGCGCTACCTGTCCACCTACGGCTCGCAGCGGGTGGCCAAGGCCGCCTTCCTGGCCTCCCTTGAGCCCTACCTGCTCAAGACCGAGGACAACCCCACCGGTGTCGACGGCAGCGTGTTCGCCGACATCCTGGAAGCCGTCACCCAGGACCGCTACGCCTACTTCACCGACTTCTACCAGGCGTTCTACAACCTCGACGAAAACCTCGGCACGCGGATCAGCGAAGATGTCGTCCGCGCGAGCTGGAACATGGCCGCAGGCGCCTCCCCGCACGCCTCCGCCGCCTGCGTCCCGACCTGGACCACCGACTTCCGCTCCGATCTGCCCAAGATCGATGTCCCGGCTCTGATTCTCCACGGCACCGCCGACCGCATCCTGCCCATCGAGGCCACCGGTCATCCCTTCCGTGCGGCTGTGCCCCACGCGGACTACGTCGAGATCGAAGGCGCCCCGCACGGCCTGCTGTGGACCCACGCGGAGGAAGTCACCAGCGCCCTCCTCACCTTCCTCGCCAAGTAGTCGTTCCTCTCCGGAAGGACATGCGCCGGAGAGCCACGACGGCTCACCGGGCACGAGCAGCGCGCAAGCCGATCGATCTGGTCGGCCATGACTGGGGCGCGCTGCTCGTGGCACGGGTGGACTGCCCTGGCGCGCTGAAGGCGCCAGGGCAACGGAAGTAACGTCAGCGGGCCGGGTGGCTATGTGCCGCCTCTTCGGTCACCGTCACACATTGCCTCCCCGATTGAGCCAGGCGCGGACGGATCCGCCGTCGTAGACCACGACGTAGTCCGCCTTGCCGTCGCCGCTGACGTCCCGGAAGGCCGCTTTGTTCCCGGGATAGATACTGCCCTTGACGAAGTATTTGTGTTCGGTGAAGCCACCGGCACCGCCGCCGCCGTCATTGAAGTAGGCATGAGTGGTGCCGTCGTCACCCACCATCAGGTAGTCCACCCTGCGGTCACCGTTGACATCGGCGAGACGCAGTTTGTCACGGGACCCATAGGAGACCCCTGGGGCCCAGTTCAGCCTCTCCACCCAATAGATCGGGATGGCGCCGTCGTGGGGAGTGTTCACGTACGCGTGCACGGCGCCGCTCTCTCCCACGCGCAGGTAGTCGTCTCGGCCGTCGCCGTTGACGTCCGCGAAGCGGATGGCCTCGGGAGGGACGTCGGCAACAGCGGTGGGGATCGAATATCCCGAGTCCCAGTAAATCCGGCCGTCGCGGACTCCGAGGTTGCGGTAGAAGAGGATCACGTTCGGAGTAATGTGGGGCTTGATCACCAGCCAGTCGTCTCGGCCGTCGCCGTCGAGGTCGGCGAACTGCGTTTTGCCGCCAGGGCCGGGCTCCTGATGGGGCAGACCGCTCGCCACTTCGACCCAGTCCGGTTTGCCAGGCTTGTCCGGTGTGTTGATTGCCGTTCGTATGGTGCGCCCATCGTCGGAGATCCGCACGTAGTCGCCCCGATGGTCGCCGTTGAGTTCGACGATGTCGGTCCGGCCGGCGGGCGACTGCATACCGGGGGCGATGACGCCGATCGCGCTCCAGCCGGGGCCCAGCCCACTCTTCGCGGTTTCCTTGCCCGCGCAGTCCTCGCCGGTGCCGTCGACGGGTTGCTTGATCCACCCCCTGGCCGCCGCGCGGGCGATGCCGTCGTGCCAGGCGAATGCCATCTTCCGGTAACCGGCGTCGTCGGGGTGCGACCCGTCGACGTCGTCGGTGGTCAACACGCTCATGTCCACCAGCACGACGTGCTTGCCCTGGTTCTGCCGCTGACGCACCACGTCCGGGACCCGGGCGTTGAACGCGTCGATGCGGGGCTGCATCCCGGGCTTCGTGGACGGCGGGAGGGTGCCGACGAGAACGACCGCCTCCGGCGCGTCGCGGAGTATCTGGTCCACGAGATTGCCGAGCCGGTCCGGAGCGGTGGCCAGCTCATGTTGCTGGTTCATGTCATTGGTTCCCGCGAGCAAGGTGACGACATTGGGCCGCTCTGCCGGCACGGAGCAGGCCAGCTCGAGCGCTATCTCCTCGATCAGAGCGCCGCTGTGCCCCTCGTGATCGGGGTCGGGCGTGCGCCCCCCGTACTCCCCGCCGACGAAGTCCTTCTTCCAGAGCACCGAGTCGGCGAAGGTGACACTCTCCCAGAGGGGGGCACGGAAACCGGCTTTCGTGATGCTGTTCACGCCTTCGGTCTGCGAGTCACCCCCGGACAACAGTCGTAGATCCGGCGGCTCTGCACCCGCTCGCATGCTGCCGAGGGCCACCGGATGATGGTCGGACGCGCCGTAGGCCAGACGGTTCACAGGATGTTGCTGGATGTTGCGCGATGACACCGCGTAGTCCAGTTCGCGGTTTACGCCATCGTCCCCGTAGTGCGTCACTTCTCCCGTGGCGTACTGGAATGTGCCCGGCCGGTACCACTGGTCCGGGTCCAGATTCCAGTCACCTCCAATCGTCCAGTGGCGACCCGGCACACCGTCCGCGGCAACGCTGGCTGCGACCGCCGCCGTCATCGGGCCGGAGTCGTTGATGCGACCGCTCAGGGACTGGGCGTGGAAGGTGAAGTACCAGTCGTTGTTGAAGCGCACTCCCAGCGCGGCGCGGCCCGCGGCATTCGGCACGACCCGCACCTCGTCCGGCACCCGATGAGTGACGATGGCCGAGTTGACCCGGCCCCCGTCGTAGTCGCCGCCGTGCGCATCGGTCTGGAGGAAGAACACTTCGAGTGTGGTGTAGCCGTAGTGCCACCGATTGTGCTGGATGAAGTGGGCACGACCGGGATTGTTGGGACTGGCGACCGGGGCGCCCGCCGGGGCCGCGTTGTGCGTGATGTTCTGTACGTTGTAGCCCGGAGGCTCCGGTCCGGCCTCCTGGAGCAGGACGATCTCGGCCGCTGAGGCGTAACCACCAACGTTCTCGGTCCACTTGCTCCGTCTTCCGTCGTCGAAGGTTCCGCCCTGCATGTTCCAGGTGATCAGGGGCGTACTTTGCAACGGGGCGGCGGATGCAGCCGACACGGACAGACCGGTGATCGTCAGCGCCGCGGCGCTGACGATCGCCATCACGGCGGCCACCACACGGGTCGTGCCACCACGGTTCCACCGACGTCTGGAGGGCATTCCACCCCGGGCCCGTACCGCACCCGACGCGGAGGCGCCGGTTGACCATAAATGCCGGGCGCCGGAGGAGTTGGTTCGCATCATGTTCTCTCCGAAGATTCATGCCATGGCCTGCCGTACTGGCTGGCCCGCAGGATTCTCCGCCAGGGAACTGCTCACTTAACAGACCGTTCTACCGTCCATTTCCGCAGCCTCCACAACGGAACCGCTCGGGGTTTACTCAAGCGCCAGAAGGCTGTGATCTGGACGTTTTCCTTGTTTCGTCCGGTAGTCGGGCTCCTCGACACACCGCTAGGGCAGGGTCCTCCCGTTCCCTCGCAATCCCGCCGTTTCCAGCGGCGCGTGGCCGGTGGACTGCCGGAGGGGGCGCCACGGCGTGGCGCGTGACCCCGATACCGAACACCATGGGATCAAATTTTCACCAGCGGTGGGCAGCAGCTGGCGAGCAGGGGGTTGGGGATATGAGCGAACAGAGCGGCCGGGAGACCCTGATCGGTGCAGCCGTGGCGGCGGGCCGGGACCGGGCCTTCGTCGGGCGGCAGCGGGAACTCGCCCTGTTCCGGGCAGCCCTGGCCGGGACTCCGGGGGCCAGGCCCGTGCACTACCTGCACGGCCCTGGGGGCATCGGCAAATCCACGTTGCTGCGTCGGTTCGCACGGGAAGCCCACGACGCGGGTCGTGCCGTAGTGGAAGTGGACGGCCGTACCATCCCACCGACTCCCGAAGGCTTGGCAGCGGCGGCCGGTGGAGCGGCCCGCGAGCCGGGCGTGGTTCTGCTCGTGGACACGTTCGAGCGGTGCCAGGGACTCGAAGGCTGGCTGTGGGAGCGCTTCCTGCCGCAGGTGCCCGCGGGCGCCGTGGTGGTCGTGGCGGGGCGGGAAGCACCGGACCCGAAGTGGATCGCTGACCCGGGCTGGACCGATCTGCTGGGCGTCACCGCCCTGCGCAACCTGGTCCCCGGTGACGCGGCCGCGTTCCTGAGGAAGTGGGGCGTACCGCCCGGAGCGCACGAGGGGCTGCTGTCCTTCACCGGAGGTAATCCGCTGGCGCTGGCGCTGGCTGCCGCGGTGGCGGTGAAGGATGAGACGGCCTCTCCGGGCTGGAAGCCGAACCAGGACGTCATCGCGACCCTGTTGCCACAACTGATCGGGGACATCCCCGACCCCCTGCAGCGCAAGGCCCTGGAGATCTGCGCGCACGCGTACATCACCTCGGAGTCGCTGCTGCGCGCCCTGATCGGTGAGGACGCCTCGCAGCTGTTCGCCTGGCTCCGCCGCCAGCCGTACGTCGAGTCGACCGCTGCCGGACTGTTTCCGCACGATGCGGTACGCGAAGTACTCGAAGCGGATCTGCGGTGGCGCGACCCGGAAGGGTTCTCCGCCATGCACCAGCAGATGCGCGAGCACTTGCTGGGCCGGCTCCGCTCGGTGTCCGAGACGCATCTGCTCCAGGCCACCGGAGAGCTGACCTATCTGTTCCGTACCGACAGGCGTATGGCGCAGTTCTACGGCTGGCGCGAGGCAGGCGTGATCGAGGACCAGCCGTACGCCCCGGACGAGCGGAGGCGCGTGCTGGAGCTGGTGGAGGAGGCCGAGGGCGGCCGATCCGCGTCGATCGCCTCTTTCTGGCTCGACCGGCAGCCCGAGGCATTCCGCGTCTACCGTTCGACCCAGACCGGCGAGTTGGTCGCGTGCTCCGCGTGGCTCAAGCTGCCGGAGCCGGAGGGCGCCGACATCGATCCGGTCGTCGCCACGGCCTGGGAGCACGCTCGGGCGTGCGGGCCGCTGCGGCCGGGCGAGCACATAGGAATGGCCCGCTTCTCGGTGCATCCCCCGGCCCACCACCGCCCCTCGGCGCCGATGACGCTGATTCAGTGGCGTGCCGTCGGAGAGTGGGTCCGCTCCGGCCGCCTGGCCTGGTCGTATCTGGTGTTCCGCGACGACGGATTCTGGAACGCCCACTTGCACGACAACCTCATGCAGCCCATCGCGTCGCGCCCCCGGGTCGGCGACCTCAGGTACGCCCTGTTCTGCCGCGACTGGCGCTCGGCGCCGGCCGGACCGTGGCTGAAGGCCAAGAGCGACGCCATACTGACGGGCTCCCTGCCCGCATCGCGGCCGCAGCCGGCCCACGGTGAGCTGGCCGTCCTGTCGCGTCCCGAGTTCGACACGGCGATCCGCGACGCGCTGCGCACGCTACGGCGCCCGGACAGGCTCGCGGCCAACCCCCTCAACCACTCCCGCCTGATCGTCGAGAGCGGGAAGGGCCTGGCAGAGGTGCTCACCCAGGCCGCGGAGGCGCTGCTGGACGAAAGGGGCGGCGACAAACGGCACCGTGCCGTCATCGCCTCCTACTTCAAGGGCGCCCCGACCCAGGAAGCGGCCGCGGAACGCCTCGGGCTGCCCCTCAGCACCTTCCGGAGGCATCTCACCTCCGCCGTCGAGCGCATGAGCGACCTGCTGTGGCGCCAGGAACTCAACGGATCGGCCATGGAGACCGAGACCGGCATGTGAGCCTCAGCAGCCCCCGTCACGTGCCCCCTCCGGCAGGCCTTGGTCCAAGCAGTTCCAGAAGTCGGTGAGGATCTCGGGTCTGGTGACCGCCATGCTTCTTGCCTCGGACGGCCATCGGGTGAGCGTGCTGGGCCGGGACCCGGCCGCATCACACCGGCAGGCCGGGGTGGTCGCGGCCCATGGAAAGAAGTTCGGGTCCTGGATGAGTTCAACCAGCTCAGGCCAGGCGCCCACCAGCTCTGCCGAAGGGCTGTCGGGCAGCTCGATCGGCGAGAGCGCATCAACTGCTCGCTGATGTCCGGGGCGCCGTCCAGTCCGCCGGCTACCTCCCTCATGAAGCCATCGATGATCTTCACGTACGCGGTCTCAGTCGCGCAGCACCTGCCGGAGGGTGTCGATCACCGCGGGATCCTCGATGGTTGAAGGCAGTGCGGGATCCGCGCCGTCCGCGATGTCCCGCATGGTGCGCCGCAGGATCTTGCCGGAGCGGGTCTTGGGCAAGGCGGTGACGACATCGATCCGGCGAAGTGCGGCTACGGGTCCGATGTGTTCACGCACGCGGGTGACGAGTTCTGCGCAGACATGTTCGGGAGCGCGCTCGACACCGGCTTTGAGTACCACGAATCCGCGCGGCACCTGGCCCTTGAGCGGGTCCTTGACGCCGACGACAGCGCATTCGGCAACGTCGGGGTGATCAGCGAGTACCTCTTCCATCGCGCCACTGGACAGGCGGTGTCCGGCGACGTTGAGCACATCGTCGACGCGGCCCATGATGTAGACGTATCCGTCCTCGTCTTTGCGGCCGCCGTCACCGGTGAGGTAGTAGCCGTCGTACTCGGACAGATAGGAGCGGATGTACCGCTCGTCGTCGCCCCACAGTGTGGTGAGGGTGCCAGGGGGCAGCGGCAGCCGGATGGCCACTGCTCCCTCCGTACCGTTCGGCACCTGACGGCCGGCCTCGTCCAGGATGCGCACGTCGTAGCCGGGTACCGGCACGGTCGGTGACCCCGGTTTCGTCGGGTGCGGCTGCAGGCCCATGGGGTCGGCCACGATCGGCCACCCCGTTTCCGTCTGCCACCAGTTGTCGATCACCGGCACGCCGAGGAGCTCGCCCGCCCAGTGGTAGGTCTGCGGGTCCAGGCGTTCGCCCGCCAGGAACAGGTGGCGCAGCGAGCCGGTGTCGTGCGCGGCGCGCAGCTTGCCCTCCGGGTCTTCCTTCCGCACCGCGCGGATGGCCGTGGGTGCGGTGAACAGCGTGGTGACGCCGTGTTCGGCGACGACTCTCCAGAATGCTCCGGCGTCGGGGGTACCGACGGGCTTTCCCTCGTAGAGCACGGTGGTGCAGCCGGTGAGCAGGGGGCCGTAGACGATGTAGGAGTGGCCGACGACCCAGCCGACGTCGGAGGCGGCCCAGAACACCTCGCCAGGGTGGGTGTCGAAGATGTACCGCATCGACCAGCGCAGTGCTACGGCGTGACCGCCGTTGTCGCGCACCACGCCTTTGGGCCGTCCCGTGGTGCCGGAGGTGTAGAGGATGTAGAGCGGGTCGGTGGCCGCGACCGGCGTGCAGGACACCGGTTCGGCCGCAACGACGCTTTCGGCCCAGTCCAGGTCCCGTTCCGCTGTCAGTTCGGCAACACACTGCGGTCGTTGGTGGATCAGGCAGTGGTCGGGCTGGTGACGGGCCTGGGCAAGGGCGGCGTCGAGGAGGGGTTTGTACGGCACGACGCCCTTGGGCTCGATCCCGCATGAGGCGGACATGATGACCTTGGGTTGGGCATCGTCGATACGCACGGCCAGTTCCCGCGCGGCGAATCCGCCGAAGACCACCGAGTGGACGGCGCCGATACGGGCGCACGCCAGCATCGCGATCACCGCCTCGGGAATCATCGGCATGTACAACACGACGCGATCGGCCTTGACGACTCCCAGCTCGGACAGCAGACCCGCCAGACGAGCGGCCTCGTCGCGCAGCTGCCGGTAAGTGAAGGTGCTGCGCGTACCGGCCAGGGGACTGTCGTGGACCAGCGCGAGACGGTCTCCATCACCGGCGTCGACGTGCCGGTCCACGGCGTTGTGACAGGTATTCAGCCGCGCGTCCGGAAACCAGCGGTACAGCGGCGCCCGAGAGCCGTCCAGGGCCGTCGTCGGCGGGACGTCCCAGTCGATCACTCCCGCTGCCTCCAGCCAGAAGTGCTCGGGGTCCTCGAGGCTTCGGTGGTAGGCGGCCGCGTAGCTTCCCGGCAGGGGTGGCCCTGCGGTCATGGCAGTTCTCCTGTCTGTGTGGGACGGGTGTCTTTTGCACCCGGTTCCGGCGCACACCGGTCGCCATGCGGGTACGCCTACCGCGGCGCCGGCCGAGTACTCCGGCCGACCGACATAAGGCAGGGGCCTCGCGCCGACCGCCGGGTTCCATCCGGCCGTCGCGCACACGCGGTCACGCGCTGCGTCGGTCGTTGGCAAGGGCAGACCCGGGGTCCGCTGAGCACGGCAGTTGTCGGCCGACACGGAACATGCCGAAGAAGGCGGCGGGCTTGAGCGTATCGCCCGCGAATCGGTCAGGCGACGAGGGATGACCCGAATCGTGCCGGTTCCTGGTCCTCCGACTGTACGGCGACCGTACCACCGGCAGATGCTGCCGCCGCTGCTGAGGACCCTGGGCTTCAACTCTCGTAGTCCTGAGCTGCCGTCAAGGGCCGTACGGTGCCATACACACCGCAGTCACGTGCCATGCGGAGTGACATCACCAGAGCGCTCGGGAAGGAGGAATGCTGATCCCCGGCCGGATTCGGCAGTGGAACTCCTCCGAATCGCTGGGAAAATGAGGGCCCACGGCGGACGTGTTGGGGGGAACTGCTGCAGGACGCCTGCGCCTGTCTCGGACCCCACGACCCCCACACACTCGCCATCCGAAGCAGCCAGGCCTCGTTCGCGGCACGTTCCGGACGGACCCAGGAAGCGCTGGCGGGCTTCGCGCAGCTGGCCGCCGCCCGCACCAGAGTTCTCGGACCAGACCACCCCCACGTCATCCATACGCGTCTTCAGTGGGCCCAAACCCTCATGGCGGCAGGCGACCTGGTGCAGGCACAGCGAGTACTGGCGCGGATCCTGTCTGCGGGATGCTGAACAATCCTCCACCAACCAGCTCGGGCATGCCCGAAGGGCTCCCGCCTGGCATCGTGATGCAGAGCATTCACCTCGCGGCCTTCGTCCATGCGCTTGCCGTCGATGACGGAGCATGGCCGACACGGGCATCGGTGTCGAGCAAGCTGTACCCGAGCTGCGCATTACGGCGAGATGCGTCATAGGGACGCCTGAACCGTGTTCCCCCCATTGCGGTGACGATGGACAGCGGCATCGAAGAATCGTCCCAGACGCCGTGCGAGCGAGCCCCGGCGTTGGCTGGGGAACCTGAGTTCAGACTCAGGGTGTTCCGAGCGGAACAGGTCGGATACCGAGCATCAGCCAACGCGCCAGTCCCCAAACCCTCCTAACGAGGCATCTGGGTGCGGGGGTCCTCGGGTCCGCTCACACAGCTACAGGGGGCGTGGAAATCTTGCCCCTGCTTCTGCTGGTTCGGTGACGCCTCGAGACGAGGTCTTGTGACCGCGTGACAAGGGGTAAGGCCAAGAAAGCGAAGAGTGACCAGCGGGCAGGCAAGCGGGGGAGAACCGTGACAACCACCTCTCATCGGTCCTTCGGGGAGACTCTGCCCTCGTTGAAGAAGCTGCGGGGGTTGAAGGAAGCCCAAGAGCTTGTCGGGCTCGCTGACCCTCACGACGTGGTGTGCGACACCGGCCACCAGGCGTTCGTGGACAAGACCGTCACCGGGCGGGCGGCACGGTTCGACACGTTGCGGCAGGCCGGCGGCATCTCCGGCTATCCGCCGAGGGCCGAGTCTCCGCACGACTGGATAGAACAGCCAAGCATCCACAGCCACAGCGCTGTCTTACGCGGACGGGCTCGCCAAGGCCCGCAGGCGGCATCCTGCCAAGGCCCGAGGCCGTCGCGGCGCCCTCGTCGCTGTCGTCTGAGCCGGGGCGCTGACCGGGGACATGGTGTGTGAGGCGTTCGAACAGCATCGGCGCTTCGAACCGCAGGGTGATCCCGTACTGAACGACAACGGCTGCTCCCACGCAGCATCCCGGACGAGTACCAGCCCGGCCTGAACTTCCGTTTCATGGGCGTCAACGATCAGGCCGTCATGCGCCCACTTCGTCACCGCTTACCGCAGCGCCGCCGTCCTCATGCCTTACGCGATGGGGCTGCTGGAGAACGTCAAGATTGCGAGGTATGACACGTGATTCCCGCCGTGCCGCATCCGATTCCCGTCCCAGTTCAAGCCCCGCACACATCGGGTGTCCTGGGAGCATCGGCCCTCACTCCCATGGGCGCCACCAGGGGCACCGAGCAGTTGTACTGCCCCCCGCCAGTCCGTGATGATCCGGTGCTGGCGGACGAGATCAACCGGCGCATCCTGGTCTGGATGGACGAAGTGGGGCTCGGCTCCGAGCAGCACTACGAAGGTCTGCTGGCCCACGACCCCGGACGGGGCACTGTCCTGTGCCATCCGGGCTGTGACGACATCGAGCGGCTGATGGCCCCCGCGAAAATGGTCGTCGCCGAGACGGCGGTCGACGACTACTTCTGCGAAACCAACAGGTACCGGGACCGGGCGGACCAGAGCATCGGGCCCAACCTGTCCCTGGCTCAGTCCGCCATTGACCCGCCGCGCCTCACCCAGGAACTCCAGGCCGCGTGGGAGAAGTACCGCGATAGCCAGCCGGTCATCAAAGCCCAGCATCAGGCCATGAACCACCTCGCCCACTTCGCCACGCCGGCCCAGCTCAAACGCGCCCAGCACGATATCGCGCAGCTCTACCTCGGATATCAGGCCGAGAATGGGTGGCGTATCGCCGGCCAACTGCCGCCCGTATGGCAGTACCTCGCCAACCGGCAGATGAACTCCTTCCGGCCCTGCCTGACCCTCACCGATAGCGTCGACGGCTACGAGATTCCCCCACAGCTGTACGCGCACCCTCTCGTTCAGGACGCCACCACCACAGCGTCCCTGGCCGCCACCCTGGTCAACGACTTGTACTCCACGCTGCGTGAGATCCGGGGAGACGGCCTTCCGTTCAACCTTCCCTGTGTCATCGCCACCAACGAACGCCTCCCCCTCGACGAGGCGTTCCGCAAAGCCGTCCGGATCCACAACGACCTCATGCACGCCTTCGAAGAATCCGCAGCGGAAGCCATGGCCGCTGCGCCCGAGCCCACCGTCGTCCGCTACCTGACCGGCGTGTGGAACTGGATGGGCGGGAACCGGGAATGGCACGCCACCAGCACACGCCACCAGGTCACCGACAGCCGAGGAACGTCAGTATGAGCACGCACAGGCAAGCGCACATCCCCGCCCAGACGGCGAACCCGATCATCGGGCCGGGTTACCAGGAATCGGTCGCCACCTACTGGAACAAGGAACGAAACCCGGTCAACCTCCGGCTCGGAGAGATCGACGAGCTCTTCCACCACCACTACGGCATCGGCGACGTCGACTGGTCCGTCCTCGAGGGTGACCCGGACACGATCGAACAGCGGACGATCGCGGAAATGCACCGGCTCGAGACCGCCCAGGCAAACTTCCTCCTCGACCGATTCAGCGACATCAAGCCCCATCACAGGGTGCTGGACGCGGGCTGCGGGCGGGGCGGGTCGTCGATCATGGCTCACGAGCGGTTCGGCTGCGAGGTGGACGGCATCACCATCTCCCGCCACCAGGCCGACTTCGCCAACCAGCAGGCTGCCAAGCGCGGAATCTCGGGCAAGGTCAGGTTCCACCTGAAGAACATGCTTGACACCGGGTTCCCGCCGGGCACCTACCAGGCGATCTGGAACAACGAGTCCACGATGTACTGCAACCTGTTCGACCTGTTCGCCGAACATGCCCGTCAGTTGTCTCGCAACGGCCGGTACGTGACGATCACCGGCTGCTACGACGACACCTACGGACTGCCGTCCCAGGCCGTTTCTACGATCAACGCGCACTACATCTGCGACATTCATCCCCGGTCCATGTACTTCAAGGCGATGGCGGCCAACCGGCTGGTGCCGGTTGAGGTCGTGGACCTCACGCAGGCGACGATCCCCTACTGGAAGCTGCGGAAGAAGTCCAGCGTGGCCACTGGAATCGAGGACGTATTCCTCGAGGCCTACACGGGCGGCAGCTTCCAATACATGCTGATCGCCGCCGACCGGGTGTAGGCCGATGATGGGTGGGGCCGGGCTCTGGGTCAGAGATCCTGCCACGGGGTGGCTGAGGCCGAACGGGTCCAGTCCGCACGTGCTCACCTCATGGCTTGCCCAGGCTTGCTTTCGCGAACTCCTGGCTGCTGACGCTGAGTTCCCCGATCAGTGGTACGAGTCGGGGATATTCGGCCCAGGCTCCGACGGACAGTCTGAGGGGGGCGGCGGCGACGTCACGCACCTTCGCCTCCCAGTCTGTGAAGAGGGTGCGGCTGACCGGGTCGAGAACCTGCGGTGAGGCGTTGAAGGCAACGCCCTGCCCCAGGTCCCGGTAGTACGACTCGCTGAGTCCGGCCAGGTTGGCCGCGTCCCCTCGCCGAGGCCGCGGTGGCCGGAAGCCCGGGCAAGGTGTTCGGCCAGCAGGCCGGCCCCGCTCAGCAGTTCCAGCCCGGTGGCCATGGGCAGACGGGCAACGGCGAGCGTCCCGGCAGCAGCAATGATCACGGTGATGAGGATCGTCTCGGTGCCGGTCAACCGCCGCGTGCCAGCAGTCCGGACGCACTCGGTGATGCGGTGGTTCCGCTTGCGCCCCTACGAGTCCACGCAGCCGCCTGAAACACCCTCATTCACAGGATTCTACAATTGCTCGGCCGAACAGCCCATTGCCGGATAATCCACGCCGACTTGCAATGACCGGTGGCTCGGCAATTTCCGGTCAGTGGAATCCTGCCACTGCGTCCATTCCCGGGCCTCGCATAAGTTCTTGTACGTGACGGTGCGCGACGGTGTGATGCAAGCGCTCAGCGAGCGCCGGGGTCGAATCCGACCTTCATCACCCTGAACGTGACGCTGAAGGAAAGCATGCCCGCTCAACCCACCCGCAGGGTTTGCGAGTTCCGCAGGAACCGACCGGCTACTCACGGTCGCGCTGCCGTCTGGCGAAATCACTCATCCCGTCGAACAAGACCGGGCCTCAATTCGGTAAGAGTCCCGAACACTTTGATTCGCAGTCCTTCGTTGCAGCATATCGGCCGGGAGGTCGCATGAATTCACCAGCTTCAGGGATCGCCCCCGCTTCGCGGACCGGAGGTGGGCTGGGCCGGACGCCCGTTGCCATGCCGGTGGATCGCCCGGCCGCGATCACTGACACGACCTTCGTCCCGGCGTCGGGCACCGATCGCTTGCGGGGCCGCACGCGAGAGGTGGCCCAACTATCCGACGTGCTGACCGAGGTGGAGGCCCACCGGGACACGGAGGTGCTGATCACCGGACCACCCGGGATCGGGAGGACATGTCTGCTGACCGCGGTCGAGGAGATGGCCGAAGCACGCGGTTTCTTCGTGCTGCACGGTGACGCCCACGAGGACGCTCGCCAGGTTCCGCTCGCCCTTCTGTCGTCCCTGGTGGGCGAGTCCCCACCAGCGATCCCCGAGATGGGCGAGCCGCTGGACGGCCACCCTGTCGCGGTCTGGGATCTGATGGAGTGGGCGAGGAGGCGCCTCGCGGCCGGGTCCGGAGGCCGGCCGACACTCATCGGACTGGACGATGTGCAGTGGGCTGACGCGGCCAGCCTGCGCGTGCTCCGGATGCTCTTCCGGTCGCGGGCGTTCTCGCCGGCGGCCTGTATAGCGACCCGGCGTGCCACGGCGCGGGACGCGAAGCAGACGTCCTCCGGGCTGGATGCGGACGCCTCCCGGCTGGAACTGGGGCCGTTGGACCAAGCGTCGGTGACCGAGCTCGTCGTCGACCTACTCGGCGCCGAGGCTGGACCGGATGTGGCCGAGCTCGCGGCGCGCGCCGGCGGAAACCCTCGAGTGACCCGGCTGCTGATCGACGGCCTGCGGGAGGAGGGCGACACCGTCGTGCGGAAGGGCGCCGCCCGGTCGGTGTCGCGGCGCCCCACGCCGCGGTTGCTCGCATGGGTGCGCACGGTGCTGGATGACCTGTCCGCCCCAGCCCGGCAAGTGACCGAGGTGGGCGCGGTTCTCGGTCGGTCCTTCCCCATCGAGGAGGCCGCGGAGATGCTGAGACAACAGCCGGCCACGCTGCTGCCGGCATTGCACGAGGCCGAAGCCGCCGGGCTGATCGTGGCGGGCAGCGATCATCTTGAGTTCGTCTCCGACATCGTGTGGCAGATGGTCCTCGAGTCGATCCAGCGTCCCGTGCGCCTGACACTGCATCGCCAGGCCGGTTCGATGCTGCTCGCACGCTGTGACGGTTCCGCGGTGCGGGCGGCGGCCCACCTTCTTGAGGGTGGCAGGCCGAGTGACAGCCACACCGTCAGCGCGCTCACCAGCGCTTCCCGGGAACTCGTACTGTCCTCGCCGTGCACCGCGGTCGAGCTCGCGCTGAAAGCGCTCGAATTCACTGCACCTGAGGACACGATGCGGACCTCCCGTGTCGCGGCGGCCGTCAGCGCACTCATCGCGGTCGGCGAACTGCCCAGGGCGGAGGCTCTGGCACGCGACGTGCTCGCCCAGTCCCTGGCCGCACCGGCCGCTATCACGGCCGAGCTGCGCGGAGCCGTCGCCACCGTCCTCGCCGAACGGGGGGAGCTGCGCGAGGCGATGGAACGGGCGGAGCAGGTCCTCGCGCCCGGCTCGCTGCCGGGGCCGGTCTACGAGTCCGCGGCCGCCGTCTGCCTCCTCGGGTTGCTCTGGCATGACGGGTCCCGCGCCGCGCACTGCCTCGAGCTCGTTCGCTGCGAGGGCCCGACCGGCGCCCTGCCCGGCCGTTCCGGCTTGCCGCACGACGACCGGCACGACGGCCCCGACACCGCGTCCGCAGCGGTTGCGGCGGCGATCAAGTCGCTCATGTCCTGGGACCGGGGAGACCTGACGGAGGCGGTCCGCCTGATCAAGGAATCGGCGCGGCAGACGCCTGGCCGAGCGGCCGGCTCACTGCGGTTCTGGCCACGGCTGCTGCTGGCCGCACGACGGGTGAGCTTATGCGAGTTCGACGAGGCGGAGGCGCTCCTGCGGGGCGTGCGCACCGAGATCGACCAACGGGGCCTGGTGTTGCAGGCTCCCATCGCGATGACCATCCACGCGCGGCTGCTGATGCGGTCGGGCCGCTTGACCGAGGCCGGCCAGGAAGCCCGTGCCGCGCTCGCGCTCGCCGGCGAGCTGGACAAGCGCGTGCTGGTCCCGGGTACGCGGTCCCTGCTGGCTGCGATAGCGCTGCGGGCGGGCGACACGCCCACCGCCGCCGGGCACGTGCGGGCCTTTCGCGAGGAGCTGGCCGGCGGTGACGTGTCATCTGCCGACCCTCAGTACGACTGGATCGCGGTGCAGGTCGAAGCCGCCCAGCACGGAACTCCCCGTGCCTGGGAGCTGCTGCGGAACGAGTGCTCCGGACTCGCCTCCCAGCTCCGCCTGCTGAACGACGAACCGTCCGCCGCTCCCTGGCTGGTGCGGGCCGCGCTCGTGATGGGAGAGCGCCGGTGGGCCGAGGATGTCGTAGCCGCCGCCGAGGGGCTCGCCGCCCGCAACCCCCATGTCCCCACCGTGAACGCCCAGGCACGCCACGCGCGTGGACTGCTGAACGGGGACCGCAGGGCGCTGGAGGACGCCGCCCGCGATCAGCCCGACCCGTGGGCGCGCGCCTCGGCTATGGAGGACCTAGGGGTCCTGTTCACGCGACGACGAGCCGATCCGGGGCGGCGGGAGGGAATCGACACGCTCAAGACGGCGATGCGCCGCTATGCGGACCTCGGCGCTCACCGGGACGCGGCACGCGTACGCCGTCGGCTCCGGCTGCGGGGCGTCCGCGCCCGGCACTGGAAGTCCGCGCCCCGCCCGACTTCCGGATGGCGCAGCCTGACCGACACGGAGCGCAGGGTGGTCAACCTCGTCGCCAGCGGCATGACCAACAAGCAGGCCGCTGCACAGCTGTTCGTCTCCCCCCACACGATCGACACCCATCTGCGGCACATCTTCCGCAAGCTCGGCATCTCCTGCCGTGGGGAATTGCGCCGGTTACACCTGGAAGAGCTGGGCGATGGGGAAAACTAGGAACCCGTCGGCGCGCCGGCGCCGGACATCGCGGGTGGGCTGCTGCGCCGCCGGCCCACCGACCGGAGGCGTCGCCTACGAATCGTCGCTCGGGCCGCCCGCCTCCGGCACTCCCCGGGCCGGCTGCGCGGCTCCGGCCCCGCCGAGGGCACGGCGCAGTGTCGGGGCAGCGGCGATGAGGCCGCGTGTGTAGGGGTGCCTCGGGGCGGTGTAGACCTGCTCGCTCGGGCCGCATTCGACGATCCGTCCCTGGTGCATGACCGCCACCGTGTCACACACCCTGCGGACGACCGACAGGTCGTGGGAGACGAACACGAGGGTGAGCGCGTGCAGGTCGGCCAGGTCGGCGAGCAGGTTGAGGATCTGGGCACGGACCGAGACGTCCAGGGCGCTCACCGGTTCGTCGGCGACGAGCACCGACGGCTGTGGCGCGAGCGCCCGCGCGAGGGAGACGCGCTGGCGCTGGCCACCGGAGAGCTGGTGGGGAAACCGGTCGCCGGCGTCCGTGGGCAGGCCGACGGCCTCAAGGAGTTCGCGCAGCCGGGCGGCCGGCGCCGGGCGGCGCTGTGCGGCGAGCGGTTCGGCAACGATATCGCGCACCCTCATCCGGGGGTCGAGTGAGCCCATCGGGTCCTGGAACACGATCTGCAGCTCGCGGCGCAAGAATCGCAACTCGCGTTCGGGCCTGCCGGCGATGTCCCGCCCGGTGAACCGGATCGACCCGGAGGTCGTGCGGTCGAGCCCGCACAGCAGGCGTACGAGCGTGGACTTGCCCGAGCCGGACTCCCCGACGATGCCGAAGCGTTGGCCCCGCCGGACGTCGAAGGAGACACCGGCCACCGCGGTCACCCGCGCCGGAGGCCGAACGAGCGACGTGCGGGCGCGCAGGTAGACGCGGCTCACGTCGCGGACCTCGATGAGCGGTGCATCGTCGACCGCCGTCTGGTCGCTCAGGACCGGGTCGCCCGGCGTCGTCCGGTCACTCATCGCGGTCTCCGAGGGGGTACCAGCACGCGTATCCCCGGGCCTCGTCGCCCGACCAGTCCGGGCGTGTCGCGCAGCGGTCGTCGGCCCGCGCACAACGGGTCCGGAAAACGCACCCGGCCGGGAAGGCCCCCGCGGCGGGGACCGTGCCCGGGATGTTGTACAGCCGGTCCCGCTCGCCGGATGGTTCGAGGTCCGAGGCGTCGAGCAGACCCCGCGTGTAGGGGTGACGGGGCCCGGTGAGGACATCGCGCACGGGACCCGCCTCGACCACGCGCCCGCCGTACATCACCAGGACGCGCTGGCAGACCGTGGCGACAACGGCGAGGTCGTGCGTGATGAACAGCAGCGCGCAACCGCGCTCGGTCACCGCCTCCAGGATCAGCTCGAGCATGTGCGCCTGGACCGTCACGTCGAGGGCGGTCGTCGGCTCGTCGCAGATGAGCACGGCCGGGTCGTTGGCCAGCGCGATCGCAAGGACGACACGCTGGCGCTGCCCGCCGGAGAGCTGGTGCGGGTAGGCACGCGCCGTGTTCGCCGGGTCCGGCAGGCGGACGCGGGCCAGCAGGTCGACCGCCCGGTCCCGCGCGGCCCGGCGGCCCGGCTGCGTCCGGTGGACCAGCATCGCCTCCGCGACCTGGTCGCAGACGCGCATGACCGGGTTCAACGCGGTCATCGGCTCCTGGAAGACCATGGCCAGACGCCGCCCCCGGATCGCGGACATCTGCCGCTCGGACGCGCCGAGGAGGTCATGGGAAACGCCGCCGAGACGGACCGCGCCGCGCGCGTGCATCCCATCGGGCAGCAGACCCATGATCGCGCCGGCGGTCAGTGATTTCCCGGCACCGGACTCGCCGATGAGGCCTACCCGTTGGCCCGGGTCGAGCGCGAAGGACACCTCATTGACCAGTTCCATGCCCCGGCCGGCGACGCTGAGCTGATCCACGGTCAGTGCGGCCTGCTCGCGCGGCGGGCGTTTCCGGGTCGGACTTGTACGGGGACGTGCGGTGGTCATCAGCGGTCCTCCAGACGGGGGTCGTAGCGGTCCCGCAAGCCATCGCCGAGCAGGTTGAAACCCAGGACGGCCAGCGCGATCGACAAGCCGGGCCACAGCGCCAGCCCAGGTGCCACGGGCAGAAGTTCCTGTGCCTCCTGGAGCATGCGGCCCCAGGAGGGCGTGGGCGGCGGGGTGCCGAAGCCGAGGAAGGAGAGCGCGGCCTCCGCCAGCACCGCGATCGCGAAGGACACCGAGGACTGGACGATGACGACCCCGGCGATGTTGGGCAGCACGTGGTGAACGGCAACACCCGTCGTCGACCGCCCTGCGGCGCGGGCGGCCAGCACGTACTCGGAGCTCATGACCTGCAGCGTTCCGCCGCGGGCGACACGCGCGAACGACGGCACGGTCGCCAGCCCGATCGCCACCATCGCGGTGACCGTGCTCGCGCCGTACACCGCCCCGAACATGATGGCCAGCAGCAGTGCGGGGAACGCGAGTTGCAGGTCAGTCAGCCGCATCAGCGCCTGCCCGAGCCAGCCGGGTTCCATGCCGGCGACGATGCCCAGCGGGGTGCCCAGGAGGGAGGCGACACCGACCGACACCACGCCGACGAGCAGTGTCGTGCGCGCGCCGACCATGAGCTGGCTGAACACATCGCGGCCGAACTTGTCCGTGCCCAGCCAGTGCTCGCGGCCGGGGCCGAGCAACCGCGCTGCGGGTTCGACCCGGACCGGGTCGTACGGCGTCCACACCAGGGACACGCCTGCGGCCACCACGACCAAGCCGATGAGGACCACGCCGGCCACCAGGCTCGGGTTGGCGTCACGGCGAAGCGCAGGGGTGCCCATCGCCGCGGGCGCGGTGGACGGCGGGGTCCTGCCGGCCCGCGGCGTCATCGCAGCCTCCGCAGTCTGGGGTCGAGCACGGTGTAGCCCACATCCACCAGGTAATTCACCGCCAGCACGGCCACCACCAGGACCATCACCACGCCCTGCACCAGCAGCAGGTCGCGATTGCCGGTGCCGTCGAGGAGCAGGCTGCCGAGGCCGGGGACGACGAAGACACGCTCGACGACCACGGCACCGATGAGCAGTGTGGCGAGCTGCAGGCCGAGCACGGTCACCACCGCGACGGCCGCGTTGCGCAGGCCGTGCCGCGCGAGCGCGCGGTAGGGTCCAAGGCCCTTTGCGCGTGCCGTCCGCAGGTAGTCCTCCCGCAGAACGTCGAGGACCGCGGAGCGTACATAACGGGTGAGCACCGCGCCCTGGACGAGGCCGAGCGACCCGGCCGGCAGGATGAGCTGGCGGGCGAACCGGCCCACGCCCTGCGCGGGGGGCGTCCAGCCCCCCGACGGCAGCCACTTCAGGCTCACGGCGAAGACCGAGATGAGCAGGATTCCGGCGAGGAACGCCGGTACGGCCACGCCTACTTGGCTCAGGCAGGACACGATCGTGCCGCTGACCCTGCGGTGGCGGGCCGCGGCCCACACGCCCAGCGGCACGGCGATCAGCAACGCGATGATGGTGCCCGTGACGACGAGCCACAGCGTCACCTGTAAGCGGTCGGCGATCTGCGATCCGATGGGCGCCCCGGTGAGGTAGGAGGTGCCGAACCGGCCGGCGGGCAGGCCGGACACCCAGGACAGGTACTGGACGACCAGTGGACGATCGGTCCCGAAGCGGGCCCGCGTCGCGGCCAGCGCCTCCGGCGTGGCGTTGACGCCGAGGGCGACCTGCGCGGGGTCACCCGGCAGCACCGCCATGAACCCGAACACGGCCACCGAGGCGAGCACGAGGCCCACCACGAACACGAGCGTGCGCTTGAGCACTTCCACCAGCACGACGTCACCGCCCCCGCGGATCCCGGCTCACGACGAGACCCTCAGCGCGGTCAGGTCGAACGACTCGCTGACGCGGTTCCTCGGCAGTCCCTTCACGTCCTGCCCGGCCACGATGAGGTTCGGCGCGAGGTACAGCCAGGCGGCCGCGGCGTCCTCGGCGATACTCCGGGCGACTTTTCGCATGCCCTGTACGTAGCCCTTCTCGTCGGCCCGGACCGCATCGGCCAGCTGCCGCCTGACCCGGGGGTTGTCGTAGCGCCAGTAGAAGTCGGGGTCGCCGAACGTCACGATGTCGCGCGGCTCGATGTGATTGATCAGCGACATGTCGTAGTCGGCCCGGGTGAACACGAGATCCAGCCAGCGGGCGGGGAACTCCAGGGGCTCGATGTCCGCCGCGATGCCCACCCGTGCCAGTTGGGACTTGACCACCTGGGCGGCGGACAGGGCGTACGGCAGGTTCGGGATCCGGAACCGGAGGTCGAGCCGTGGTTTGCCCGCCTCCGCGAGCAGCCGCCGGGCCTTGTCGGGGTCGTACGGGTACATCCGGGAGAGATCCTCGTACCACGGGTCGTGCGGCGGCACCATGCTGCCGATGAGCCTGCCGCGGCCCGCCCAGGCGACGTCCAGCAGCGCCTTCCGGTCGACTGCGTGGTTGATCGCCTGCCGGACCCGCTTGTCGTTCAGCGGCGGCCGCGAGGAGTTCAGCGACAGGAGAACCTCGCCGTTCGTCGTGCCTTCCACGACCTGGAACCTGTCGGTGTCGAACTGCTGGAGCGCATCCGGGGTCTGTACCGCGGAGATCACATCGATGCCGCCGGTCTGGAGGGCGTTGTTCAGCGCGGTCGGATCCTTGAAGTACTTCAGGGTGACCGTCTTCAGCGACGGCTTCGCACCCCAGTACCTGGGGTTCGCGCGGAGCGCGATCGAGTCGCCCCGTCGCCATGCGTCCAGCACGTAGGGACCGGTCCCGATCGGCTTGTTCGCCAGGTCGGAGACGCCGTTGCGGGAGAACATGGCGCCGACCCGGGTCGTCATCTGGAACAGCCAGTCGTTGCTCGGGCGGGCCAGGACCACCTTGACCTCGGTGGGCGAGACCACCTGCACCGACTCGACGACGTCCATGGCCTTCTTCAGCGACACGGTCCACGCCGAGGACTTGACCCGCTCGATGCTGAACTTCACGTCATCGGCGGTGAATCTCTTGCCGTTGCTGAACACGACCCCCTTCTGCAGTGTGAAGTCGTAGGTCTTGCGGTCGGGGCTGACGGTCCAGGACCGGGCGAGGAGCGGCCGGACCGCGCCCTTCTGGTCCACCTTGACCAGCCCCTCGTAGACGTTGACCAGTAATGCCTCGGGGATCGCGGCACCGTCGGTACGGGTGAAGTCCAGGTTCGCCGGCTCGGCGGCGAACCCGATCGCGAGCCGGTCACGGGCGCCGGACGCGGAGGCCCCGCCGGACCCGGCGGAGCAGCCGGCAGAGGTCAGGGCGCCAGCGCCGAGGGTGAGCAGCGCAATCAGCAGCGGGATGAGCCTGGGGACGGGTCGTGCCATCGTGGACCTTCTCTGGATGAGGGGCCGCCGCCGCCGGGATCTCCGGCGGCGGCGGGGCTTCGTGGCTGCGCGGGCTGGTCAGATGACCTCGACCGTCAGCTCCGTCCCGGGCGTCAACGGGTAACTCTGCAGGAAGCTGCCCTGGTTCAGGCCAAAGGCCAGCCGTCCCCGGCTGTTGACGTAGGCCAGCGGATCCCGCACACCGACCTCGCCGAACGTGCGGTGGAACGGGACGTCCAGCACCGTGCCGTCCGCCACCAGGCGGATTTTCCTGCCGGCGAGGTCGCCGCCGTCATCGAGCACGTCCTGCGGGATGTTGGTCCACACGTTGCCGAACTGCTTGTCGATCCGTACGACCGAGGCCCGGATCCCGTCGGGGGTGACGGTCACCGGCGCGTGAGGCAGCCGGACGATCTGCTCCGCCTCGATCTTGGGTCCCACCGTCTCCAGCGGAACCCCGGCTGCGAGGTGTGCCGCGCACGCCACCACCACGTCCCTTCCGTGCCAGGTCGGAGTGACGGGCGTGTTCATCACCTCCGGCGCGGTGACCTCGTACGCCTCCTGCACCGGAACGGCCTCGACGGCGTAGGTGAGCAGGCCGTTGTTCGGGCCGACGAGCAGCTGGCCCTTCTCATTGCGCACCGCGATCGCGCCGGTCTCCGTGCCGGTCTCGGGATAGACGTAGGCGCAGATAATCGTGGATGCCGGAAAGAAGTCCGGCACGTCCTCAAGACACAGCGCTCCCTCAGCCACGTCGAAGGGCGTCACCTGGTGGGTGATGTCGACGACCGTCACGTCCGGACAGATGCGGTGCATGAGCCCCTTGCCCAGGGCGTGTGCCTCATCGGCCACGCCGACGTCGGAAAGGTACGCGATAAGGGGGCCTGTCATGTGCTTCTCCTTCGGGGGGCAATGCGGGTTCTGGAATCAGCGAAATCGGTATGGCCGCCCCGTGTTGGGCGATAAGGAATTCTTGCGATGACAGCGGCGACAGCGCATCGGTGAAAGGTCACATTCCGCGCTACGACCTTCGGGCGGCCGCTCACCTGGCCAGATAGCCGCCGTCGACCGGAAGTACCACGCCAGTAATGAACGACGCCTCGTCCGAGGCCAGAAAAAGGATCGCGTTCGCCACTTCCTCGGGCCGCCCGAGGCGCCCCATCGGATGGGCGCGGGCCATCGTGTTCAGGTACTCGGGGCCGCCCGGCTCGCTGCACAGTCGGCGCACCCGGTCGGTCTCGATGGTGCCCGGCGCAACGGCGTTGACGCGGATCCCACGGTCGGCCCATTCCACGGCCAGGTGCTTGGTGAGCCCGGACGCCACGAACTTGGCCGGGCCGTAGGTGCTTTGCCTGGCCTGACCCGCGAGGCCGGAGATCGAGGAGAGACACACGATCGTCCCGCCGCCGGCCTCCAGCATCGCCTCGATCGCGTACTTGCAGGTGAGGAACATGCCGCGGCCGTCGACCGCGAGCACCCGGTCCCAGTCCTCCGGCGTCGCGTCCACCACGTTCACCAACGGGATGATGCCGGCGTTCGCCACCAGGACGTCGATGCGGCCGTGGTGCTCCCCCGCGGCGTCGACCATGCGCCGCGCGTCATCCGGCACCGAAACGTCCCCGGCGACGGCCTCGGCCGCGGCCCCGGCGTCGCGTAACTCGTCGCGCAGGGGCAGCACCGCGGCGCCGTCCACGTCCGCGAGGACGAGACGCGCGCCCTCCCGGGCGAAGAGGAGCGCGGTGGCGCGGCCGATTCCCCTGGCCGCCCCCGTGATCACGCATGTCTTGCCGGACAGTCGACCGCGTCCGGTACTGGTTTCCATCTGGCCTCCCGGTTCCTCACTCGCACGCCACTGTCACCGCGCCTTGGGAAGCGCATCCGACCAGCGTCCGGTACTTCGTCATGACACCGCCGGGACAGCCGCTCGGCCGCGGCGTCCAGTCGGTGAGGCGGGCAGCGAGCTGATCGGCGGTCAGATGCACGGACAGGATTCGGTTGGGTATGTCGAGAGTGACGGCGTCGCCTTCCCGCAGCGCCGCGATCGGACCTCGAGCCGCGGCTTCGGGAGCCACGTGGCCCGCCATCAGGCCGCGCGTCGCGCCGGAGAACCGGCCGTCGGTGACCAGCGCCACCTCGGTCCCCAGGCCCTGGCCCACGAGCGTGGCGCTCACCCCCAGCATCTCCCGCATGCCGGGCCCTCCCCGGGGGCCCTCGTACCGGATCACCACAACGTCTCCTGCGACGATCCGGCCGTTCTGCACCGCGTGCATCGCCGACTCCTCGCAGTCGAACACCCGTGCAGGACCGGTGTGCACGAGACGGTCGACGCCGGCGGTCTTCACCACGCACCCGTCCGGTGCGAGGTTTCCCCGGAGCACGACGAGCCCGCCCGTAGGGTGCAACGGCCGCCCCGGCGGCGCAATCACGTCCTGACCGTGCCGTACGGTCCCGGTCGCGATCTCCGCGGCGAGCGTCCTGCCGGTCACCGTCACCTGCTCACCGTGCAGCGCGCCGGCCTCCAGCAGGCGCCGGCCGACCAGCCGCGTTCCGCCGGCCCGGTCCAGGTCGACCGCGGTGTACCGGCCACTGGGACGCAGGTCCGCGATCAGCGGCGTGTGCGAGCTGATCGCGTCGAAATCATCGATGGCGAGCGGGATCCCCGCCTCGTGGGCGATGGCCAGCAGGTGCAGCACGAGATTGGTGGATCCGCCGGTGGCTGCGCCGGCGGCGATCGCGTTCTCGAACGACGCGCGAGTCAGGATGCTTCGCGGCGTGCGGCGCTGCTCCAGCGCACGCAGGACGAGCGCGCCCGCCTCGCGGCACACGTCCGGCTTGCGGGCGTCCAGGGCGGGCGGGTCCATCGAGCCGATCGGGGACAGGCCGAGGAACTCCATGGCCATCGCCATCGTGTTCGCCGTGTACTGGCCGCCGCAGGCACCGGGTCCGGGGCAGGCGCTCTGTTCCAACTGCAGCAGCTCCTCGTCGTTCATCCGGCCGACGGCGTTGCTGCCGACCGCCTCGAACACGTCCTGCAGCGTGACGTCGCGGCCCTGGAAGCGCCCGGGCAGTACCGAACCGGAGTAGACGATCACGCTCGGCAGGTCGAGCCGGACGTGGGCCATCGCGGCAGCCGGAATCGTCTTGTCGCAACCGACGATCGTGACCAGCGCGTCAAAGGCGTGGCCGCGTGCGACCAACTCGATGGAGTCGGCGATCACTTCGCGGCTCACCAGGGACGTCTTCATGCCCTCGGTGCCCATCGTGATCACGTCGGACACGGCCACCGTGTTGACCTCCATGGGCGTCCCGCCCGCCACGCGCACGCCCTCGATCACCCGGGCCGCCAGGTCCCGGTGCGTGAGGTTGCAGGGCATCGTCCCGATCCAGCAGTGCGCGACGCCGACCACAGGCTTGCGCAGGTCGTCCTTGGACAGGCCCATGGCATGCAGCGCGGCGCGGGCCGGCGCCCGGTCGCGTCCCTCGAAGCGGTCATGGCGCCCGGGGGGCGCGGTTTCACTCATGGTTCTGCCTTCTCAGCCTCATGAATTGCTCGCGGTGCCTCATGAATTGCTCGCGGCGCAGGAGTCGGCATATTAGTCACCGGCACTGAAGCGATATCAACTCTTTCCGGGCGGCCGTCGGATGCGGGCGCAAGGCGGTACGCCCGGCTGTGACAAAGGGCGTAGAAGCGGATGTGACCATGTGGCGATGCGCGGCGCGAGGGCACAGACGATGATTCTTTTCCACGAAAGCCGGGGGAAGAGAGGTCAGACGAATTCGTGATCGTGATATTCATTGGTGACATCGTGGGCGCGGAAGCGGCCCGGTATCTGGCCGATCGGGTCCCGCAACTGCGGGCGGGCCACGGCGCGCACGCCGTCATCGCGAATGCGGAGAACTGCGCGCCCAATGGGCTCGGCATGGCCCGTGCCCAGATCGACATGCTGCTGCAGGCCGGTGTCGACGTGATCACGGGTGGAAACCACTCGTGGGACAGCGCGGAGTCGGTCGAACTCCTCGACCACCCGCGGGTCGTGCGCCCGATGAACGTCGCGGAGGGCGTGCCCGGGCGCGGGCAGATCGTGCTGGAGACGGCTGCCGGCCCGCTGAACGTGATCAACCTCGCGGACGGCGTTGCCCTGCGCCACGTGAAGGCGCTGGACGGCAAGGTCCTGCCCGCATACCCCTCGTGGTCGCAGGCCGGTAAGGAGAGCACCGTGCTGGTGGACTACCACGGTGACCTGGTGATCGAGAAACAGATTTTCGCGTACGCGGTCGACGGCCAGGCGGCCGCGGTCCTGGGAACCCACACCCACGAGCCCACGCTGCCCATGCACCTGCTGCCGGGCGGCACCGCGTTGGTCTGCGACGTCGGCATGACCGGCCCATTGGGCGGGGTGCAGGGTTTCGACCCCGGGCCTCTCGTCGCCAATCTCAAGCAGCGCGGCAACGCGTTCGCCGGACCGCTCCCCAGGCCGCTGCGCGGCGCGCCCGTGCTGGGCGCCGTGCTGTTGGAGGTCGAGGACGGTAAGGCCGTGCGGCTGGAGCGGCTGCCCTGACCCGTGAGCCCGCGGGAACCGACCGGGGTTCGACGGCCCTCCGTTCGGGCCCAGGGCGACCGACGCGAACCGTCGCGGCGGCGGCCCCTCCGGACACGACCGCCGCCCAAGTGGAGCCAGATCACCATGGAGATGAGCACGCTTGACGATGACCGGCCCGGCGTAGCGCCGTCGCCGCATCCACTCCCGGACCCGCACCGCTGGCGGGCGTTCTTCGTCGCCCTGGTCGCCGTCTTCATGGATCTTCTGGACAGCGCCATCATCAACATCGCCGCGGCGTCGATCCAGAAGGGTCTGGACACCAGCAACGGCGAACTGCAGTGGATGTCCGCGGGCTACACGCTGTCCTTCTCGCTGCTGTTGATCCCGGGCGCGCGGCTCGGGGACATCTTCGGACGCCGCCGGATCCTCCTCACCGGGATGGCCGGATTCACCGCCGCATCGCTGCTGTGCGGTGTGGCCCAGACATCCGCGATGCTGGTTGGCGCCCGCGTGATGCAGGGGTCGATGGCCGGCCTGATGGTCCCGCAGGTCATCGCGATCATCCACGATGCGTTCCCGCCCGAGGAGAGGCAGCGCGCGTTCGCGATCGCGACCAGCGTGATCGGTCTGGCCCCGATCCTTGCGAACGTGCTCGGGGGGGTACTCATCGAGCTCGACCTCTTCGGACTGGACTGGCGGCCGATCTTCCTGCTCAACGTGCCGATCGGGCTGGTGGTGCTGGCCATGGGGCCGCGGCTGATCCGCGAGTCGTGCCTTCCGCGACCGCCGCGGCTCAATGTGATCGGCATGCTGATCCTCTCCACCGGACTGGTCCTGCTGATCTACCCGCTGATCCACGGCAGCGAGACCGGATGGCCCGCGTGGACCGTGCTCGCGCTGATCCTGTCGGTACCGGTGCTGGGCCTGTTCGTGCACTACGAGTTCCTGCTGGCCTCGCACGAGTCCCTGCGACAGGCCGCCCGGAAGGGCCGGCACCGGGTCCTGAAGGCCAACATGCCCCTGATCCCCTTCTCCTCCTTGCAGAACCGCACCTTCGTCGGCGGGCTGCTGGTCACCATCGCGCTCTTCTCCGGCGTCTCGTCCTTCCTGCTGATTGTGGCGTTGTTCCTGCAGGCCGGGCTCGGCTTCTCCGCGCTGGGCGCGGCCAAGGCATCCCTGGCGTGGCCGCTCGTCGCCACGCTCGCGGCCGCGGTCGCACCGCTCCTCCAGAAGCGGTTCGGGCGGCGGCTGCTCACCCTGGGCGCCATCCTGCTCGCTCTCGCCATGACGTTGCTGATCATCACGGTCCGCCTCCGCGGCGACGACATCAACGCCTGGGCGCTCGTCCCGGCGATGGCGCTGGGCGGTGCCGGCACGGGCGTGATCGTGTCCGTCCTGTTCCCCTTCGTCTTGCACGACGTCCCGCTCGAAGACGGCGGATCGTCCTCGGGGCTGCTCAACTCCGTCATGCAGTTCAGCAACGCTCTCGGGGTCGCCTTCATCGGCGTGGTCTTCTTCAGCCAGTTGGGCAGCGCGTCGGCGATGAGCGCGGACAACGTGATTCCCCAGGTGCGCTCCGAGCTGCGGGCGATCGGCGTGTCCGCGGACTTCCAGGAGCGGATCGTCGGGCGCTTCCGTATCTGCATGCAGGACCGCGGTGAGCAGCCGGATTCGTACCGGACTCCGGCGAGCTGCCTGCGACTGCAGCAGGAGGCCGCCTCGGCGCCCGCCGACCAGGCCCCCGCCGTGCGGGAGGTGGTCGCGTCAGCGACCACCCTGGTCATCAAACGGAGCTTTTCCCGTGCCCTGCAGAGCGCGCTGCTGTTCGACGCGAGCGTTTTCTTGCTCTGCGTGGGTCTGGTGTTCCTGCTGCCGCGCAAGCTGACGGGGCGAGCACCGTCGGCGACGGGTGCCGTGGCCACCGCGGACCGTGCGCCCCCCGGACGGCGGCACCGCCTGGCGCGCTCCGGCCGGCCCGAGCGCAGCGCCCAGCACGCTCGCCGTTGAGCAGCGGAAGGCAGGCAAGTTGCCCGGCCCGTCCGGTCGCGCTCGCTCGGCCTGGAGTACGGCACGGGCGTACTGGAAATCCAGAAGATTGGGAGTGTTCATGAACCCGTACCCACAGGCGGACATCGCCGTCATCGGCGGAACCGGCTTCTACTCGTTCCTGGACGAGGCAGAGGAGGTCACGGTCACCACCCCGTATGGGGATCCCTCGGACCGGGTGGTCATCGGCAGTGTCCAGGGGCGGCCGGTGGCCTTCCTGCCTCGGCACGGTCGCGACCACCGCTTTCCGCCGCATCGGATCAACTATCGCGCCAACCTGTGGGCCCTGCGCGCGGTCGGCGTCGGCCAGGTCATCGGGCCGTGCGCGGTGGGCTCGTTGCGCCCAGAGCTGGGCCCGGGCGCGGTCGTGGTGCCCGACCAGCTCGTCGACCGCACCGCCGGCCGCATCCAGACGTACTTCGACGAGGACGCGGTGCACGTCACCTTCGCCGACCCCTACTGCCCGAGCGGTCGCTCCGCCGTCCTGAAGGCGGCCGCGGAGGGCGCCTTCCCCGTCGTCGACGGCGGCACCATGGTCGTCATCGAGGGGCCTCGGTTCTCCACCCGGGCGGAGTCCCAGTGGTGCGCACGGCAAGGCTGGTCCCTGGTCAACATGACCGGCCATCCCGAAGCCGTACTCGCCCGCGAGATAGGCCTGTGCTACACCTCGGTCGCCCTCGTGACCGACCTCGACGCAGGCATCGACGCCGACTCGGCGGTGGCGCACGAGGACGTCCTGCGTGTCTTCGCGGAGAACGTGGGCAAGCTTCGCGACCTGCTGCGGCTGGTCGTCACCGCGCTGCCCGACGTACGAACGTGCGCGTGCCCGCGGGCGCATGACCGGGTAGACCTGCTGCACACCCCGCCGACGGGCGCCTGAAGCCTTACGAACCCAGGATCGCCCGGGGACGGGCGATCCTGGGTTCGTAAGGCTTCAGCGCTGTCGGTGATGCTCTTGCCAGTGCCTGCCGAACAGCACCCTCTCATCCGGGAACCGCGCTGGAATCGGGTGGGATATCAGCGTGTAGTTGAGGAAGTGGCGCCATGTGATGTTCCCCGAGGTGCTGCATCCGCCCCAGCTCCCGCTGGAAAGCGTCGTCGTGAACGGCACGCCGCTCTCGAAGCTTCCCGTGTTGGTCATGGTCGACTGGTTCACCACCACCCGACAGGTGTCCACCGCCTCTGCGAGCTGCGCCACCCGGTCCGGCCGGTTGCTGTAGATGCCGCAGCTGTGGCCGCGACCGCAGCGGTCCGCCAGAAGCTGTACCAGTTCCACGGCCTGCGAGAAATCGTCGAAGACGGAGAACGTCAGCACGGGTGCGAGTTTCTCCCGCAGAATGGGGTCATCTCGTCCCGGATCACTGCTCGCAAGCACCAGGAGCGCCATCTTTTCCGGCTGCTCCACGGGTATTCCGGCCATGTCTGCGAGTTCCGGCGCCGGACGGCCTATCGCTTCCCGGTTCAGCGCCGTGCCGTCGGGCCAGAGCAGGGTGCGCAGTCGGGCGGTCTCCTCTTCCGTGCACATACGAGCGCCCCGGTCGACCAGCGCGGTGGAGAATCGGTCAGCGATCGACGCGTGGACCAGTACGTTGCTTTCCGACGAGCACGGCGTGCCGTTGTTGTAGCCGGCTCCCGTCACGATCTTCTCGCACGCGTCCGTCACGTCGGCGGTTTCGTCCACGACGACCGTAGGGTTTCCCACCCCCGCGCCGATCGTCGGGGTCCCGCTTTTGTAGGCGCGGCGCACTGTTCCGGCACCGCCTATGGCGACCACGTAGTCCGCCGCGGCCATCAGCTCGGTACTCGCCGCCCTGCCCGTGGCCTCCAGGCACTGGACGAGGTCCGGCGGAGCACCGACCTCGGCGAGCGCACCCCGGATGAGTTGGATCGTTTCCCTGGCCGTGCCGGCCGCTCGTGGGTTCGGGGTGAAGATCGCCGCATTGCGCGTCTTGAGCATCGGCAGCGCGTTGCAGATGATCCCGGGCGCGGGCGCGGTGGCCGGCGTCGCCACGGCGATCACCCCCAGCGGCTTGGCGAGCTTGCGCAGGCCCAGTTCCGGCAGGTCCTCCACGACTCCCGCGGTTCGCTCACCGTGCAAATCGCGGGCTACCCCGAGGACCCGTCGCCGCTGCAGCGCGTAAAGGTGCTCCGGATCGCCCAGGGATGTCTCGGAATGGCTGAGCACGGCGAGCCGCCGTGCGTTGTCCTCCCGATAGCACTGCCAAGCGACCGCGGACACGATCTCGTCAACGCTTTCCTGGGTCCACGATGCCGCTTCCGATTGGGCGGCGCGGGCACGGCGCATCGCCGCGTCCACAACCTCGGTGATCATGTTCTCCTTTGTGTTGAGCATGGTGCGGAACACGTCAGGCCTCCAGGGCTTGCGAGGCGGGGAAGGCCCGCGCCGCGGGCATGGACGATTGCCGGCGCACGGCACTTCGTGGCTCGCGTCCGGCCGCCCCGCGGATCGCCAGGGGCACGCTGTCGACCAGATGCGTGTCGCCGACCCCGGCGGCCAGCGCGAGGATCGCCCCGCCGGTGAACTGGTCGGGGACCTCCTCGAAAGTCGCCTCGTCGACCAGCACCAGCGACTTGACCAGCAGCGGGGGATCCAGCCGTGCCCCCCGGTCGAGCACGTCCCGCGTGGCCTTGAGGACCGCTTGCGGTCCGTTGGACGCTTCCGCCTTCCCTGCCATCAGCGACTTCGACATCGTCAGCGCGGTGCGCCGCTCCGCCGGCGACAGGTAGACATTGCGGCTGGCCTTCACCAGCCCGTCCGGTTCGCGGACGGCGGGCACGGCGACGATCTCCACGGGGAAGTCGAGGTCGGCGACCATGCGACGCACCGCGACCAGCTGCTGGGCGTCCTTCTCCCCGAAGAAGGCCAGGTCCGGCCGGACCACGTGGAAGAACTTGGCGACGACGGTGAGCACACCGGGGAGAAACGCCGGGCGCAGCGCGCCCTCGTGAATGCCGCCCACCGGCCCCGGCACGACCCGCACGTACGACTCGCCGGTGGGATACACCTCGGCCACTGACGGAGCGAAGACGATGTCGGCCCCCTCCCGTTCACACACCTGCAGGTCCGCGTCCAGCGTGCGCGGGTAGCGGTCGATGTCCTCGGTGGGCGCGAACTGCAGATTGTTGACGAAGATGCTCACCACCACGGTGGCTGCGCGCTGCCGAGCGGCGCGAATCAGGGCCGCGTGCCCATCGTGCAGCGCGCCCATCGTCATGACCAGCGCGAGGTCACCGGGACGCGACGGGTGCAGCGCGGCCGCCAGTTGCGACCCGGTGTGCGCGAGTATCGGCGTTGCCATGATGTCTCCATTCCTTGCAGTGTCTTCGCGGCGTGCACCCGGCCCGCACTGGGCACCAGGACCAGCACCACGCGGAGTCCTCTCACTTCGCGTCCACGCCGCAGCCGGCGATCGCGTCGAGCAGCTCGCGCAGCTCGGTCGGCCCGGTGTACGGGGACATCAGCGACACCCGCAGGTACTCCTCGCCGTCGAGTCGGGTCGAGGACAGGTGGAACCGGCCCGCGCTGCGGAGCCGTTGCCGCACCCGCTCCTGGTCGGCGCCGGCCGGGAGGTAGCGGAAGCACATCACGTTGCTCTCCGGACGGTATGGGCACGAGAAGTCGGGTCGCTGGTCGATCAGTTCCCACAGCAGTTCGGCCTTGGCGTACTGCTGGTCCACGTACTCGCCAAGGGCCTGCTCACCGCGGCAGGCCAGGGTCAGGAACAACTTCAGGCCCAGCACCGGCTTGGTCGTCTCGAAGCTGCGCTGTCCCCAGTCCAGATCCACAGATTCGTCCCGGAACAGGTATCTGGCCTGCTGCTGGAACAGGCCGTCGAGGAAGTCCCGCTCACGGAACAGGACGCCGGTGCACAGGGTGGAGGTGCGCAGCATCTTGTGGGCGTCCCACGACACGGAGTTGGCCCGCTCGATGCCGGCCAGCCGACCGCGCCGCCGGGGCGACAACAGCGCGGCCGCGCCGTGCGCGCCGTCCACGTGGAACCAGATCCCCTCGTCCCGGCACAGGTCGGCCAGTGGCTCCAGCGCGTCGTGGAGCCCGGACGCGGTGACGCACGCCGTCCCCACCAAGGCGATCGGGCGCCGCCCTCGGTCGCGCGCCGCGGCGATGGCGGCGGGCAGGCGGTCGAGGTCGATCCGGCCCCATCGGTCGGTCTCCAGCGGCCACAGAGCGGACTCGCCCAACCCCATGACCGCGACGCTCCTGCGCACCGAGTAGTGGCTGCTCGGCGCGGCCAGTACGGTCAGGTCCGGCGGGTTACCGTCCCGCCAGCTGCCGGGGCAGCCGTACGACCGGGCCGCCAGCAGGGCGATCAGGTTGCCCAGCGTGCCGCCGCTGGTCAGCGTGGAGCCGCCGGTACCGCTCCAGCCGATCTTGGCGAGCATCCAGTCGCACACGGCCCGGTCCACCGCGGACCCTCCCGGGCCCATCTCATAGATCAGCGTCGTGTTGTTGGTCACCGAGTTGATCAGATCGGCGATCACGGCGGGCGTGTCGGTGGGCGCGAGCTGATGGGCCATGTAGCGCGGATGGTTGAGGTTGGTGGCGAGCTCGCAGTAGTGCGACACGAAGGAGACCAGCTCGGTCACGCCCATGTCGCCACGGTCCATCCACTGCTGCAGCCCGAGCTTTTCGGCGACCTCGTCGATGGTCATGGCAGAGACCACCGGCGCATCGCCCCGGCGTGTGGCCTCCCGGTACCGGTCCAGTTCGGCGAGAACCGCGTGCCCGATCGCGCTCAGCTGACCCATCATCAGATTCCTCGGCCGGCGACGATCGGAGTCCGTGTGCCGTCGATGTTCTTGACCAGGATCCGGTCGATGTCCACGTGCGGAACCTCGAAGTCCACCGTGTACCGCTGCTCCAGCAACAGGATGCTGAGCACGCGCATGTAGGCGTGGTTCAACGGGAACGGGATCCTGCCGCCGTCGCAGGCACGCACCCGGTCGACCAGCCGCCGGACCCCGAGTTCGTCGAGCACGGACGAGGACCGCAGATGCGTCGGCGAGAGGATCTCATCCACCCAGTCGCCAGTGCCGCGCGGCAGCAGCGACTCCACGCCGGGGATACGCATGCCGAACTTGGGCCGGCGCGTGATCTGTCCGGGCAGCAGGGCCGCGTAAGCCTCGCGCAGGACGTACTTCTCCCTGGTGAGTCCCTTGAGCTTCCATTCCCTCGGCAGCGTGGCCGCGAAGTCGATCACGTCCCGGTCCATGAACGGGAAGCGCGACTCGATGCCGCAGCCCGCGCCGGGCCGGTCGGCCTGGCAGGTCATGCCGTAACCGATGAGCAGCGTCTGGAAGTCCAGCCACTGGGCCTTGCCGACGAGGTTGTCCGTGGCAAGACCATCGACCCGGGGCCGCATCCAGGCCAGCAGCCGGCGGTCGTCGTCGACGATGTCGCCGTTACCGGAGATCAGTTCACCGGCCAGTTCGGACTCGAAGCGGCGCAGGTGCGTGCCGAGGTCGAAGGATTCGCTGGTCCGGTTCTTGGCGAAGAACCGCAGGATCTCTGCGGCTGCTGTCGGGTCGGTGTACAGCAGGTCGTCGAGGGCCTCGTCCAGCGCCCGCTCCTGCTCCCGGTCGAAACCCTCGTCCAGACAGGCTTCCAGAACCTTGGACTCCTTGATGATGTCGTAGCCCAGGAAGGCCTCGTCGGCGCCCTCTCCCCCGAGCACGATCCGCACACCGGACTGCCCGACCAGCTCGGCCACCATCCGGCAGGCGACCGGGGAGCTGCGGTGCAGCGGGACCTCGCACCGGTAGACCAGATCCGGGAACCGCTGGCGGATGTCGTCGCCGGTCACCATGACCGTGGAGTGCCGCGTGCCCAGCCGGGCCGTCATCACCTCCTGGTGGCGCGTCTCGTCGACCCCCTTGTCAGGCACGCGGATCGAGAAGGACGGCAGTTCTTCCGGCACGTGCTGACGGACGATCGAGGCGATGATGGAGGAGTCCAGACCTCCGCTGAGGAACACGCCGAGCGGATAGTCGCCCCGCAGCCGGAACCGCACCGCCTGGTCGAGCGTCGAGCGCAGCCGTTCCTTCGCCTCCTCGAAGCCGAACTCCGGCTGGTGGTCGGGGCCCCGGTCCACGGGGATCCGGTAGTAGTTCCGCAGTTGTGCACCCTCGGGCCGCACGATGAGGACATGGCCGGGTGGCACGCTCCGGATCCCGGCGAAGCAGGTCTGTCCCGGGATGGGAGTCCAGTACCTGCTGGTCTGCCGCAGCCCGGAGGGGGACAGCTCGCGGCGCACCTGCGGGAACGCGAAGAGCGCCTTGATCTCGGACGCGAAGAACGTCGTGCCGGCCTGCTCGGTGTAGAACAGCGGCCGCTCCCCGAGCGGGTCCCGGCCGAGCAGCAGTTCTTTGCGCACCCGGTCGTAGAAGGCGAACCCGAACTGCCCGTTCAGCCGGTCCAGTGCCTCAAGGCCCCAGTAGGCCAGGCTCTTCAGCAGCACCTCGGTGTCGGACTTGGTCGCGAACTCGATGCCGTGGCCTTCCAGCTCGGCGCGCAGTTCCAGGTAGTTGAACACCTCGCCGTTGAAGCCGGCGACGAACCGGCCGTCATTGGTGATCATGGGCTGATGGCCCAGCTCCGGGTCGATGACCGACAGCCGGGTCGTGCCCAGCGTGAGGTCGCCGTCGTCGTATATTCCGGCTTCCTCGGGTCCGCGGTGGGCGACCGCCCTGATGCCCCGTCGTAACTTCTCGATTCGCTCGACCTGGGACAGGCCGCTCTTCAGAAAGCCGACAACTCCACACATAAAAGATCACTCATTCGATTCGATGGGTGGCTTCAGACCGCTTCGAGGTAACGCGACCGTTCCCAGTCGCTGACCTCGAGGTTCTGTGCCGCCGTTTCCCCCATGCCGAGCCGGCACAGGATTTCCACCAGCTCCCGGCCCAGCACCGACCTCACGAACTCGCTTCCGCGCAGCCGCGCGACCGCGTCCTCGATATGGCCGGGCAGCGGATCCGCCCCCGACGGCTCGTTGGCGTCGGAGCAGACGGCAGGGTCCAGTTCGAGTTGCTTGGTCATGCCGGTCAGTCCGGCGACGAGCTGCGTCGCGACGGTCAGGTACGGGTTGGCGTCCGCCGTCGCGACCCGCTGTTCGAGCCGGGTGGCGTCCCGGTCGCGGACCAAGGCGCGTACGGCCGCGCTGCGATTGTCGATCCCCCAGGTCAGATGGGTGGGAGCGAACGAATGGGCGACGGTCCTCTTGTATCCGTTGGGCGTGGGCACGGCCACGAGGTGTGTCTCGGCACAGTGAGACAGCAGCCCGGCCAGGTACGCCTTCGCCGCAGCGCTCAACTCCCCCTTGCCGGCGTCCCAGAACACGTTCTGGCCGGTGTCGTCGGACCACAGGCTCTGGTGCACGTGCAGGCCGCTGCCGGCCGCGTCGCTGAGCGGCTTGGCCATGAACGTCGCCAGGTAGCCGTGCCGGGCCGCGATCTCCTTCGCCGCGTAGCGGAAGAACATCAGGTTGTCCGCCGCGGCGACCGCGCCCGCGTACCTCAGGTTGATCTCGACCTGCCCCGGGCCGTACTCGGCCTCGAACGCCTCGATCTCGACCCCGGATGTCTCCAGGGCCGCTCGGACGTCGGTCACCACGGGATCGAGATAGGAGTTGTCATGCAGGCTGTAGACGGGGATCCGGTCGCGGCGCGGCCGCAGGGTGTCCCGGTCCAGCAGGTAGAACTCCGTCTCCAAGCCGACGCGCGGCACCAGCCCGTCGGCCAGGCACTGCTCCTCCGCCTGCCGCAGAACGTAGCGCGGATGGAACGGCACCATCGCTCCGTTCGCGTCGACGACGTCGCAGAAGACCAGCGCAGTGCCCGGGCGCCATGGCACGACCCGCAGCGTGGAGAAATCGGCGCGCAGGAACACGTCGGGGTAACCGGTCACCCAGTTGTAGGTGTCGTCGTGCACCAGATCCAGGGAGTAGTCGAGGCAGAACACAGCCCCGGAAAGGCACACCTCGGGCTCGTGCCCGCGCCGGAACGCCGAAGCCGGAAGCCGCTTCCCGCGCAGCGCTCCCATCGTGTCCACGATGGCCAGTTCGACGGTGTCGATCGCGTTCTCGGTCAGGAACTGGTCGACTTCTCGGGAATTCATACGGGGACCCCTGGCTCTCAGTGGAAGCAGTGTTCTGCGGCCGGGAACTGCCTGCTGCGCACTTCCCCGGCATACTGCGCGGCCGCTGTGCCGAGAACGTGCGCGAGGTCTGCGTACCGCTTCACGAAACGCGGCACGCGCCCGGTGCGCAGGCCGGTCATGTCCTGCCAGACCAGGACCTGCGCATCGCAGTCCGGCCCGGCACCGATCCCGACCGTGGGAATCGACAGCTCGTGTGTGATCTGTTTGGCGGTTTCCGCCGGCACCATCTCCAGCACGACCGCGAAGGCGCCCGCTTGCTGCAGCGCCAGCGCGTCCTCGACCAGACCCGCTGCAGCCGATCCTCGGCCCTGTATGCGGTAGCCCCCCAGGTTGTGCTCGCTCTGCGGGGTGAAGCCGAGATGACCCATCACCGGTACTCCCGCAGCGACAACGGCCTCGACGTGTGGGGCAAAACGCCGCCCGCCCTCCAGTTTCACCGCGTGCGACCGCCCTTCCTTCATGAATCGCACCGATGTCCTGACCGCCTGCTCCGGCGACACCTGGTACGAGCCGAACGGCAGATCCGCGACCACCAGGGCTCGTTTCGTCGAGCGGGTCACCGCGCGTACCAGGGGAACCAGCTCGTCGACGGTGACGGGCAAGGAGGTCTCGTATCCGTACACGTTGTTCGATGCGGAGTCGCCGACGAGCAGCACCGGGATTCCGGCTTCTTCGAAAATCGCGGCCGAGTACATGTCATAGGTGGTGAGCATGGGCCAGGGCTCGCTCCGCTCCTTCATCTCGCGGAGATGGTGGATCCGGACCTGTTTGGTCAGCGCGGCGCTGCGGCCGCCTGAGCCGTAAGGCGCCACCGTCTCGTCGGCGGAAGCTCCGGCAGAATTGGTCATGATAGGGCTCCATTTCGGTTGTGAATTCCAGCGCTTCATCGGAGCAGCGGTCCGTGATGTGGCGACAGGCCACGAACCGGCCGCCTTATGCTTGCGGCGGCCTTGTCCCGCTGACGTGGAGTCAAGCAGAGGGCCTACGCAGACGGTATGGCGTATTCGCCGCGCCGACATCGCGCGCGCAGGGCGCTTACAGCACCCCGAAATTCTTGAAGGCCTTCGTCATCGGCGTTCCGGATGTCAGCGCTCGCAGCAACCCGCGCTCGGCACGCGCCTTGTCGAGCGCCGCCGCCACCACTTTCTCGGCGAGTCGGCATGGAATGACCACGGCGCCGTCGGCGTCGCCGAAGACCAGGTCACCCGGTTCGATGCGCACGCCGTCGATCCGCACCGCTACGCGGTGTGCCACGGTCTCCTGCCTGCCCTTGGAGTCCCGCGGACCGGCACCGCCGGCCAGGACAGGGAGCCCGAGCGCCCGGATGGCGCGCGTATCCCGGACCAGGCCGTCGGTGAGGACACCGGCCGCACCGCGCGCGTGCGCGGCAGCCGACAACAGCTCACCCCATACTGCGAAGTCGGTGGCACGACCGGTCGGAATGACCACGACGTCGTCGGCGGATAGCTCATCCACGGCCGTGATCACGCCCTCGTACGGCGCGCCCGAAGGGTCGTACACCCGTTGGATCAGCACGGGAAACGCGAAGCCGGCCAGCACCTGGTCCGGGGCGATCGGTGCGATCCCGGCATCCAGACACTGCCTGGTATGGCCGAGGTCGTCGAGGATGTCGGACAGCAGCGCGGTGTTCAACTCCGTTCGCACTTCGGTGAGGTCGATGGCCGGATGATGGGGCTGTGCATCGGCGGTCAAAGTGAATTCCTCTCCTGGACCGGTTATTCACGGGGCCTGGGAGCGTAGCGGCCCCGCCGAACGAGCCACATCACGTATTGGCACAGCTCGTATCCTGTGCCGCGCGGTGGACCGGGCGGCTCGAAGGCCGGAATCCCAGTCGCGTGATAACGACCGGCCAATTACGCCATACCGCAGGCCGCGCTGCTCTGCTTCGATCGGAAGAGGGCCGTGCAGTCCACACTCGGCCGGCCCCTGCCCTCGGAATTCGACTTCCCAGCGGAAATGAGTCAGCGGATGAACCTGGATTCCGTCGCACGCGGGCCGACACGCAATCGACGTAAGTCGTTGTTCGAGATCACCAGGACCACGCCCGCGATGACTGCGAAACAACGCCGCGCCCGCATGTCCCGACCGGGCTTCGGCTCCGTCTTCACGGAACACATGGTCTCGATCCAGTACGCGGACGGCCGATGGCGGGACGAGCAGGTAATGCCCTACGGTCCGGTGCCGTTCGATCCCGCAACGGCCGCGCTCCACTACGCACAGAGCATCTTCGAAGGGCTTCGCGTGTTCCGGGCGAGGGACGGCGGTGTGCATGCCTTCCGGCCGGACGCACACGCCCGCCGCTTCCGGGAATCCGCGCGCCGGCTGATGATGCCCGAACTGCCCGAGGACCTCTTCGTCGCCGCCGTGGAGGAATTGGTCCGATGCGACGAGCCCTGGATCCCCGAGGATCTCGGCATCACGCTGTACCTGCGGCCGGTCATGTTCGCGACCGAGCCGTTCATCGGGCTTCGGCCCGCACGGACGTACCGGTTCCTGCTCATCGCCTGCGTCGCGGAGGCGCTGCTCGGCAACGACACCGGTGCCCTGTCCGTGTGGGTGAGCGAGGGGTACTCGCGGGCGGCGACCGGCGGCACCGGAGCGGCCAAGTACGCGGGCAACTACGCCGCAGCGTACCGCGCTCAAGCCGAGGCCGAGGAGAACGGCTGCGACCAGGTGGTCTGGCTCGACTCGGCCAGCCGCAGCTGGGTCGAGGAGATGAGCGCGATGAACCTCTTCTTCGTGTTCGGGCGGGAGTCGCAGGCCCGGCTCGTGACCCCGCCGCTCACCGGCACCCTGCTGGCGGGCGTGACGCGGGACTGCCTGATGACCCTGGCCGGCGACCTGGGCTTGCCGGCCGTCCAGCGGCCGGTCTCGTTCACCGACTGGCGCGATGGAGCTCGCGACGGGCGGATCACGGAGACCTTCGCGTGCGGCACTGCCGCGCGGATCAGTCCGATCGGGCGGGTGCGCTCGCCGAAGGGCTCCTGGCTGATCGGTAACGGCGGATCCGGGCCGGTCACCCGTGAGTTGGAAGCACGGCTGTCAGCGGTGCAGAACGGGCTGGTTCCGGACACGTACGGCTGGCTGCACAGGATCGCGTGACGTCAAGCAGAGCAACCACGGTCAAGCGGAGCAAGTATGAGCGAAGAACAAACGCAACGGCCCCTCACGCTACTTCTCGTCGACCATCACGCGCTGTTCCGGGAGGGGCTGGCCGAGATCTGCTCCGCCGAGGACGACCTCGTCGTCGTCGGGCAGACCGACACCGCCGAGTCCGCCGTCGTGGCGGCGGCCCAGGAAAAGCCGGACGTCGTCGTGGTGGACGTCTCCGTCCCGCAGCCGGACCCGGCGTGGATCCTGCGCGCCCTCGGCCGTGCCGCACCCGCCTCCAGGGCGATCGTCTTCACCGAGAAGGAGGAGCCGCGGCTGGTCACGCGGGTGGCCACCGCGGGCGCCCGCGCCTACGTACTCAAGAACGCCACCAGGGTGGAGATGCTCTCGGTGATCCGTGCGGTGGGAAACGGCCGGGAGAACGTGCTCTTCTCCGGGACTCCGCGGGCCCTCAACAACCTGCACCGGCCAGTCGACGGCCTGCTCTCCAGGCGAGAGCTGGAGATCATCGCACTGGTCGCCCAGGGGATGACCAGCGCCCAGATCGCCGCGAACCTCTACATCTCAGGCGGCACCGTCAAAAGGCATCTCACCAACATCTACACCAAGCTCGGCGTCGCCTCCCGGATCCAGGCGATCAACAAGGCAACGGCGTTGGGCCTGTTCCCCGAGAGGGTGATGAGCAGCTATGAATCCGGTTCGTGAGGACGGGGGCACGGCCCTCGAGGGGTCGCGTGTGCCCGCCGGTTCCCCGTTCGGCGGGCACACGCACGAGTTCGTCGATCTCACCCTGCTCATCGCCGAGGACCTGCCCTGTTACTGGCCGACGCACCAGCCGTTCCAGCACAAGACGTGGAACTGGTTCCGGGACCAGCGCGATCCGGCCGCGACGGTGCGCAACCGGACCGGCCCGTACGCGACCCGCTGGATGGCCATCGACGAGCACACCGGTACCCACGTCGACGCGCCGAGCCACTTCATCCCACCACCGGGATCGGGCCTCGCCCACAGCGGGCCCGCCGCCGCCGTCTCCGCCGACGGCATACCGCTCAGCCAGACGATCGGTCCCGCGGCCGTCATCGACCTGACCGACCTCCCGGAGGGGACGGAGGCCGGGGTCAGCCCGCTGGTCACGCCCGCCTCGATCGAGTCCTGGGAGGACGCGCACGGACGACTCGGCAGCGCCGACATCATCCTGCTGCACACCGGCTGGGACCGTCACTACCAGCGGGGGCAGGCCGGTGAGGCCTACCTGGGGGATGCCGTCAGGGGCAGCCGACCGGCCTGGCCGGCGCCGGATGTGGCGACGGTGGAACTGCTGCTCGAGCGGGGGGTGCGTTGCATCGGCACCGACGCGCCGTCCATCGGGCCCGCCCACGGCGACCTCGGGCAAGCGGTCCACGTGGCCGGCCTCGGCCGCGGGGCCGTGTTCATCGAGTGCCTGACCGGGCTGGACCGCCTCCCGCCGCGGGGCGCGTGGTTCTGTTTTCTGCCACTCAAGGTCGAGGGCGCGACGGGAGCGCCCGGCAGGGCGATCGCGTCCGTTCCGGCCGCCGCATATCCGCCTGAGCCACGGCACGCGCGCGGACGGTGATCTGAGGCCATGGAGGTCATACCAGCAGCGGAGCTCCAGCGGCTTCGGGCCGGCATCGTTTCCGCCGGACGCGTCGGCGCCGTCCTCGGCGCGGCCCTCGCGCGCGGGGGACACCCGGTCTCGGCTGTGCGCGCCGCCGGCCCGAACTCCCGGCGCCGAGCCGACCAGTTGCTGCCCGGCGTCGCGCGGGCGGACTCCGACGGCGTGGCCAGGCGCTGCGACCTGTTGCTGCTGGCCGTGCCGGACGACGTGCTCGCCGAGGTCGTCGGTGACCTGGCAGGCAACGGTTCACTGCGCACCGGCCAGATCGTGCTGCACACGTCGGGCGTGCACGGCGTCGGCGTGCTCGAACCCGCCGCCGCGTCGGGCGCCCTGCCGGTGGCCCTGCACCCCGCGATGACGTTCACCGGCGGCGCCGAGGACCTGGAACGGCTGACGTCATGCGCGTTCGGGGTCACGGCGGCCGACGACGCCACGGCCCGCATCGGTGAGGACCTCGTACGGCAGTTGGGCTCCGAGCCGGTGCGGATTCCGGAGACGGCGCGGCCCCTGTACCACGCGGCCCTCGCGCACGGCGCCAACCACCTCCTTGCGCTGGTCAGCGACTGCGTGAACCTGCTGCGCGGTGCCGGGATCGACTCGGCGGAACGACTGATCGACCCCCTGCTGCGCGCCTCGCTGTCCAACGCGCTACAGCATGGCGCCGCGGCCCTGACCGGACCGGTCGCCCGAGGAGACGTACGCACGATCGGCCGGCACCTCGACGTGCTGGGCCGGCAGGCCCCCGAGCTGCTGCCGACCTATCGCGCCCTGGCCGTGCGCGCCGCGCACCTCGCCGCCGGCGCCGGCCTGTTGCCCCCCGAAGCGCTGCCTGCGGTCGAGAAGCGTCTGCGCTGAGTGGTCGTCAAGTAAGGAGGCAGCCGGTCACTGGCCGACCCGTCGCCGCCCCGTGAAACCCCGTCCTTCGGAGGCTGTCACCATGTTCGCCCAGACGCCTGTGGAACCCCTGCCGGCCACCCAGTCGTTGATATTCCTGCTCCAGGTCGGCCTGCTCCTGGCCCTGGCCCACGCGATGGGAAGGCTCGCCATGAAGTGCGCCATGCCTTCCGTCGTCGGCGAGTTGTGCGTGGGCATCGTGCTCGGTCCGACGCTGCTGCAGCTCACGCTGCCCGAAGTGTCGTGGTGGCTGTTCCCCACGGAACCGGAGCAGATGCACCTACTGGACGCGGTCGGGCAGATTGGTGTGCTGCTTCTGGTGGGTCTCACCGGGGTTCACCTCGATGCCGCTCTGGTGCGCCGCCAAGGGCCGACCGCGGCCAGGGTCAGCGGTTTCGGGCTGATCATCCCCCTGGCCCTCGGCACGGCGACCGGCTACTGGCTACCCAGCTCGCTCACCCCGGACGGCGCGGACCGGACCGTGGTCGCTCTCTTCCTCGGGGTCGCCATGTGCGTCAGCGCCATCCCGGTCATCGCCAAAACCCTCATGGACATGAACCTGATGCACCGCGACATCGGCCAACTTACGCTGACCGCGGGCATGGTCGACGACGCCTTCGGCTGGATGATGCTGTCGTTGATCTCGGCCATGGCCACCACGGGATTAACCGGCGGAGCGGTGCTGTCCGCGCTGATCTCGCTGGCCGGCGTGCTCCTCCTCGCGGCCGTGGCCGGGCGGGGCCTTATCCGGCCTCTCTTCCGGTTGACCAACGGAGCAGCCGACGTGACGCCCACCATCGCCACGGCCATGACGCTGATCCTGCTCAGTGCGGCGGGGACCCAAGCGCTCCATCTGGAAGCGGCCTTCGGGGCATTTGTCTGTGGGGTTCTGATCGGCAAGTACGGCAGGCCGGACCCGGCCCGGCTGGCGCCGCTGCGCACCGTCACCCTGGTCGTCTTCGCCCCGCTGTTCTTCGCCACGGCGGGCCTGCGGATGGATCTCACCGCGCTGGGCCGACCAGCGGTCCTCGCCACCGCGGCGGTCGTCCTCCTCGTCGCGGTGGTTGGCAAGTTCGCCGGGGCCTACGTCGGGGCGCGTACCAGCGGACTGGGCAACTGGGAGGCGCTCGCCCTCGGGGCCGGAATGAATGCCCGCGGCGTCGTCGAGGTGATCGTCGCCATGATCGGCCTGCGGCTTGGCGTGCTGAATACCGCGACCTACACGGTGATCGTGCTGGTCGCGATCGCCACCTCGGTCATGGCACCACCCCTGCTGCGGATTGCGATGACACGGATCGAGCAGACAGCGGAGGAGACGGAGCGATGTGATCGCCAGCAACTGTCTCCCCCCAGCCTTCCCACTGGGGATCGCTGAGCGATCGCGCGATCATCGGTGCGCATGGTCCCCGCCCGCGGCCGGGCCGGAAAAAGGGGGCGGGCAGGGACCCGCCCAGGCCTGTCCAGACCCGCGGTGCCAGGCCGGCCGTGGGGCGGGTGGGTCCTCGGGCACCGGGCGGGTCAGCTCGTCGTTCTCAGCAACGGAAGGAGCAGCGAGGCGCTCGCTCCGCTCTCGGGCTACTCTCCGCTCCCCGGGTGGCTTGTCCTCAGGGCTACCGCCCTTGACCCGCTCCGCCCGCCGGGCCTGCAGCGCTTCCCATCCCCTGGGTGGCTCCGGGCCGACCCGGTAGGCGATGCCGATCTCGCTCGCCCGCCGGGTGGCCTCACAGACCCGCACCTCTCCTGGAGGCACCAGTGCGAGCAGCCGGAGACATCGGTCCAGCACTCCACCGGTCACCGTGGGCGGGGCGGTCGCGTCCTCGGGCTGCACCCGTATGAAGGCGTCGCCGGTGACCACCGCGACATGTGCGCGCCCGACAGTTCCAGGACGGCCGGTCGCGGCTCCGGAGTCGCGGGCACCGAGCCGGTCGCGGATCGCCAACCCTGCCTGCACCGCCCGTACCGCATGGTCCTCACTGGTGTCGGCCACTCCGAACAGCGCCGAGAAGACCGACCCCAGGGTGCTCCCGACAGATCCGCCGAAACGCTCACACTCCTCGCGGACAGCCGACTCCACCTGCCTCAGGACGTCGTCGACGCCCGCCGGGTCCTGCCTGTCGTCCCCGGTACTCGAACGGGCCCACACCAGCACGGCGCTGATCTGTTTGCGCTCTGGTCCGCGGTGCACCGCCGGCTCGCCGCCCCCTCCGGTCACCGTGACGGGGCCCGCGATCGCGGCGGGCCGCACCTCGGCCGTGTCCGGCGCGCCATCTGCGGTTCCAGAGGGCGCCGACCGCGTCGGGGCATCCAGCTCCGGGGCGTGACACAGGATCGCCTGCTCCAACCTCCGCAATTCAGGGCCAGGTTCGAGGCCGTAGCGCTCGACGAGCTGGGTCCGGGCGCTGCGGTAGGCCGCGAGCGCGTCGGTCTGCCGGCCGCAGCGGTACAGCGCCAGCATGAGCTGGCCGCACAGCCGCTCCCTGGACGGCTCCGTGGCGACGAGCGCCTCCAGTTCACCGAGCACTTCGCTGTGGCGTCCGGACCCCAACTCGGCCTCGATGCAGTCCTCCAGAGCGTCCAGCCGCGCATTCTCCAAGGCGGCCAGTTCCGGCCAGGCGACCCCGTTCTCGACCAGGTCGGCCAGTGCCGGGCCCCGCCACAGCGCCAGCGCCTCCCGCAGCACGCGGGCCGCCGACTCATACCCCCCGGCAGTCAGGTCGGCTCGCCCCTGATCGACTAGATGCCGGTAGCGGAACAGGTCGACGCAGTCGGCGTCGACCCGGAGCAGATACCCGGGAGTATGGGTCAGCAGCATGGCCCGGTCAGCGGCACAGGTGTCGGCGGACAACACCCGGCGCAGGTCCGAAACGGCGTTCTGGAGCATCTTCCGTGCCGTCAGGGGGGTGCCGCCCGGCCACAACGCGTCGAGCAGCCCACTCGTCGCCACGACGCGATTGGCGTGGATGAGCAGATACGCAAGCGTCGCACGTTTGGTGATCCCTCTCACCGGCACCAGTGCGCCGTCACGAAAGACTTCCAAGGGACCCAGTAAGCAGAACTCCACGTGGCCTCACCTGTTCCTTGCTGCCTGCACCCCGCCTCCCGCGCGGTCGTTGTGGAAGGCCACACCGGGCAGGAAAACGGTTCTGCATTCCCTCCCCCAAGAAGTTTGCAAGATGCAGTAATTGAAGGGAATACAACTTACTGCACACGCTTTTGCGTGAATGCAGCATATACTTCGACGCTATGTGGACCGGATTCATCATACGTGCGAGGGAGTCACACCCCCTCCGTTCCGAGAAAATCCCTGGAATGCTTCGGGCGATCTCACCGAGCGCATCAAGATAATTACAGCCGGCGGACCACGCCCCGGCTCTTACACGTTCCCTACTTAACGCAACCTGGGCAATGGGCGCGTATGGCATATTACGCTTTCGTGTAGGCGGGTTACGAAATTCCACTCCCGGACTCACCCGGCGGCCAACGAGGGGGAGAGGCCTTGTCCGGCCCCCTGCGGTTGTTCATTCGAAGCGGCGAAGAACGTGGTCACCGCGGCGGTATGCCCGGCGAAGGGAGCCGAATCGACTCGTCGATGACGAGCCATTCACTCGTCTCCTCGACTGACGCGGGCTCCGGGAAGGTCGCGGCGTCACGAAGCACGGACCGAGTGAAGCCCCTGGTGGGACGGTTCTGTCTCTCACAGGGATCTTCCAGGTCGGCGACTGCTGGGGACATCGCCCGGCGGACAAGGGCTGCCTCGGCACGGGCATCGGTGTCCTCGTCTCGCATCGCCGCCCAAGGACCCATCACACAAGGACCTGAGCAGCCACCTCTGGAGCGGTGTTGGAAGCCCCGCACCCCCAAACGGCGGCTGCCACAGATCAGTTGCGGTCGCTGTCGGCTGCGGAGCTCGTGCGGAACGAGCACCACGTCGTTTTGGTGCCGTGGGGGTTCTTGCGAAACCCCCACTTGTCGGAGAGGTACTTCACCAACTGCAGTCCCCGCCCACCTTCCTCTTCACTGCTCGCCTGCCGCAGTACAGGCTCAGCAGGAGAGTCGTCTTCGACCTCGACACACAGCGCATCGCCGTTGTACTTCAATGTAAAACCGATAGTCCCGCAAGGGATGCATTTGACAGCGTTGGTGACCAGCTCACTGGCCACGGTCTGAGCGTCTTCGACCAGAGCGGTCAGTCCCCATCGAGGCAGCTGCTTCGCCACCAGATCGCGAGCGGCTTTGGGGAGCGTCTCGATATGGTGGTCGACCGGGATGGGACCTAACTGGACCTGCCGTGGAGTGGTCGAACGCAGAGTGTTCTTTCTCCAGAGATGGCCGGCACCAGTCCCGGTCATTGCGGCTCCTCAGACGTAGAATGGGTTCGGCCCGGGAGTATGCATTTGAAATGCCCAGCGTCCCTGGCGTCCCACCTCTGCATTCTCGACGGATGCGTCCTGATCCATAGGAACGTTTTCCGCAGGCTCCAGCAACGCCTTCGCCCCGTCGACCCGCGTCCAGTCAGTCCGCGCCCGGTGCGGTTCGTCGGCATCCATGACCCAGTGATACAGCACAGGCGGACGGAGGGCCTTGTACGGTTCTTGCCAAGCCCTTGCACGCCCCGCAGGAGGTTGTCAGGGTCGTAAGCCGCGAAGCCAGGGTCCGGGATGCCAGCGCTCCGGGACCGCCCCGGGCCCCCAGGGGTGCCAGCCCCGTCACGGCCGGGCTGCGCGTGCACAGGGGCACGAGGGCACTACTGCGCTCCCTCACCTCACGATCGCGCTCTGCTGTGCCCCGACGCGCCCATGGGCCCCGCGTTGTTGTTGTGCAATTGCCCAGCGGAGCCTTCTCTTGCCGAGTTTGCTGTCCGAGGGACATTCCAGGTCACAGAAGCCGGGGTGGAGCAGTGGTGGTGGAGTTCGGGGTGCTGGGCAGCATCGAGGCGCGCGTCGACGGTCAGCTCGTCGAGCTTGGACTCGCGCGGCAGCGGCTGCTGGCCGCCTTGCTGGTCAACCTCAACCAGGAGGTGTCGATCGACGAGCTGGCGGAACGGATCTGGGGGACGGAACAGGCTCAGCGGGGCACCCTGTACGGCTATCTGTCCCGGCTGCGGCGGGCGCTGGCCGCGGCCGAGGGCGTGGAAATCACCCGCAGGCCGGCCGGGTATGTGCTGGCCGCCGATCCGGCCATGGTCGATCTGCACCGGTTCCGCGATCTGGTCGGCCGGGCTCGTACGGTGCAGGACGACGGGCAGGCCGCGAACCTGTTCGGGCAGGCTTTGGAGTTGTGGCGGGGCGAGGCCCTGGCCACGGTGGACACCGCATGGGCCGGCATGGTGCGCGAGGAGTTGCACCACGAACGGCTGGCGGCCGAGCTGGACCGGACCGAGGTACGGCTGCGCCTGGGCCAGCATGCCGAGCTGCTCGCAGGCCTGCGGGCGCGGACCAAAGAACACCCCTGGGACGAGCGTTTGGCCAGGCAGCTGATGCTGGCGCTGTACCGGTGCGGGCGTACCGCGGAGGCGCTGGGACACTACCAGCACACCCAGCGGCGGCTGGCCGAGGAACTGGGCATCGACCCCGGCCCGGAACTGCGACGGTTGCACCGGCAGATCCTTACCAAGGACACCGCCCTGACTCCCGGAGCGGGTGACGCCCCGGCTTCACCGGTGCCGCGACAGTTGCCCGCGCCCCCGGCGTTGTTCACCGGCCGGAACCGGGAACTGGCCCAGCTGTCCGCGGTGCCCGCCGAAGCGACCCCGGACGGGGTGGGGGGCACGGTGGTGGTCTCGGCGATCGGCGGGATCGGCGGGATCGGCAAGACGTACCTCGCCCTGCGCTGGGCCCACCAGAACCTGGACCGCTTCGGCGACGGACAGCTGTACATCAACCTGCGCGGCTTCGACCCCAGCGGGGAACCGCTGGCCCCCTCGGTGGTCATCCGCGGCTTCCTCGACGCTCTCGGTGTGGCGTCAGAGGCGGTGCCCGCTGACCCCGATGCCCAGGCGGCGTTGTATCGCAGTCTGGTGGCGGGCAAGCGGATGCTGGTGATGCTGGACAACGCCCGCGACACCGCCCAGGTAGTTCCGCTGCTGCCCGGCAGCCCGAGCTGCACGGTCCTGGTCACCAGCCGCCACCAGCTCACCGGCCTGACCGCCACGCTCGGCACCCAGCCCCTCGCCCTGGACACGCTGCCAGAAGCCGAGGCCCGTCAGTTACTCGCCCGCCACCTGGGAACCGACCGGCTGGCTACCGAGCCTGATGCGGTTGCTGCGCTGCTGAAGCACTGCGCGGGCCTGCCCCTGGCTCTGAGCATCCTCGCCGCCCGCGCCGTCGCCCGGCCAGGGCTTCCCCTGGCCCATCTCGCCGAGGAACTGACCCAGGCCAGCGCCCGACTGGACGCGCTGGACGCCGGGGACCTCAGCGCCGACCTCCGCGCGGTGTTCGCCTCCTCCTATCACACCCTCAACACCGCGGCAGCCCGTGCCTTCGCCCTGCTCGGACTCGTCCCCGGCCCCGACATCAGCCTGCACGCAGCCGCGAACCTCACCGGGACCACCCCCGCCCGCACCCGGGTACTGCTGCGCACCTTGGAGACCGCCCACCTGATCCAGCAGCACACCCCCGACCGCTACCGCATACACGACCTGGTCCGCCTCTACGCCGCCGAACGCGGCCACCATGACCTGGACGAGGCGGACCGGACAGGAGCCCTGCGGCGGCTGCTCGACTTCTATCTGCACACCGCGTACCACGCCAACCGGCTGCTCTACCCGCACTGGACGATCCGGCTGGAACCGGGCGCGCCCGCCGACGGCTGCACCCCCCACCAGTGTGCGGACGTAGCAGAGGCACAAGCGTGGTTCCAGGCCGAACTCCCCTGCCTGCAAGCCGCCCCGCAACTCGCCCGCGCCCTCGGCTGGCACACCCTGACCTGGCAGCTGCCCGAGGCACTGTTCAACATCCGGATGAGGCAAGGCCGTCTTGGTGAGGATCTGGCGATGTGGCGGACCGCGGTCGAGGCCGCCGAACGGCTGGACGACCCGGCCGCCCATGCGGTGGCCCGCCTGCGCCTGGGACAAGCCTGCAGCCTGACGGGCCATTACGACGAGGCCCGCTCCCATCTGGAGCAGACCATAGCCCTGTTCGAACACACCGGTGACATCCTGGGGCAGGGCCAGACCCACTTCTGGCTCGGCATAACGTGGGAGCAGCAAGGTGAGCCCCAGCAGGCGCTGCTGTGTCACGGGCGTGCTCTGGACCACTACCGGGCCGTTGGCGACGCCCTGCATGAGGCCGGAGCCCTCAACACCCTGGGGTGGTGCCATGCCCGGCTGGGCCGCAATGAACAGGCCCACGGCTACTGCGAGCAGGCCCTGGCCATCAACCGGGCCGAAGGCGACCGCTACGGCGAGGCGCTCAACCTGGAGAGCCTGGGCTATATCGCCCATCACCGCGGCCGGCACCGGGAGGCCCTCGACTACTACCACCAGGCCCTCACCCTGGTCCGAGAGGCCGACGCCACCTGGAGCGAAGCCAAGATCCTGGGGTGCATCGGCGATGTTCACCATGCTTTGGGCCAGCACGCCGAGACCCGCCGGGCCTGGCGGCGGGCCCTGGAGCTGTACCGGATCCAGCACCGCACCCCACAAGCCGCACACATCCAGCAACAACTCGACACCCTCAACGACACCGAATCCGACGCAGATCCGCCCGCCCGGGCCGAGTGAGGTGTTCCAAGCGCTGATCATTCTCAGATTCGGCTGAGGACGAGGCGGCGCGGGCTGAGGGTGATGTACTGCAGGCTGCGCCGACGTTGCTCGAGTTCGGCGGCGCCTTCACCCAGGGCGCGGATGTGCCGCACCAGCATGTTGAACATGCGGGTGTCGACACCCGGGGGCCTGCTCGGATTGGCCCTGCATGGGATCACGTTGGGCCCGACGCAGTTCGCCGGTGGTGGCTGTGGTCCCTGCACGAGTACGGCATGTCACCCGGGCCGGTCCCTGCCTTCGGGTGTCCCGCGGCGCCCCGCCCCCTTCGCGACCGTTACACGGCCGGGGCAGGTGGATCTGCGTCGGATTCGGTGTCGTTGAGGGTGTCGAGTTGTTGCTGGATGTGTGCGGCTTGTGGGGTGCGGTGCTGGATCTGGTACAGGTCCAGGGCCCGCCGCCAGGCCCGGCGGGCTTCGGCGTGCTGGCCCAGGGTGTGGTGGGTACCGCCGAGATACTCCAGAACCTCGGGTTCGTCCAAGGTGGTATCGGCCTCCCGGACCAAGGTGAGGGCCTGGTGGTAGTAGTCGAGGGCCTGCCGGTGCTGGCCACGCTGATGGGCGATATAGCCCAGGCTCTCCAGGTTGAGAGCCTCGCCGTAGCGGTCGCCTTCGGCCCGGTTGATGGCCAGGGCCTGCTCGCAGTAGCCGTGGGCCTGTTCATGGCGGCCCAGCCGGGCATGGCACCACCCGATGGCGTTGAGGGCTCCGGCCTCATGCAGGGCGTCGCCAACGGCCCGGTAGTGGTCCAGAGCACGCCCGTGACACAGCAGCGCCTGCTGGGGCTCACCTTGCCGCACCCAGGTCCAACCGAGCCAGAAGTGGGCCTGGCCCTGCCCCAGGATGTCACCGGTGTGTTCGAACAGGGGCAGGGTCTGCTCCAGATGGGCATGGGCCTCGTCGTAACGGCCTGTCAGCATGCAGGCCTGTCCCAGGCGCAGGCGGGCCACCGCATGGGCGGCCGGGTCGTCCAGCCGTTCGGCGGCCTCGACCGCGGTACGCCACATCGCCAGATCCTCACCGAGACGGCCTTGCCTCATCCGGATGTTGAACAGTGCCTCGGGCAGCTGCCAGGTCAGGGTGTGCCAGCCGAGGGCGCGGGCGAGTTGCGGGGCGGCTTGCAGGCAGGGGAGTTCGGCCTGGAACCACGCTTGTGCCTCTGCCAGGTCCACACACCGGTGGGGGCTGCAGCCGTCAGCGGGCGCGCCCGGTTCCAGCCGGATCGTCCAGTGCGGGTAGAGCAGCCGGTTGGCGTGGTACGCGGTGTGCAGATAGAAGTCGAGCAGACGGTACAGGGCGGTGGTGCGGTCTTGTTCTTCCAGGTCGTGGTGGCCGCGTTCGGCGGCGTAGAGGCGCACCAGGTCGTGCATCCGGTAGCGGTCGGGGGTGTGCTGCTGGACCAGGTGGGCGGTCTCCAGGGTGCGCAGAAGCACTCGGGTGCGGTCGGGGGTGGTTCCGACGAGGCTGGCGGCCGCGTGCAGGCTGATGTCGGGGCCGGGCGCCAGCCCGAGCAAGGCGAAGGCGCGGGCTACCGCGGTGTTCAGCGTGCGGTAGGAGGAGGCGAACACCGCGCGCAAGTCGGCGCTGAGGTCCCCGGCGTCCAACGCGTCCAGCCGGGCGTCGGCCTGGGCAAGCTCCTCCGCGAGATGGGCCAGGGGAAGCCCCGGCCGGGCGGCGGCACGGGCCGCCACGATACTCAACGCCATGGGGAGACCCGCGCAGTGCCTCAGCAGCGCAGCAACCGCATCAGGCTCGGTAGCCAGCCTGTCGGTTCCCAGGTGGCGGGCGAGTAACTGACGGGCCTCGGCTTCTGGCAGCGTGTCCAGGGCGAGGGGCTGGGTGCCGTGCGTGGTGGTCAGGCCGACGAGCTGGTGGCGGCTGGTGACCAGAACCGTGCAGCTCGGGCTGCCCGGCAGCAGCGGGGCCACCTGGGCAGCGTCGCGGGCGTTGTCCAGCATCACCAGCATCCGCCTGCCCGCCATCAGGCTGCGATACAACGCCGCTTGGGCATCAGGATCAGCCGGCACCGCCTCTGACGCCACACCGAGAGCGTCGAGGAGACCCCGCACCGCCACCGAGGGGGCCAGCGGTTCCCCGCTGGGATCGAAGCCGCGCAGGTTGATGTACAGCTGTCCGTCGCCGAAGCGGTCCAGGTTCTGGTGGGCCCAGCGCAGGGCCAGGTACGTCTTGCCGATCCCGCCGATCCCGCCGATCGCCGAGACCACCACCGTGCCCCCCACCCCGTCCGGCCCGTCCGCCCCGGCCAGCGCGGCCGTGAGCGCGGCCAGTTCCCTGTCCCGGCCGGTGAACAACGCCGGGGGCGCGGGCAACTGTCGCGGCACCGGTGAAGCCGCCTGCACCGGAGCCGACCCGGCAGCCACTCCGACTCCGGGGGTGAGGGCGGGGTCGCCGGTGAGGATCTGCTGGTGCAGCTGCTGCAGCTCTGGGCAGGGGGTGATTCCCAGCTCCTGGGCCAGGACCTTTTGGGTGCGCTGGTAGTGCGTCAGTGCCTCCGCGGTACGCCCGCACCGGTACAGCGCCAGCATCAGCTGCTGGGCCAAACGCTCATCCGACGGATGCTGTCCCGCCCGAACTCGCAGGCCTGCGAGCAGCTCGGCATGCTGGCCCAGGCGCAGCCGCACCTCGGTCCGGTCCAGCTCGGCCGCCAGCCGTTCGTGGTGCAACTCCTCGCGCACCATGCCGGCCCATGCGGTGTCCACCGTGGCCAGGGCCTCGCCCCGCCACAACTCCAAAGCCTGCCCGAACAGGTTCGCGGCCTGCCCGTCGTCCTGCACCGTACGAGCCCGGCCGACCAGATCGCGGAACCGGTGCAGATCGACCATGGCCGGATCGGCGGCCAGCACATACCCGGCCGGCCTACGGGTGATTTCCACGCCCTCGGCCGCGGCCAGCGCCCGCCGCAGCCGGGACAGATAGCCGTACAGGGTGCCCCGCTGAGCCTGTTCCGTCCCCCAGATCCGTTCCGCCAGCTCGCCGATCGACACCTCCTGGTTGAGGTCGACCAGCAAGGCGGCCAGCAGCAGACGCTGGCGCGCGGGACCAAGCTCGACGAGCTGACCGTCGACGCGCGCCTCGATGCTGCCCAGCACCCCGAACTCCACCGCCACCGCGGTTCCACCCCATCATCCTTGACCTGACTCGTCCGAACCTCGTCTTCTGGAGTACGGATCTTGCCGGGCGATTTTAGACGCGCCGACAGGTTTCCCGCGCTGTGTGGGCGTATGCCAGGAGCAGCCAGGCATGGCCAGGGGGGCGCACAACGGGGTCGCGCTGCCGCGAACGTGCATCCGGACAATGCCCAACGGCCCGGAACTTCCCCTTCCCCGGCAGGCTCTTTCCCCCCACTATGAGTCACCCCCTGGCCACCAGTCAGGAAAGGTGTACGGACGGTCACCTGACCGATCCAGCGTCGGCCGCTTTAGGAGATGATCTTGCGCCCCACAGCCTTATTGCCCCTCGCGCTCAGCACTGCCCTGGTCGGCACCCTACTCACCGCATGCGGCAGCGGATCCGGCAGCGACGCGCACACCGTCCGAGTGGTGTTCCAACAGTCCTTGGACAACAAGGCCAGGACCATGGACAACCATCTGGCACGGGTGAAGAAGCAGTTCGAGGAGAGATACCCGGACAAGAAGGTCAAGCTGCTCCCGATCAAAGCGGCGCCCGCGGACTACTACACCAAGGTCCAGCAGTTGATGCGCTCACCGAAGACCGCCCCGGACCTGGTCTACGAGGACACCTTCCTCATCAACGCCGACATCACCGCTGGACTGCTGCGCCCGCTCGATGGCTATCTCAAGGACTGGCCGGAGTGGGACAAGTACGTCGACACCGCCAAGACGGCGGCCAAGGCGCAGGACGGCAAGACCTATGGCATCCCGGACGGCACCGATACCCGGGGGCTGTGGTTCAACAAGGACATCTTCGCCAAGGCCGGGCTGCCGAAGAACTGGCAGCCGAAGAACTGGGACGATGTGCTGGACGCCGCCCGGACCGTCAGGAAGAAGGTGCCGGGTATCACCCCGCTGAACGTCTACACCGGCAAGAGTCAGGGCGAGGCGGCCACGATGCAGACCTTCGAGATGCTGCTCTACGGCACCGGCAAGGACCCGCTCTACGACGCAGAGAACAAGAAGTGGGTGTCCGGCAGCAAAGGCTTCCGGGACGCGCTGAACTTCGTCAGGACCGTGTACCACGAGAAGCTCGGGCCGAAGGTCTCCGACGCGCTGGATCCGAATGTGTACACCTGGGTGACCGGGGAGTGGTTGCCCCAGGGCAAGCTGGCGATCGCGCTGGACGGGTCGTGGCTGGGCGGGACGTGGATCAAGTCCGGCGCTGCCCCGTGGAAGCAGTGGGACAAGGTGCTGGGGCAGGCGCCGATGCCGACCCAGAACGGGCAGTCGCCCGGCGCGGTGAGCATGTCGGGCGGCTGGACCTGGGCGATCCCGGCCAAGGCCAAGAACCCCGAACTGGCCTGGGAATTCATCGAGGTTCTCGGCACCAAGCGCAACTCCGTCGCCTACAACGTCGCCAGCGCGAACATCGCGGTACGCAAAGATGTCGCGGAGGACAAGGCGTATACGGGCTCGATGCCCGGCCTCACATTCTTCACCTCCCTGGTGGAGCACACCCATTACCGGCCGACGCTTCCCGCCTATCCTCAGGTGTCCACCGCCATCCAGGAGGCGATGGAGTCGGTCACCACGGAGGACGCCCCGGTTGAGAAGGCGGCGGACGCCTATGACAAGCAGCTGAAGTCGATCACTCGCGGGGCGGTCATCGAGAAGTGACCGAAGCAGCCAGGGCCAGACACCTGCCGCGCTGGCGCTGGCTGCTGCTCGGCCCGGCGACCGTGCTGCTGTTGCTCTTTCTCGCCGGGCCGATCACGTACTGCGTCTACATCGCGTTCACCGATACGCAGCTCTCGGGGCAGGCATCTGCCTCGTTCATCGGCTTCGACAACTTCCGCCGTGCCTTCGATGACGACAATTTCCGCAACGCCGTGTGGCTGACGCTGATCTTCACGATCGTGTCGTCGGTCCTCGGGCAGAACGTGCTGGGCTTGACCCTGGCCGCGCTGATGCAGCGTGCGTCCCGGCCCGTGCGCTTCCTCACCTGCGCGGTCGTCATCGTGGCCTGGGTTCTGCCCGAGGTGGTGGCGGGCTTTCTGCTCTACGCCTTCTTCCGTGACGAGGGCACGCTCAACACCATCCTGTCCTGGCTCCATCTGCCCGGCCAGGACTGGTTGTTCACCCTCCCCATCCTCGCAGTGTCCATCGCCAACGTCTGGCGCGGCACAGCGTTCTCCATGCTCGTCTACTCGGCCGCGCTGACCGAGATTCCCGCCGAAGTCACCGAGTCCGCCCAGGTGGACGGGGCGAACACCGTACAGCGGCTGTGGCGTCTGACCCTGCCCATGATCCGCCGGGCGATCGGCACCAACCTGATGCTCAACACGCTCCAGACGCTCTCTGTCTTCGGACTCATCTGGGCGATGACCCGCGGCGGCCCCGGAAACCGCAGCCAAACCCTTCCGCTGTTCATGTACGAGCAGGCCTTCAAAAACAGCCTGATCGGTTACGGCACGGCGGTGGCCCTGCTGCTCCTCCTCGTCGGGGCGCTGTTCTCGGTGTGCTATCTGCGGCTGATGCGGGAGGAGGTCTGACATGGGCAAGCGGCACCGGTTGCGCCGACGCTCGGCCGCCGACCTCGCGCTGCTCACCGTCGCCGGGGGCCCCACGGGCGGGAGGGGCTGAACGATCTCGTGGCGTAGACACTGTCTACTCAATGCGGTAGACAGTGTCTATGTCTGAGCACGAGGCGGGTCTGCGTGCCCGGTTGGTCGATGTCGGCGTGGATCTGGTGTCCAGCGAAGGCCTGCAAGCACTGACCTTGCGTGAGATCGCACGACGGGCGGGGGTCTCGCACGGAGCGCCACGCCGTTACTTCCCGACCCATCTGGAGCTGTTGTCCGCCATCGCGCGGCGCGGCTTCGACAGTCTGGCCGACAGGGCCGCAGAGACGGTCGGGGACGGCCGGGCGGATCCCCGCTCCCAGCTGGCGGCGCTCGGCCGGGCCTATCTCGACTTCGCGTTCACCAACCGCGGCATGTTCGAATTGATGTGCCGTCATGACCTGCTGGAAAGCAACCGTCTGGGCTTGCGCGAGAAGAGCCTTCCGCTCTTCGCCCTTCTCGTCGACCTCGTGACCAGGGCGCGGTTGCGGTGCGATGCGACTGCCGAAGAGGCCTCGGGGAGGACGGCATCCGTTGTCGCGGGCGCGCTGTGGGCGAACCTGCACGGCATCGCCCAGCTCTGGATGTGGGGCAGCCTCCCGCTCGTCACGGAACTCGACGATGTCGAACCGCTGCTGCTGGCCGCGCTCGACGCTCACCTCGGCCCGGAGAACGGATGACCACAGCCGCTCATCGGCGTACCGCGCTCGCCTGCAGCATCACCGGTGCCGCGGTGGTCGCCCTGGACGGAACCGTGCTGACCGTCGTGCAGCCCACCATGCAACGGGAATTGCATGCCTCGTTCGCAGAGGTCCAGTGGACCAGCACCGGCTATCTCATCGCCGTGGCGAGCCTGCTCGTCTTCACCGGCCGCCTCGGTGACCGGTACGGCCACCGGCAGGTCTTCGCTGCCGGAACGCTGGGCTTCGCTGCCACGTCGGCAGGGATCGGCCTCGCTCCGGGGGTCGGCTGGGTGATCGGCCTGCGCGTCGCACAGGGAATCTTCGGCGCGCTGCTCCAACCAGCCACGCTGGGCATGCTGCGCGCCGCCTACCCCCGCGATGGGCTCGGCACGCCCATCGCCCTGCGCACCAGCGCCATGGCCGCATCGGCGGCCGTTGGCCCGGTCATCGGCGGAGTGCTCACCACCGAGCTGGGCTGGCGAGCCGTCTTCCTCCTCAACGTCGCACCCGCACTCGCCATCGGAGTGCTCGCCCTCACCGTCCGAGTGCCCATGCCCCGGAGCTCCACGGGCCTCGACCTGCCCGGCGCCTGCCTTCTCGCGATCGCCTTGGTGTGCCTGGTGTACGCCATCGTCGAGAGTCCCGACCACCATCGGACGTGGGCAACCGCGGCAGCAGGTGCCGTGGCCACGGCCGCCGCAGTCGCGTTGAGCCGGCATGAGCGGCGCACTCCACGCCCCCTCGTGCCCCCCGATGTGATCGGCTCGGCGCCGATCTTCTCCTCGCTCGCCGTTCTGCTCACCGCATCGGCGTCGATGTTCGGTGCGCTCTTCGTGGGCTCCTACTACCTGCAGGACGTCCTCGGCATGGATCCGCTGCAGTGCAGTCTGGCGGCGCTTCCGGGTCCCGCGGCCATGGTGCTGGGCGCCCCAGTCTCGGCCGTTTTGCTCCGCCGGTTCGGTACGCGCCGGACGGCCGTGGCTGCGATGGTGCTGCTCGCGCTCGGGATCCTCGTCCTCTCCGCGCTGGGCCGGACAGCCATGACCGTGGCGCTCGGCAGCGGCTTCCTCCTCCTCGGCGCGGGATTCGGCACGGTGATGGTCGCTGCCACGGCCGTCATCGTGCACCACGCGTCCGTGCACACCGCCGGCGTGGCCGGAGGACTCCAGCAGACCGCGATCAACATCGGCCCCGCCGTGGGGATCGCCGCGGCAACCGCGCTGATGACCCTCGGAGACGAGGCCGACGGGAGCGGACGACACGTCAGTGACGAGACCTTCGTCCCCGCGATGAGCGGCACCCTGGGGGTCCTGTCGGCGGTCGCCGTGATCGGTGCGCTCCTCGCTCTCGGACTGCCCCGTCGCCTCGGGGGCGCGGGGAACCAGAAGCCCGCTGATGCGACCGCCGCATCGCTTCACGAGGGCCGCTAGAGGAGCGGCGACGCCCTTGCTAAAAGCGGCCACGCTGGTCCCACTCCGCAGTCGTAGGCAGCGTCTTGGAGGAATCGCATGCCACCAACGTCTCCTACCGGCGGTCACCGACCTGCGCGCGCAAAGCTGACCAGGGTGTCGAGCGGCCGCGCGCTCTTTCATGCCATCGAGATGAGGCGGTTTGATGGCTGCGATGTCGTGTCGTGGTGGATGGGGCCATCGGTGTGTGTCAGCGGCTGGCCGCTCCCGCCCCGGCGGTGCGCCACAATCTCGGCCGCGATCGACAGGGCCGTCTCCTCCGGTGTACGGGCACCGAGGTGAAGGCCGATCGGCGAGTGCAACCGTGCCAGTTCCGCCTCGGTGACACCGGACTCCCGGAGCAGCTCCAGCCGTTGCAGGTGGGTTCGACGCGAGCCCATCGCGCCGATGTAGGCGATCGGGAGCCGCAAAGCCCGCTGCAACAGCGGGACGTCGAACTTGGCGTCGTGGGTGAGCACGCAGATCACGCTGCGTCCGTCCAACGCCTGCGACTCCAGGTAGCGGTGCGGCCAGTCGACGACCACCGCATCCGCTTCCGGAAAGCGTGTCGGAGTCGCGAAGAGGGGGCGCGCGTCGCACACGGTCACGTGGTAGCCGAGGTACTTGCCGATCCGTACGAGTGCCGCGGCGAAGTCGATGGCACCGAAGACCAACATACGTGGCGTTGGAGCGATCGATTCCACCAACAGCGTCAGCGGCTCGCCGCACCGGCTGCCTCGGGAACCGATCTCGATCGTGCCCGTCCGACCTGTCTCCAGGAAGGCAGCGGCCTCGGCGCGCGCCGTCGCCTCGAGGACCGGATCGGCGAAACCGCCCGCGCAAGAGCCGTCCGCCCGTACGAACAGGGCCCCACCGACCAGGTCGGTCGGCCCGCGGACGATCCTGGCCACTGCCACCGCATCTGCCGCAGCTGCGGTGGCCAGGGCCCCCACCAGTTCCGGGCGCTCGGTGGGGAAGACGGGCTGTACGAAGATATCCAGCACTCCGCCGCACGTCAGGCCGACCGCGAAGGCGTCCTCGTCCGAGTAGCCGAAGCGCTGGAGCGTGCAGGCGGCGGTCGCCAGTGCTTCACGGCACAGGTCGTACACGGCGGCCTCCACGCATCCCCCGGACACGCTCCCGATGACGGCGCCGTCGACGTCGACGGCCAACGCCGCGCCCGGCTGCCTGGGAGCGCTGCCGTTGACCGTGACCACGGTCGCGACAGTGAAGGCCCGTCCCTGCTCGCACCAACGCGACAACTGGTCGGCGATGTCCAGCACGATGCTCCTTCTCCTCGTTCGGCGGCGGCCTGGGTTTCGGCGCATCGACCGCCGCGACATGCCTGTGCGGCGCGCACTCGGGGCAGGGGCGGGTCACATGTTCGCAGCGCCCGCCTTGATCGCCTCCCGGATGCGGTTGTATGTACCGCAGCGGCAGATGTTCCGGATCTCGTCGAGATCGGAGTCGCTGATCTCATGACCGGCAGCCCGTGCTTGCTTGACCTTGGCCACCGCCGCCATGATCTGCCCGGGCTGGCAGTAGCCGCACTGCGCCACGTCGTACTCCAGCCAGGCTTCCTGCATGGGATGCAGGTCTGCGCCGTCCGGTGCGGGCAAGCCTTCGATGGTGGTGATCTCGTCGTCCGCCCTCACGTCCTTGACCTTTACAGCGCAAGGGTTGAAGGCCTTGCCGTTGACGTGGGACGTGCAGGCCTTGCAGACGTTGATGCCACAGCCATACTTCGGCCCCGTGACGCCCAGTACGTCACGCAGGACCCACAGCAACCGAACGTTGTCGTCGACGTCGACCGTGACGCGCTTGCCGTTGAGGATGAAGGTGTGCGTGCTCATGGTGCGCTCCTCAGTAGGTGTGGCTCAGGCCGTCGGACGGCGACTCGGGAACGGGTGGAATGAAGGGCTTGACCTCGAAGGACAGCGTGTCGTGGTTGATCGGGAACCGGGTGGGCATCGTGCCGGTCGCACGGGCGTAGGCGCACGCGACCGCGGCCACGGAGGCGGCCACCCCGGCTTCCCCCGCACCACCGGGTTGCTCGGAGTCAGAGGGCATCACGATGCACTCGAAGCCGAAGGGCACGTTCCACTGCCGGGTGTAGAAGTAGTTGTCCCAGCTGGCTTCGAGGAAGTGCCCGTCCTGCAGGTGGAGGCTGCTGGTGAGGGCCAGCGCGATCCCGTCCGCGACACCACCCAGCATCTGGGCCTCGAGGCCCTTGGGGTTGATCACCAGTCCGGCGTCCACGGCGATCACCGCCTTGGTCACCCGGGGGCCGGTGACCGCGTTGTAGATCTTGCGGTTCACGGTCTCGGGTCGACAGTCGATCTCGACGAGCACCGCGGTCGCTCCCTTGTATTCGCTGTGGATCGCAATGCCCTGCGCCATCCCGTCGGGCATCGGCCTGCCCCAGTTGCCTACGTCAGCGACCTTCTGGAGCACCGCCTTGACCCGGTCGTTCTTGAGGAAGGCAAGCCGGAACGCCAGCGGATCCTTGCCCATCTTCCGGGCGAGCTGGTCGATCACCAGTTCATTGGCACACGCCACATCCGGCGAATAGATGTTGCGCATGCTCCCGGTGTTGAAGCGCGAGTCGGTCTCGTTGAGCAGCTGGGTGACGGCGCCGAAGTTGTAGGGAAGTTCCTGGGTCAGCGTGAAGATGCTCTCGGAGAACCCCAGCCCGCTGAGCCCGGTGGGCAGCCTGTCGGCCGTAGCCGTGATCATCTCGCCGAGTCCGTGGCTGAAGTCGGTGACCACACTGGTATGCCGCTGTTCGAAGGTCAGCACCTCCCCGTCCAGGTACGTAGCCCGGATCCGCGACGTCGCCATGGGGTGCACCCGCCCTTGCCGAGGCTCGTCGGCGCGATGCCACATCAGCTTGACCGGCTTGCCCATCGCCTTGGATATCTTGGCGGCCTCGATGGCGGCGTCACCGAAGAGCTTGTGTCCGAACGACCCCCCGCCGGTGACGACGTTGACGGTGACCGCGTTCTGCGGCAGCCCGACGGCCTTGGCGATGTCCCCTTGCGCGACGATCGGCGACTTCAGTCCCGCCCACACCGTCGCACGGTCCGACCGGACGTCGGCGATCGCACAGTTCGGCTCGAGCGCGGCGCTGCTGCGGAACATGAAGGTGAAGTCCGCCTCTACCGTGCCCGCCAGCAGCGGGACCTTCGGGACCGCCAGGGGCGCCTCGGCCTCCCTCAGCCGGGCCAGGATCGTCTTGTCGGACTCACCCTCCACCGGGCCCGGTTCCCACTCCACGTCGAGCGCACGCACCGCGTCGATGCACTGCCCGAACGTCCCCGCACGTACGGCGACCCCTGTGTCGACCATCACCACGTCCGTTACGCCCGGCATGGCAAGGACCGTGGCGCTGTTGCGCACCGACTTCGGCGATCCGTTCAGTGTGGGCGGACGGCAGACCATGGTCGGCAGCGCCTCTGGCACCTGAAGGTCCATCGTGAACTGCTTCCGTCCGGTGACCGCACGTCGGGCGTCCTTGCGCCCGTGGGGCTTGCCGATCACCGAGAAGCTCGAAGCGGGCTTCAGCTCGACCTCCATCGCCTTGACGGTGCGGCTGGCCGCCTTGGTGGCCAGCGAGCCATAGGTCAGTGACGACCCGTCAGGCGCGACGACTACTCCGTCCTTCGACTTCAGCAGCTCCACTGCCGACCCGAACTCGATCGCCGCGGCTTCCAGCAGCGCTTTCCTGGCGATCGCGGCGGCGACACGTACAGGTGTAAAGGTCGAGACCGTGGTGTTTGAGCCGCCGGTCAGCTGGTTGAACACCAACTCCGGGCGGGCCGGCGCCAACGTCACGTGCACCTTGTCGACCGGCAGGTCGAGCTCCTCGGCGATGATCACCGCTGTCGAGGTGGTGATGCCCTGGCCGACTTCCATCCGCGGAAGCTCGAACGATGCGGTGCCGTCCTCGTTGATTACGATCTTGATCAGCGCGGACGTGGGGCGTGCAGCGTCGGTCTGCATATCCTCGAGGTCGTACAGCTCCGGGGTCTGGGGCGCTGAGGGCACCGCGGCGTAGCCAGGTGTACCCAGCCGGAGGTCGGCGGCCACGGCAAGCGTGGCTCCGCCCAGCACAAAGCCAAGGAACGCGCGGCGGCTGGTCTGCGCGTGCTTCCCGCGTCCAATGGTGCGGCCACCCCTGGCAGGGACGTCGGTCATTGCACATTCCTTTCCTGAGCCCAGTCGTCCGCTCTCGAGATCGGCAGACAGGTGATTTCCGGACAAGCGCGGCAAGGAGCACTGGGCTGGGCCAGGTGTCGGCTCCCCATCGGCGAGCGGACCAGAGCCTAGGACCGCATACACTCCTGGTCTTTGGGCCGAGCACCAGCGAAGAGGGCGGCAGTTTTGTGCGCGATCACAAACGGAATCCGGCGTTCGAATGAAGGGACACCAAGGCCGGCTGATCTGCGAGTGCCGCGTCAGCCAGTTCACCGCCCACCAGAAGACTGCGCGGCGCCGGCCTTCGGCGTGATCGCCGGAGCGCGTCCGCTCGGCCTGCGCTCCGGGAGGACCTCAGCGTCGTCTGGGTGGACGACATCCGCGCTCGCCAGGGCCCACACCAAGCACTTCGCTCGGGGCGGGACCGGCGTCGGGGTGGCCTGCGCGTACCGGTGTCCGTGCCGGCCGAGGCCTCATCCCGGGATGGTGCCCAGTCGCGCGGCCTGCAAGGCAACGTAGAGCTCCGCGGAGGAGTCCGCATCGCTGGTTCGCCGGCCGGTCAGTTCGGTGATCCTGTTGAGGCGGTACAGGACGGTGTTGCGGTGGCAGTGCAGGTGCTCGGCGGCCCGTGCGGTCGAGCCGCCGGCGGTGAACCAGATGTCCAAGGTGTCCAGCAGCACGGCTAGTTCCGCCGCCGGCAGGGTGAGCAGCGGCCCGAAGACCGTATGGGCCACCTCGGAAGCGGCGTCGGGTGAGGTCGCCGCGAGCAGGGCTATCGGTGAGCTTCCGTAGATGTGTGTGCCGGGGGCTCCGGGGGGCAGGCACTGGGCCGCCAGTTGGGCCTCCCGCCGAGCGTTCGGCGCGTCTATGGGTGAAGTGAAGGACCGGCTGATGCCGACGCGGGAGAGCGCGATGCCGTCGAGCCGTTCCTCCACCGCAACGGCCATGTGCTCATTCGGGAGGGCGAGGAGGCCGAGCAGGCTGCCTGCCCGGTGGATCCACTCGGCATCGATATCGACCGCCCGCAGCTGTCCCTCGACCGCCGGCAGGGGATCGGCGCCGTCGTTGATCTCGGCGCACACCACCAGGAAAGGTCCTTTGCGGTCCAGCCGCAGGACCCGCATGATCTCCCAGGCGTCGGAGCTGTTCCCTGCGGTGCCGTCGAGCAGCGTTGTGAGCATGACGCTGCGCGCGGAGGCGTCGCGGCGTGCCTGTTCCTCCACCGCGGTGCGGTAGGCCTCGGCAGCGGCGCTGGAGCACTCATCGATGATCAGCCAGACGTCCGAGGCCCTGTGCAGCAGCCAGCTGGCGCTGTCCTGGTCGAGGGCCATGGCCAGCAGCCGGTCCCAGATGAACCGCCCGGCGAGGCGGAAGGCATGCAGCAGAGCGGCCAGTGGGATGCCTTGCTCGGCCTTCAGCCGGCCCGCCGCCCGCGGGGCGTCCATGTTGGTGGGCACACCCCCGTTCTTCAAGGCCATGAGCAGTGTGCACAGGTTGTCGTGCACGGCGGTGCGCAGCTGCTCGTGGCTCAGCAGCGTGCTCTCGGCGTACGAGTGCTCGCCGTTGAGGATCTCGGCGGTCAGGTCGTCGGTCAGCGAGTCCACTGAGCCCAGGAGCCGGTCCAGCAGATCGGTCATGCGCGCGTCAGCGCTGGGCGGCGTGGTCATGCGCAGATGGTAGACCCCCGCGATTGTGCACGGGCACAAAGGGTGCGGTGTTATCACCGGCCACTGCCCATGGCCCCGGTCGCGTCGGTGGCCCATACATCCTTCCCATTCGGCACTCGCGGACCACGTCCCGGCTGGAACACGTCCGGTTACCGTGGGGCTGTCCAGCGCGGCAGCCCCACGGCCCGCTCATACGGGTGGCGCGTCAGCACCCGCCAGGATGCGCGGTTCTATGGCCTCGAACTGCTGTTGCTCCCGTTGCCGGGTGCGGCGGTCGCTGAGTTGGGTGCCGAGCCAGCCGAGGAAGAAGCCGGCAGGGATGGAGACGAGCCCCGTGGTGTGCAGCGGGAACCAGCTGAAGTCCTGGCCGGGGATGAGGGCGTTGGGCCCTCCGGATGTCACCGTGGAGAACGTCAGGAGCACCAGGACGCAGACACTGCCGCCGATGAGCGTGGTGAGCAGCCCGGTACGGGTGTAGCGGCGCCAGAAGAGGCTGTAGACGAGGGCCGGAGAAATGACCGAGGCGCCGATGCAGAACGACAGGGTGATCAGCGCCTGAAGCGCCCAGTCCTGGACGACGATCGCGAGAGCCACGGCGGGCAGCCCCACACCGAGTCCGGCCAGCCGGGCGGTGACCATTTCACGGCCCCGGGAGACCGTGCCGTCGCGCAGCCCCTGGGCGAACAAGTCGTGGGCAAGCGACGAGGCACAGGCCAGGGTCATCCCCGCCACGGACGAGAGCAAGGTGAGGAAGACGGCGGTGGCAACGGCGCTGAAGACGAGGGTGGAGAAGGTTCCCGAGCCCTCGACGACTGCCTGGCCGATCTGCAGGATGGCGAGGCTGCCCTGCGGGCTCCCGGCAGCGATCTTACGGCTGCCGATGAGGGCCGTGGCGCCGATGCCGATGACGGCGATGAGCAGCACGACGTAGATCACCACGGCTGACGCCCAGGACATGGCGCGGCGTATGTCCGGTGCGCTCTTCGCGGTGTACATGCGCATGGTGACGTGAGGGAGGACGGCTGCCCCGATGACCACGGTGAGCATGCCGCTGATGGTGTCCAGGCGTCCTGTGGCGTCGGTGCCGAACTGCAGGCCCGAGCTGAGGAAGGCCACTCCGGCCCCGCTGCCCCGCTTGGCGCGGTCGAGCAGCTCGACGGGGCTCCAGCCGACCCGGTCCATGACCAGGACCGCGACGATGGTGACCGCGCCGGTCAGGACGACGATCTTGATGATCTGGATGAGGGCGGTGCCCTTCATGCCGCCGATGGTCGCGTAGGCGATCATCAACAGGCCGAGCACGATGATGCACCCGGTGCGTACGCCTTCGCCGGAGAAGCCCAGGACGAGGGCGACGAGATGACCGGCTCCGGCAAGCTGGACGACGATCATCGGTACGAGGGCGAGCAGGGTGATGATGCTGGTGACTATGCGTACCTGCCGACTGGGGAAGCGCCGGGCGAGGGCGTCGCCCATGGTGAACTTGCCCGCGTTGCGGAGAGGTTCGGCCAGCAGGAACATCAGCAGGAGCAGGGACAGCGCAGTGCTGACGCCGAGGGTGAGGCCGTCGTAGCCGGTGAGTGCGACGATGCCGATGGTGTTCAGGATGGTGGCGGCTGAGATGTAGTCACCGGCGATGGCGAGTCCGTTGCGAACGGGAGAGAGGCTGCGATAGCCGGTGTAGAAGTCGCCGAGGTCCTCCCTTTCTGCGCTGGTCATGATGCACATCAGCAGACTGACGCTGACGACCGCGCTGAAGATGACCAGGGACAGGGTCTGGGCGGAGGTGTCGAAGGTGTTCACCAGCCGCGTCCCTCAACAGTGTCGTCCTGCTGCGCGGCGGTTGCCCGTACGCCGTGGGCGAGCGGGTCGACGTTGCGCTGGGCGAGTCGTTCGTAGGCGATGACCGCCACTAACGCGACGGGCAGTTGCAGCAGGCCCATGAGGAGACCGAGGTTGAGTCCCAGGAACAGCTCGGTGTCCATGACGTCCGGAGCGAACCCGGACAGCAGGAGGAAGAGGACGAAGCAGCCGAGCGCGGTCAGCGTCATGCTGCGGCGCAGCAGCCGGTAGGCGGAGCGCAGTCGGCGCAGGTCGCCGGCGGTGCTGCGGGCCCGCGGGGGCTGCGGCCGGGGCGGCAGGAACGAGTGGGGGTGGGATGGTGCGTCAGATGGCATGAAGTGCTCTTCTGGTGCTGGAGGGTCAGTGCGTCGCGGGGGGGGGGGGGGAGATGAACGTTACTCACAAGTAGCAAGTGGAGGGAAGGGTCACCACGGAATCACCGCTGAACGGCAACCTCTGCTAACGACCTGGTCGTTCCATCAGACGACCAAGCGTCTTGGAGTGCTGTGCGGCGGCACCTCGTCCGAGCGGTCAGGTTGCCATTCCTCCGCCGACCCTATGCCCGGCCAGCGAAAACACCGCCTCAAGATCGGTGCGACAACAGCCACTCAGCTCTCGCCTGAAATGGTGATGCGCCGTGTGACCTTCCGTTGTCCGGCCGGGGCGGGGAGCGCCCGGTGCATGACCGAAGCGTTGTCCCAGACCAACACATCTCCTGTGCGCCACGTGTGCCGGTACAGGTTGGCCGGGGCGGTGGCGACGCCGTACAGGAGGTCGAGTAGTTCGGCGCTCTCGGCGTCCGTCCTGCCCTCAATGCCCCGCAGCCAGTGCTGGTTCAGATAAAGGGCCCTGCGGTCGGTCACCGGGTGGCTCCCGACCAAGGGGCGGGTGAAGTCCCGCAGGCCCTCCAGCCTGGCTTTCCGATCCGCTTCGGAGAGGGTGACGGTCTTCATGGCGACGGCCGCCCGCATGTCCCGTGCGGCGATGGCCCGGCACGGATAGTGCCCGGCCATTCCCAGGACGGTGGTGCGCAGGGGCTCGGGCAGCGACTCGTAGGCTGCGCGCATATCGGCGAAGAGCGTCACTCCCCCGTGGTCCGGTGCTTCGTCGCAGAGCAACAGCGTTATGGCGGTGGGGACTTCGGCGAACGAGCCGTCGGCGTGCCAGTACTGGCCACCCGCGTTGACGCCGTAGCCGCGGATGTTCGACTGCAGGCGTATGTGCTCGTATCCGGGCGCTCGGTGCTCGGCCGGGAAGACGGGTTCGGGCCGGCCGAACCAGCGGGCGAAGTCGATGAACACATCGCTGTCGGCCGGAAATCCTGCGAAGTGCAGCACGCCGAATTCCCACAGCAGGTCCCGGATCGTCTGCTTCGAGGCGGCTCTCGCGCCGGATCCGTCCGGCGGGAAGTTCTCGATCCGTAGTCCCAGGCCGAATTCGGTCAGTTCGGTCGTCTGCATGCCTGGAATCCTCCGAGTAGCGGCCTCCTGGGCCTCTTCAATGCGTGGTCCGGGGCGCGGTGGTCATCGGGGAGGAACGCGGATGAGGGCCGTGTGGTAACCGGCCGGATAGGGCTCACCCACGGGCTCCCCGTCGACCTCGACCCAGGCGTGGGCCAGGAACGGAACGACCCTTGCGCCCGAACACCACGTTGGCCAGCTGCCGTGCACACGGCACAGCAGCACGGTGGCAAGCGAACGCTGGACGCACCCTTCACCCGCACAGCTGACGCTCACCGCCACAACCGCGTCCCGGCACTTCTGCGCTTCCTCGACGGTCGCGGGCCGCGCGCCCCTGCGGACGAAGCCGAGCACCGCACGGATGCGTGCTGGTGGCTGGTGCATGAGCAGACGCGCGACGAGCGTTGCGAGCCAGGGCAGCGGGCGCCGGTGCAACGGCAGGCGGGGGCGCCCTGTGATCGCGACGGGCATGCTCATCGGGAGACCAGCCCCGCGGCCTGCAGTCTTTCGAGCAGCGCGGCCGCGTCCCCCGCGGCCTTCTCCGGCGCGACCCGCGTCCCGGACGCCGCCGCGGCGCCGGCTTCTCCGACCGACTCGCCCGCGAGCAGCTTCTCGAGCACCCGGGCTCCCGAGCTGTTCAGCTGCCAGTACCGTCCGGACCGCTCGTCCAGGAGCACGGCTCCGCTCCCGGTCTGCGCGATCGACACTCCGTCAGCCAGGCTGAATGACACGGCTTTCCTCCCCATCGAATGTCCACTGCCGGCTCTGCTCCCGAGCCCGCAGCCAGTTCTCCGCCGCCATCGTGGCGTCCAGCGCCGACCACGGCAGACCGGGCGGATAGGCCGCCAGTGCCATGTGCCGGAGCACTGCCGTGTCGACGAGTCCCAGCTCGGCGAGGAGCGGTTCGTCGAAGAGCTCTGCCATCTGCCCGCGGTGGCGCCGCTGTCCCCGGAAGAAGTCATCCGAGAACTCTCCCTTGGTCGCCCGCTCCAGGGACCCCTCCGGCATGGTGTCGCGCATCGCCTCGACCATGAGCGGCTTGTACGTCCACGGGGAGCTGCGTTCCTCCGGGCGCACCGCCAGGCAGGCCTCGAGGACCCGGTCGTCCAGATACGGAGCCTGCAGCGCCGCCCCCTCCTCCTCCGTGACCGCCTCGGCCAGGCGGACGGCCGAGCCGAGCTGGCGCGCCAGGTCGACGGTTGTGTGGCCGGACCTCGACGGCAGGTAGGGCTCGGCGCCCTCGGCCCCCTGCCGGATACGCCGGGACAGGTCCGCGGCGGCCCCGGGGGTGACCCACGGCGGCAGGCGCAGCGGGTATTCCCAGCCGAACATCGGCTGGCTGCCCGCGGGAAAGGGGGTGGTCAGCCGGTCCGCCTGATCGGCCAGCCACTTCGCGTACGAGCGCTGTTCGGCGAGCGCCCGCATCGTCCCGGATACGGACCAACGCCTCAGCGCACGCATCCCGGCAAGGTGTTCGCGAGCGAGTACCGGCCGTCGCCGCATCAAGTCGTGCAGGTAGTTGGGCTTGACCGGCAGGACTTCGTCGCCGCCGTGCCCGGTCAGATGGACCGTTGCGCCGGAAGCACCCAGCCAGCGCGCCGTCTCGCGGAGCCGGGCGATGGGGCGGATCCAGCGGATCGGTTCGTCCAGGCCCGTGACCGGCTCCGCCACCCGGTCGAACATGTCGGGGAGTTCGCCCGGCTCGAACACCTTGTGACTGATGTGGGCGCCGTCGAGCATCTGCTGTGCCCGGGAAGCCCAGAGGTGGTCGTCATGGGTGGGGTCCGCCACGCCGATGCGCACGGTGACGAGCTTTCCGGCGGCGGAGTCCGTGGCACCCGCGGCGAGAAAGCTCACCGGCGTGGAGTCGAGTCCGCCCGACATGTCGGAGGCCACGGTCGCGTGGTCGCGTACCCGGACAGCCACCGCTGCGGTGAGCGCTTCGGCCAGCGCAGGCGCTCCCTGCTTACTGCTCAACTCCTGCTCCGGCGGCTGCCACCACCGTCTGACGCTCTTTTCTCCCCCCGCCCCCAGTAGCAGGGAACTGCCGGGTGGAACGACGTCGACGCCGGACCAGACCGGTTCCGTGAGCGCGTCAGGGGTTATGGCCAGCAGGCGGGCGGTGAGGCGCGTGGTGTCCAGGGAGGCATCGGTCAGAGCGGCCAGCAGATCGGCCCGGTCCGCCGCCACCGACGCACCGCCGACAGAGGCGTAGAACACGCGGCGTACTCCGGAGACGCTGCCCTGCACCCGTACCTGTCCGTCCACGGTCGCGACGATGTGGGCGCAGCCGGCGAGGGATGCGGCGAGCCGGTCGACGTCGGCGACGTGCCGGATGCGCCTGGCCCACGACTGGAGTTCCGTGTCGGACAGCGAGTGAGTGCCTGTCACCAGCAGTCTGGTACGCCCGTGTTCGGCGTGGACGGTCGAGGTGATGCCGACGCCGCCGTCCGGCCGGACACCACCGATGACCCAGGGCCGCCCCGACGCGTGCGCATGGCTGAAGCCGATGTGCGAGTGCAGCCGGCGCAGCACCGGAGTGGCGGATTCATTGTCCGGCAGTGCCATGAACCAGAACCCGGGCACGGCGGTGGCCTTTGCCACTTTTCCCTCCACGATTCCGAATGGTGAGCGGGAATGATGAATGGGATGCGACGGGAACAGCCGGATGACTTGCGCCGCCGGTCCGCCGCATCCCATTACCTCATTCGGCGATTACTTCACTCGGCCATCGACTTAGTCGAAGTGGACGAAGAAGTCGGCCAGCGGGATGCCGACGCCCCTGGTCAGGTCGTCGTAGTCACCGAGCTCGATGAGCTCCGGGACCTCGTAAGTCGACTCCATCTCCATTCGGAGTCTCCTTTCCGGTTCGCATTGTGCATTCGGACTCGCCGACAGTAACACGCAGTAAGATTGCAGTGTCAACGGAATCCCAACCGTGGCAATAACCTGCCAAATTCACTGCTCGGCACGGCCACTCACTCCCTGACAGACGGGATTTGCTCCCCTTGCGGCAGCGGGTGGGCTACCCGAGTGACAGCAAATGCTCGCAGTGATCGCAATGTCCGCAATGCAAGATAGACAAGCCGGGGCCGGTTACGGTCTCCCGTAACGCCGTGCTGTGGACTTCCTCAATCTGAGTCGACGGCGTACCTCATGGTGGGCCTCGTCAGCGGTTTCTAGTGTTGTCGGCAAGCTGCGGCCGAGTTTGCCGCTCCCGCCTATTACCGCCGTAGAGGTGCCGCGTGAAGTCCATGATTCTGGCCCTGCCCCAAGAACCCGCGGATGGCATCGCGGGCTGGGCCGCCGATCTCGTCGATGCCATGGGCGGGCCCGGAGCTGGCCTGGCCATCGCCCTGGAGAATCTCTTTCCTCCGCTTCCCAGCGAGGTGATCCTCCCCCTGACCGGCTTCGCCGCAGGACAGGGGGTGCTGACCCTGGCCTCGGCCCTCTTCTGGACGACACTGGGCTCGGTCGTCGGCGCGGCCGTCCTCTATTGGCTCGGGGCGCTGCTCGGCCGTCGGCGGATGCATGCGATCTGGGCGAAACTGCCCCTGGTGAAGCCCTCCGACCTGGACCGGACTGAGGAGTGGTTCGCCAAGCACGGAACCAAGGCCATCTTTCTGGGCCGCATGGTGCCCATCTTCCGGAGCCTGATTTCCGTGCCTGCCGGGGTCGAGCGGATGGCCATGCCGACGTTCCTCGTCCTCACCACGCTGGGCAGTCTGATCTGGAACTCCGTGCTGGTGCTGGCGGGTTACTGGCTCGGAGACCAGTGGGATCTGGTCGAACAGTACGTGGGGGTCTTCTCCAAGGCCGTCGCGTTGCTCGTCGTGCTCGCGCTGGCTGCCTTCCTCGTGATGCGCGTAAATCAGCGCCGCTCTCATCGCGCCCAGCACCGTCGTCCCTGATGACGGACGAGTCGGTCACCGCCACGGCCAGTACCCCCGCGCACCCGGTGCGCGGGGACGGCCTTGCTCCTCCGCTCGCGCCGCGGCTAGGCTCGCCGTTCGTGCTGGGTAAGCAGGAGCATTGGCCCGACATCGGCGTCCCCCACTTGCCGCCTGATGCGGACACCGGGGAAGACGGAGGCGCCGCGACGGATGCTCCGTCCTATCTCCGCAGGGCCGGCGGTCTCCTCTTAGGCATCGGCACCGCGTTCCTCAGCTTCCCCTTCATCCTCGCGGTCGGTGCCGTTCTGAGCCCGGTACTGCTGTGGCCCAGGACCCGGGATCGCGCCCTGCAGTCGCTGATCTCCGTCGCGCGCCGCCTGGCCAATCTGGAGCGGTGGCGCCGTTCCACCTTCTTTGGCGACCACTTTCCACCCGACTACGAGGGCAGGAAAGCCCTTTCCTTCGTCGTGACCCGCGCGTTCACCGGAATACTGTGCGGCATCGTCGTCGGCCTGCTCGGCTTCGGCGCAGTCCTGGCCGGGCTGCTCGCGGTGGGAATCGTGCAGGGCAACCAGAGCTGGACCGAGGTGCTGACGCAGGTGCTGCTCGGCTGCGTCCTGCTCTTCCTCAATGTGCAGGGGCTCATGTCCCTCACCGCCTGGGACAAGCGACTCGCCCGCGAGTGCTTCGGGCCCTCCGAACGGGAGTTGCTCAAGCGCCGTATCAACGAGCTGGCCCTCAGCCGGGCCGGGATCCTCGAAGCCGTCGACGCGGAGCGCCGTCGTATCGAGCGCGATCTGCACGACGGGGTGCAGCAGCGGCTGGTGGCCCTGGCCATGCTGCTGGGCCGGGCGCGCCGCAACAGCACCCCGGAGCGGGCCGACGCGCTGCTGGCACAGGCCCACAAGGAATCCCAGGACGTCCTGAGCGAGTTGCGCGAGGTCGCGTGGCGGATCTATCCCACGGCTCTCGACAGCCTCGGGCTGCAGGAGGCCCTGGCCGGAGTGGCCGAGCGGTGCAGCATCCCGCTCCACATCGACCTCCGCCTCGCGACGCCACTGCCCCAGCCCATCGAGACCGCCGCGTACTTCGTCGTGTCGGAGTCCGTGACGAACGCCGCCAAGCACTCCAGCGCAGGTCACATCGTCGTCAGCATCAGGCGGGAAGGTGCCAGGCTTCTCGTCCAGGTCCAGGACAATGGCGTCGGCGGCGCCAACCCGGCGGGCAGCGGTCTGTACGGGCTGCACCGCCGCGTGGCCGCACTCGACGGCCATCTGTACATCAGCAGCCCGCCGGGCGGCCCGACCACCATCACTGCGGAGTTTCCGTGCGCATAATCCTCGCCGAGGACTCGACCCTGCTGCGCGAAGGGCTCGTCCGACTGCTCACCGAGGAGGGCCATGAGGTCCTCGCCGCGGTCGGCGACGGCACGGCCCTGATCCGGGAAGTCGAGGAGCAGAAGCCCGATCTCATCGTTGTCGACATCCGGATGCCGCCGACCCACACCGACGAGGGCCTGCGCGCCGCGCTGGAGATCCGTGAGCGCTGGCCCGACATCGGCGTGCTGGTGCTCTCCCAGCATGTGGAGAAGCACTACGCCGCCCAGCTCCTCACGTCCAACGCCGCGCGGGTCGGGTATCTGCTCAAGGACCGGGTCGCCCAGGTGGAGGAGTTCCTGGACTCGCTGGAGCGCGTGCACGCGGGCGGGGCGGCCATCGACCCCGAGGTCGTACGCCAGCTCCTGGCGCGCACCACTCATGTCGACCCGCTCAGCCGGCTGACGCCGCGTGAGCGGAGCGTGCTGGACGAGATGGCGCAGGGCCACACCAATGCGGCCATCGCCCAGAAGTCGCACATCTCCCAGAGCGCCGTCGAGAAGACCGTGAACGCGATCTTCGACAAGCTCGACCTCGCGCAGACCACGGGGTACAGCCGCCGGATCCTGGCGGTGGTGCGCTACTTGGAGTCCTGAGGTCGAGCGGGGATGCGCACGGCGGACCGACCTGTTGCCCGGGCCGGTCCCGCCCTCTTGTCACGCCGGCAAGAGGACGGGACCGGCCCGGGCCCGTACCGCGACTCAGTGGAAGGAGTACGGATTGAGCGCGTCCTCGGGGAGGTGCTCCAGCCGGACCCGCTCACCCACGCCCGCTTCCTCCGCGAGCTCGAGCAGCACGTCGAACGCGACATGGTCCTCCAGCGCGAAGCCCGTCGAGTCGAAGATCGTGATCCGGTCGCGGAACTCCTCCGCGGCACGCGGATCGGCGCACAGCGCCATCAGGTCCGGGCCGAGGTCACCCGGCTCCAGTTGCTGGCACTCTCCTTCGCGGAGCGCCTGGGCGACGTGATCCGGAGCCACGAACGCGGACTCGAGGATCGCCTTCGGGACCTCGAACTTGCCGACGAGATCGGCCCCGATGGCATTGATGTGCACGTGGCTCCGGAGGTGCTCGCCCGTCAGGACGGGCCCCTCGCCCACACCGACGGAGGTGACGGTGCAGATGATGTCCGCGTTCGCTTCGATCTCGGACACGCTCGCGATGCGTACCTCCAGGCCCAGGAAGTCCACCCGGTCCGCGTAGGAGGCGGCATGCGTCTCGTCGATGTCGTACACGAGGATCTGCTCGAGCGGGAACACCCTGCTCAGCGCGTGCGCCTGGGTCACCGCCTGGGCTCCTGCACCGATGAGCCCGAGGACCCGGCCGCCGGGAAGGGCCAGCAGCGAACTGGCGATGGCGGAGGCCGCGCCGGTGCGGATCGCCGTCGGCAGGATTCCGTCGCAGACGGCCAGCAGCCTGCCGGTGACGTCGTCGTAGCGGGTCAGTGAACCGATGATGGTGGGCAGCCGGAACTCGGCCGGGTTGGACGGGGTGTAGGCCACCGTCTTGAGCGTCATCGAACTGCCCGGCTGATGGTGCGGCATCCACTCGATGACCCCGGTTTCTCCGGGGCAGCGCAGGAACCCCTCCCTGGGCGGGGTGGTGCCATTCGATTCGCGGGCGGCGACAAATGCCTTCCGCAGCCTGTCAATCATGAGATCCATGAAACGGTCACGGCCACCGGAACTGACGAGTTTGGCAACATGCTGCTGAGTGAGCACCAGGGTTTCCACATGTTCTCCTTCGTGCAATATTGCTTCTGACATATTGCTGCCACTGGCGCACGGCTGCCCTTTTCAGGCAGTGCGGAACGTCTGAGCCGACAACTCGGAATGAGACTGCAGAAGCGGTGCGGCCGGCCCGGATAAGGGCAGCGAAGGCCACGCACGAAGAGCGCTCCCCCGTGAATGACACCGTGCATCTCCGGCCAGAACGTAGCTGGCGCCATTCCATCCCGTCAAGGTTCACCCCTTTTCCAGGTGTGGCACACCACAGGGCCGGGGTGCGGATTTCCACAGTGTTTGACGTGCGGGGGACGCCGAGGATGACGAGGGTTTGCCGCATAGCGATTCCGGCGGCGCGGAAACTAGCGTTGCCGACGGTGAACGGGGCCACTGGCCACCGGCTATGGCCGATCGTCAACCGGGTAGCGGGAGGAAACGACGTTGAGGAAAGAACCGGCGACGATCCGGATCGCGCGGTGGAGTGCCACCCACCCGTGGTCAGCCATCGGCCTGTGGGGCGCCTTCGTCCTTCTGTGCCTCTTTCTGGGCGGTGCGGCCGGCACGAACAACATCAGTGACGAGGAGTCGGGCGTACGGGAGTCCGGACGCGCCGGAAGGATCGTGGCCTCGGGGCACTTCGGCAGCAAGCCCGAGGAAAGCGTCCTGATCACTCCCAAGTCGGGGGACGAGCTGGACGAACGGGCAGCGACGTCGGCAGCCGCCGACGTCGCACGGCGGATGAAGGCGCTGGACGGTGTCGCATCCGTCGGAAAGCCTGTCGCCAACCCCCGGGGCACCGCCATGCTCGTGCCCGTCACGATGCGGGGAGACCCGGAGACCGCCGACAAGCGCATCCAGCCGCTGCTGGACCAGAGCGCGGCCGCGGAAGAGGCGCACCCCGGCCTCCGTATCGAGCAGGTCGGCACCGGATCGACGGCCAAGGGTCTGACCGAAACCCTGGGAGAGGACTTCAAACGCGCCGAGTACATCAGCCTGCCGATGACGCTGCTGATCCTGCTCTGCGTGTTCGGCACCCTCATCGCCGCCGGAGTGCCGGTGGCGCTGGCGCTGTCCGCCGTCGGAGCCGGGATCGGCCTGTCATCGCTGACCTCCCACCTGATGCCCGCGACGAGTTCGGCGAGCAGTGTGATCCTGCTGATGGGCATGGCCGTGGGCGTGGACTACTCGCTCTTCTATCTCAAGCGCGAGCGGGAGGAGCGCCAGAAGGGTGCGAACCACCGCGATGCCATCGAGATCGCGGCGAGGACCTCCGGCCACACGGTCGTCGTCTCCGGTGTGACGGTAATCGTGTCGATGGCCGGCCTCTACCTGGCTCAGGAGGCGACGTTCGCCTCCCTCGCCACCGGCTCCATCATCGTCGTCGCCGTCGCGGTGCTCGCCTCGCTGACCGTGCTGCCCGCGCTGCTCGCCAAGCTCGGCCGCTGGCTCGACCGTCCGAAGGTCCCGTTCCTGTGGCGGCTGACGCTGCGTTCCGGCGAGTCGAAGCTGTGGCCCGCCCTGCTGCGCCCGGCACTGGTCCGTCCCGCCCTCACACTCCTGGTCTCCGTGGGCGCCCTGGTGCTCCTCGCTCTGCCGGCGCTGGACATGAAGCTCAAGCAGCCCGGCTCGGACGACCTGTCCCGGGACATCCCGGTCGTACGCGCCATGGACCGCCTCGCCGAGGAGTTCCCGAGCAAGGGCACCGTCCACCAGGTGGCGGTTCGGGCCCCCGCCCGCGAGGCGGGACAGGTCAGGAAGGCGCTGGACGGCCTGGTGCAGCGCACCGCCGAGTCCAGGCTCTTCGCCCACGACCAGAAGCCGGCGGTGCGCGAGTCCGCTGACCGCAGGGTCCACACCGTCGACGTGGGCACCCCCTTCACGCCGAAGAGCGAAGGTGCGCGCTCGTCGCTCGAAGCGCTCCGGGCCTGGCTGCCGCACGCGGTCGGGCAGGTGCCGGACGCGGAGTACGGAGTCGGCGGCAAGGTGGCCCAGGGCGTGGACTTCACCGGGCACTTGGAGGAGCGCCTGCCGTGGGTGGTCGGCTTCGTGCTCCTGCTGACCTTCGGCATGATGGCCGTGATCTTTCGCTCTGTGGCCATCGCTCTGTCGGCCATCGTGCTCAACCTGCTCTCCGCGGCGGCGGCCTTCGGCGTCCTGGTGGCCGTGTTCCAGCACACATGGGCGGAGAACCTGCTCGACTTCCGGTCCAGCGGCGCGGTCGTGGCCTGGCTGCCGCTGTTCCTGTTCGTCGTCCTCTTCGGACTGTCCATGGACTACCACGTGTTCGTGGTGAGCCGTATCCGTGAGGCGGCGGAAGCGGGCATGCCGACGAAGGACGCGGTGCGGGACGGGATCACCCGCTCCGCAGGCGTGGTCACCAGCGCGGCCGTCGTGATGGTCGGCGTCTTCTCGATCTTCGGCACGCTGAGCATGGTCGAGTTCAAGCAACTCGGAGTCGGCCTCGCCGTGGCGATTCTGATCGACGCGGTGGTCATCCGCGTCTTCGTCCTCCCCGCTCTGATGGCCGTGCTCGGCAGCTGGAACTGGTGGCCCGCCGCGATCCGCCGGCGGCGCGCCAAGGGGGTGCCCTCAGGCCGCGAGGGCGGCGGCGCGGTGCGCCGGCCGGATCCGGTGACGATGCAGTTGACGGTGGCGGAGCCTGCGCAGTACGCGCAAGTCGCGCAGGGGACGTACGGCGCGCAGGAGCCGGGGCGGTACGAGCCGTACGCGTACCAGGACCCGTACGCGCAGCAGCAGACCCAGCAGCCCCAGTCTCAGCAGTACGAGCCCTACGCGTACCAGCAGCCGCAGCAGCCCTACGTCAACGAGCAGCCGTATCCGCAGCACGCCCAACTGCCGTACCAGCAGACCCAGTACCAGCAGGCCCAGTACCGCCAGCCGCAGCAGTACGAGCCGAATCCGTCCCCGCAGCACCCTGGGCAGCGGCCCTACCACAGGACCACACGACCGGACCAGCAGGAGTAAAGGCCCGGTCATTCCGACGGGAGGGAGAGCGTCCCGGTACCCCCGGCCGGACGCTCTCCCTCCTCCTTTCCGTCCCGCTCTTCCGCGAAGTCAGGGCCGCCGGAGTGCGAAGAACTCCACGATGCTCTTGTTCACCGCACCGGGGTCCTCGAGATATCCGTAGTGCCCGCAGTCGGCGATGACTTCATACGTCGCGCCCGGAATGGCATCGGCGACCTCACGGCCCAGGTGCGGCGGAGTCACCAGGTCGTCGGCGAACGCGATGACATGGCAGGGGACCTCGATCCCCCGGTAGTCCTCCAGCCTGTTGCTCAGCTTGCTGACGTCCATCTGTGCCCGCTGCCCGGGGCCGGCGGCCGGTGACAGCTCGAACAGGTCCAGCCAATCGGCCATCGCCCGGTCGTCGTTGAGCGTGCTCGGGGACAGGTACTTCACGGCGCGGAGCACGGCCGCGTACCGCGGTGGGAGGGACATCCCCGAGTCGTGGAGCGCGATCTCGGTGGCGGTGAGCTCCCTGCGCAGTACGTCCGTGCGGCCACGGGTGGCCATCAGGACCGCCTGGCCGAGCAGTTCCGGACGGGCCAGGGCGAGTTCCTGCGCGACGAAGGCCCCCATGGATGTGCCCACCACATGGCACGGTGCCAGGTCCAGGTACTCGATAAGACCCGCGACATCACCGGCCATGTCCTGCACGGTGAAGCCGTCGGCGCACTCCGAGGTCGGCGGGATGCCCCGGTTGTCCAGGGTGATCACTCGGTACCCCGCGGCAGTGAGCGCGGGGACCTGGTGCAGCTGCCACGCGCGGTGGCTGCCGCCCGTGCCCTGGATCATCACCACGGGCTCGCCCGAGCCGGTGTCCTCGTAATGGAGCCGGATCCCGTTCACGGGTACGACGGGCACTCGCCTCTCCCCCTCCCACCCTGTGCGGCCCGCCCACCGGGCTTGCCGGTGAGCGGGCCGCACAGGGAACTCTCTGGCTGGCTGGTTCGTCTGTTTCCGAAATTCAGGAAGCGGCCGCTACGCGGAGGCGCCGGCGCCGCCTTCCATGGCGGCGATCAGGCTCTTCGGCCGCATGTCGGTCCAGTTGGTGTTGATGTAATCGAGGGCCGCGTCGCGCGTGGTCTCCGCCAGGACGGTCTGCCAGCCGTCCGGTACCTCGACGAACGACGGCCACAGGGAGTGCTGGCCCTCGTCGTTGACCAGAACCACGTACGTGCCCTCGGCGTCCTCGAAGGGGTTGGTGCTCATTCGATTACTCCTTCTGCTTCAGAAATTTTCCGGGGAAGAGTTCACAACTTGTCAGCGAGGACACGGCCGATACCGGCGATATGCCGCGGGTCAGTCATCAGATTGCCGTGCGCCGAGTCTATCGCGTGCACTTCAATGCGTCCGCCGACGAATGGTTGCCAGAAGCTGACATTCAGCCGGGTTTCCCGGTCCGTTGCCGACATGCGCGTGGCCGAGAAGAAGAGGACGTCACCGTCGAAGAATCCGGGCTTGAATTTGCGCATGATCCGGACATTGTTGACGTAGACGTCCTTGACCGCGAGCATGTCCTGGGCCTCCAGATGCGCCAGGGAGTCGTCCGTGTTTTGCAGGAACTCCCGAAAACGCAGCAGAACGCGCTCCTGGTCTGCTATCAGCTCGGCCATGTCGAACTCGAATCCCATGGCCTGCAGGTTGTGCGCTACCACTTCGTGCTCGATGACCTCCCGCGCGTCGGCGTCCTTGCCCGGTGGGTAGGCGTCGAGCAGGGCCAGCAGCCCGACCTCCTCGCCCTCTGCACGCAGCCGGGTTGCCAGGGCGTGCGCGGACAGCCCGCCGAAGGACCACCCGGCAAGCCGGTACGGGCCGCTCGGCTGGACGGACCGTATGCGCGCGAGATAGTCCTCGACCATCTCGTCCATGGTCGACGGCAAGGCGCCCGCGCCGTCGAGTCCGCGCGCCTGTACGCCGTACACCGGGACATGCTTCCCGATGTGCCGTACGAGGCCGGCGTAACACCAGCTGAAGCCGCCGCCGGGGTGCAGGCAGAAGAGCGGCGCAGCCTCACCCCGCGCCCGCAGCGGCAGCAGCACATCCGCGGAGTGGCGGAGCCCCGGACCGGACTGCCCGTCACCACCGCTCAGTGCCCCGGCGAGAGCGGCCACCGTGGGTGCCTCGAAGACCCGGCGGATGGGCGCCTCCACGCCCAGCTCCTCGCGGATCCTGCCGACGAGCCGGGCGGCCAGGAAGGAGTGGCCGCCCAACTCGAAGAAGTCGTCGTCGACTCCGACCGTCGCCACACCGAGCACTTCCGCGTATAGGGCGCACAGCACCTCCTCGGCCGGTGTCTGCGGTGCGCGGGATCCGGTCGAGTACTCGGGCGCGGGCAGCGCCGACCGGTCGAGTTTTCCGTTGGGCGTCAACGGCAGCGTGTCCAGGCAGACGCATGCCGAGGGCACCATGTGGTCGGGCAGCTGCCCGGCGGCAAAGCCGCGCAGCTCCCCCGCCTCGGGCTGCTCGCCGTCCGCCACCACATAGGCCACCAGCCGCCTGTCGCCGGGCCGGTCCTCACGGACGACCACGGCCGCCCGCGCGACATGGGGATGGGCGGTCAGGACCGCCTCGATCTCACCGGGCTCGACCCGGAACCCGCGGATCTTCACCTGGGCGTCCGCGCGGCCCAGGTAGACGAGTTGGCCATCGGCGGTCCAACGGGCGAGATCGCCCGTACGGTACATGCGCGCACCGGGCGGTCCGTAGGGGTCCGCGGCGAACCGCTCCGCGGTCAGCCCGGGGCGGCCGATGTACCCCCGCGCCAGGCCCGCGCCCGCGATGTACACCTCTCCCGTCGCGCCTGGCGGCACCGGTCGCAGCCACGCGTCCAGCAGCCGGATACGGGTGTTGGCGATCGGTGTGCCGATGGGCGGTACGGCGGCGGGCCACTGCGCGACCGAGTGAGGGAGCTGATAGGCGGTCACCACGTGTGTCTCGGCCGGGCCGTAGTGATTGTGGAGCCGGCAGCCCGCGTGGCCGGAGTGGAACGCGCGTATCGCACCGTGCGGGGTGAGCGCCTCCCCCGCCTGCACCAGGTCGGTGAGGTGGGGCAGTTCGAGACCGTGCGCCACGACCGACTCGCATACGGCCTCGATGACCAGGTTGGGCGCGTACAGCTCCTGGATCCGCTCGTCACGCAGCCATCGCGCCAGCTCCGCCGGGTCGCGCCGTACGTGCTCGGCGCAGACCACGAGCGTCTTGCCGGACAGCAGCGCGGACAGGATCTCCTGCACCGAGACGTCGAAGCTGACCGCCGTGAACTGCGCGACACGGGTGCCCGGTCCGCGGGGCAGGGAGCCCTCGTGCCAGTCGAGGAGGTTGGCCACCGCGCTCGCCGGCATGGCCAGCCCCTTGGGACGGCCGGTCGATCCCGACGTGTAGATCACATAGGCCGGGTGAGCCGGAGCGAGGGACGCGGTGCGCTCCTGTGCGGTGACGTCGCCGGACGGCAGGCCCGCCGGCTCCGACGCCGTCTCCGGATCGTCGACCACGATCGCCCGCCCGGTCATCGTGGCCGGCAGGCCGTCGGCCTGGGCGCGCGTGGTGAGGATCCGGGCGGGCCGGGAATCGCCGAGCATGTAGGCGATCCGGTCGGCCGGGTACTCAGGGTCGACCGGCACGTATCCGGCACCGGCCTTGAGGATCGCCAGCAGTGCGGTCACCAGGTGCGCGGAGCGGGGCATGGCGACGGCGACGAGGCTTTCGGGCCCCACTCCCTGTGCGATCAGGTGCCGGGCCATGCGGTTGGCCCGCGCGTTGAGTTCGGCGTAGGTGAGTGGGCCGTCCGGGGACTCCACGGCCGTGGCGTGCGGCGACCGGGCCACCTGTGCCTCGAACCGCTCGGGCAGCGAGCCACCGGGCCCGGCGGCCTCGGTGTCGTTCCACTCGGTCAGGACCTGGCGCCGCTCGAGGCTCGACAGGATCTCGAACTCGCCGATCCTGCGCCGTGGATCGGCGGTCACTTCCTCCAGCAGCCGCAGCAAACGCGTCACGAGCGCTTCGGCCGTGCTCCGGTCGAACAGGTCGGCACTGAACTCCAGGCCCGCGCCGAGTCCGGCCGGACGGCCGTCGGCGCCGTGCCGCTCCGCGAAGGCGAAGAGAAGGTCGAACTTGGCGGTGCCCGCGTCGGACCGCACCGGCTCGGTCGTGAGGCCCGGAAGCTGGGGCGCCTGGTCCGAACCCTCCCGCTGCGCGGTGTTGTTGAACGTCAGCATGGTCTGGAAGAGCGGGTGCCTGGACAGCGAGCGTCCGGGGTTCAGCTCCTCCACCAGCCGCTCGAACGGCAGATCCTGGTGAGCATAGGCCTCCAGGTCCGCCTCCCGGACCCGGGCGAGGAGCTCCTGGAAGGTCGGGTTGCCCGACGTATCGGTGCGCATGACCAGGGTGTTGACGAAGAACCCGACAAGATCGTCGAGCGCGTCGTCGGTACGGCCGGCGACCGGCGTGCCGAGCGGAATGTCCGTGCCCGCGCCCAGCCGCGTGAGCAAGGTGGCGACGGCGGCCTGGAGGACCATGAACGAACTCGCCTGGGTGGCGCGGGCCAGCGCCACGATCCTCTCGTGCAGCTGCCCAGGCACCTCGTAGAGCACGCGGTCGCCCCGGTAGGACGCGGTGGCGGGCCGCGGCCGGTCCGCGGGCAGCGCCAGTTCGTCCGGGATCCCGACCAGCGTCTGCTTCCAGTGGGCGAGTTGCCGCGCGATGGGACTGTCCGGATCGCGTTCGTCGCCGAGCACCTGGCGCTGCCACAGGCTGTAGTCGGCGTACTGCACGGGCAGCGGCCGCCATGCGGGGGCCGCCCCGGACCGGCGGGCCGCGTACGCGGAGGTCAGGTCGCGAGCCAGCAGCGGCACCGACCAGCCGTCGCCCGCGATGTGGTGGATCAGCAGCAGCAGTACGTGTTCCCGCTCCCCTGTTTCGAACAGCCAGGACCTCAGGGGAACCTCGGCGGACAGGTCGAAGGCATACGCGGCGGCGGCTGCGATCTCCTCGTCGAGACGGCCCTCGTCGATCGCCGCCACCGTCAGCTCCGGGGCGGCCTCTGCGGCGTCGAGCACGATCTGGTGCGGGCCCTCGGCGTCCTCGGCGAAGACCGTGCGCAGCGACTCGTGCCGCCTCAGGAGGTCGGCGAGCGCGCACCGCAGCGCTTCGCGGTCGAGGTCGCCGGTCAGCCGCACCGCGAAGGGGATGTTGTAGGTGGGGCTCGGGCCGTCGAAGCGGTGCAGAAACCACAGCCTGCGCTGCGCGAAGGAGGCGGGCACACGGCCGGGCCGCGGCGTCACCGGGGCAAGGGCGGCGCGGGCCTCGCCGGCCTTGTCCAGCGCCCGTGCCAGGGAGGCGACGGTGGGGGCCTCGAAGAGCTGCCGGATCGCGAGCTCGACTCCCATCACCGTGCGGATGCGGCTCACCAGCCGCGTGGCGAGCAGCGAATGGCCGCCCGATTCGAAGAAGTGGTCGTCGATGGTGACCGACGGCAGCCCGAGGATCTCGGCGAACAGGCCGCACAGGATCTCCTCGTACCACGTGCGCGGGGCCCGTCCGGCCGACGCCGCAACGGGGTCCGGGGCGGGCAGCGCCCTGCGGTCGACCTTGCCGTTGCCGGTCAGGGGCAGCACGTCCACGGACTCGAACGCCGACGGCACCATGTAGTCGGGCAGTTCCGCGGCCGCGTACGCCCGCAGCGCGGACGTATCCAGGGCACGGCCCTGCGCCGGCACCACATGGGCGGCGATCCCCTTGTCGCCGGGCCGGGGCTCCCAGAGGGTGACGACGGCCTGGGCGACCTCGGGGTGGCGGCCCAGCACCGCCTCGATCTCGCCCAGTTCGATGCGGAACCCGCGGATCTTCACCTGTTCGTCGGCGCGCCCGAGGTACTCCAGCGCCCCGGCGGCGTTCCACCGCACCAGGTCTCCGGTGCGGTACATGCGTGTGCCCGCCGGGCCGTGAGGAGCGGCGACGAACCGCTCGGCGGTCTGGCCCGGCCGCTGCCAGTAGCCGCGCGCCAGGCCCGCACCGGCGATATAGAGCTCGCCGGGCATGCCTGCGAGGACGGGGCGCAGCGCCCCGTCGAGGACGAGGAGCCGGGTGTTGTCCAGGGGCGTGCCGATCGGTATCTCGTCGGGTACGGCGCCGCCCGCGGGCAGCTTGTGACGCACCGCGAACGTCGTGGTCTCGGTCGGCCCGTAGCCGTCGACGACCGCAGTACCGGGGCAGGCCCGCATGACGCGTCGCACCGACGCGGCCGGGACGACGTCGCCACCGGTCCACACCTCGCGTACCCCCGCGAGGTGTTCGGGTGCCTCGTCGGCCACGAGCTGGAACAGGCCGGATGTCAGCCACAGTCCGGTCACCGCGTGCTCCGCGAGGACCTTGCCCAGCAGCCCCGGGTCGAGGTCCCCGGCCGGGGCGACGATCGCGGTGCCACCGGACAGCAAGGGCACCCACAGCTCGTAGGTGGAGGCGTCGAAGGCGTGCGGGGAGTGCACGAGGACGCGCTCGTGCGCACCGCCCGCGAAGGACCGGTCGCGGGCCAGCTCCAGCACGTCCAGATGGGTGACGCCGACGCCCTTGGGGGTACCCGTGGAGCCGGAGGTGTGCATCACGTACGCGAGCTGCTCCGGGTGTACGGACATCTCCGGTGAGCCCGCGGGGGCATCGCCCAGGGCGTCGGCGACGACCACCGGCACCCCGAGCTCCGCGGCGCGCTCCGCGTCGGCCCCGTCGGTGACCACGATCCGCGCACCGGACTGCTCCACGACGAGACGCTGCCGGTCGGCCGGGTCGTTGCGGTGCAGCGGGACGTAGGCGCCGCCTGCCTTGAGCACGCCGAGGACTGCGACGACGAGTGCGGCCGAGCGGTCCATGCACAGGGCCACCGGCGTCTCGGGCCGCACCCCGAGTCCGGTCAGATGCTGCGCCAACCGGTCGGATTCCGCGTCGAGTTCGGCATAGCTGAGCGTCCTGTCGCCATCGCGGACAGCGGGGGCGTCCGGGGTGCGGGCCACCTGCGATCGGAACGCCTCGGGCAGCGAGACCGCCGGAACATCGGTCACCGCGCCGTGTCCGGACCCGAGGGCCGCGCGCCGCTCGTCGGGCGGCATCAGATCGAACCGTCCGGCCGGCAGGGCGGGGTCGGCGACGACGGAACGCAACACGGCGACCAGCCAGTCCATGACCGTGCGGGCGAGGTCGCCGGGGATCCGGTCGGGCTGGTGGTCGAGGCGCAGCCGCAGGCTTCCGCGGCCGACGGCCACGAGCGCCAGGGGGTAGTGGGTCGCGTCGCGGTTGCGTGTGCCGGTCACGTCGACTCCGGGCAGACCGTCGCCGCCGGCGTTCCCGTTGTCCTGGCCCCTCCCGCCGTCCTCGTCGTACTCGGGCGCGATGTCGACCGGGTAGTTCTCGAAGACCATCGTCGTGTCGAAGAGTTCGCCCGCGCCGGCCAGCCGCTGGATCTCGGCGAGCCCCAGCTGCTGGTGGGGCTGAAGGCGCGTCTGCTCGTCCTGCACCCGCTGCAGCGTGTCGAGCAGCGGCTCGTACGGGCGCAGCCGCACCCGTACCGGCAGAGTGTTGATGAACAGCCCCACCATGGTTTCGATTCCTGCGATCTCCGGCGGGCGCCCGGATACCGTCGCCCCGAACACCACGTCGTCGCGGCCGGTGAGCCGGCCGAGCACCACCGCCCACGCGCCCTGGACCAGGGTGTTGAGGGTCAGGCCGCGGGCGCGGGCCAGCGCGGACAGCGCCTCGTACGTGGAGGCGTCCAGCTCCCGCTCCACCCGCTCGGGCACGCCCGGCAGCCGCTCGCCCGCCTGCGGCGCCACGAGGGTGGGCCCGTCGAGCCCGTCCAGTACCTCGCGCCATGCGGCCTCGGCCATATCGCGATCCTGGCCGGCCAGCCACTGGAGATAGTCGCGATACGGGCGTACCCGCGGCAGGCCGCCGGCGTCGCCGCCGGACGCGTACAGCGCGAGCAGCTCCCGCACGACCATCGGCCGCGACCAGCCGTCCAGCAGGATGTGGTGGTTGGTCAGCACGAAGCGGAAGCGCTGCTCGCCCAAGCGCATCAGCGTGAACCGCAGCAGCGGCGGCTTGGTCAGGTCGAAGCGGCGCAGCCGGTCGGCTTCCAGCGCCCGGTCGGCCGCGGGCACGCGCTCGTCCTCGGGCAGGTGGGTCAGGTCCACCTCCTCCCAGGGAAGCTCCACCTGGCGCGGGATGAGCTGGACAGGGCGCTGCAGGCCCGCATACCGGAAGGCCGCCCGCAGGTTGTCGTGCCGGGCCAGCAGCGCCTGTCCCGCCGCGCGCAGCGCCGCCACGTCCAGGTCGCCCTGGAGGTCGATGGCCTGCTGCACGAGGTAGACGTCGGTCGCCGTCTCGTCGTAGACGCTGTGGAAGAGCAAACCCTCCTGCAAGGGGGCCAGCGGCAGAATGTCCTGCAATCCGGACTGTGTCGCCATTACGACGTCCTCCACTCGTCTTCCAGCAAGTCGATCTCGCTCTGGCTGAGCAGGCTCAGCGATACGTCGGATACGGTGAGCCCGCCCGCGTCGGGCCGCTTCGCGTGCTCGACAAGGACCTCCAGCGCCCGGAACCACAGCTCGGCCAGCTCCTGGACGTCGGCTTCGCCGAGCACTCCGCGGGCCCAGGTCCAGGTCGCGGACAACTCCGGGCCCCGGGGCCCGTCGTGAGTACGGGCGTTGAGCTCCAGGGCGTGCGCGAGCGGCACCCTCGGGTCCGTGCCCCCGGTCCCCGCCGCGGTGCCCAGCACCGCCCAGTCCGGGACCGGCGCGCTGCCCGCGTCCTCGATGTCCGCGGTGGTGAACCGGCCGAGGTAATTGAAGCCGACCTGGGGCAGCGGCAGACCCGAAAAGGCCCGCGCCGTCTCCGCGTTGAGGTAGCGGGCCAGGCCGTACCCCATCCCCTTGTCGGGCACTGCTCGCAGCTGCTCCTTCACGCGCTTGAGCACCTGCCCCACGGCCGGGCCTGCCGCCCAGGCCTCGGCGGCGTCGAAGGTGCCGCCGTCCAGCCGGACCGGGTAGAGGCTGGTGAACCAGCCGACCGTGCGGGACAGATCGGCTGTGGACACCACCTGCTCCTCGCGGCCGTGCCCCTCCAGATGGAGCAGGACCCCGGCGCCGTGGGACGCGCGCCACTGCGCCCACGCCAGCGTGAAGGCCGCCAACAGCACGTCGTTGACCTCGGCGTTGAACACCGACGGCACCGTCGTCAGCACCGGCTCCGTCACCGCGACCGGCAGCCGCAGCGTGAGGTGCCCGGCGGTCCCGTACGTATCCCTCTCCGCATCCAGCGCCCGGCCGCCCAGCGGCGGGGACGCACCACGCAGCACATCCCGCCACCACGCCGCCTCCGCGGCCCGCACCGGCGTCACCGCCTCCTCCACCAGGCGCTCCGCCCAGCGGCGCAGCGACGTACCCACCGGCTGCAACCGCACCCGGCGACCGGCCGCCACCTCCCGGTAGGCCTCCGCCACATCCGGCACCAACACCCGCCACGACACCCCGTCCACCACCAGGTGATGAACCAGAAGCAGCAGCACACCGGGCATGTCCGGCCCCCGGTCGAACCACACCACGTACGTCAGGGCGCCAGCGGCCGGATCCAACAGTCGGCGCGCCGCCTCGGTGTGTTCCCGCACCAGGTCCCGCTGGGCCTCCTCGTCCAGGCCGGCCGCGTCCACCCGCAGCACACAGGACTCGGCGCGCACGGAACCGGGCGGGGTGATCTCCATCCGGTCGCCGGCCGCGTCCCGGTGCAGACGGGCGCGCAGCGCGTCGTGGTGGTCCAGAACTGCCTGCATCGCGGCGACCAGATGGTCGTGGCGCAGCGAGGCGGGCACCTGGATCAGCCGTGACTGATTGAACTCGTCGACGGGGCCTCCCCGTTCGAGGAACCAGCGCACGATCGGGGTGAGCGGCACGGCGCCCACGCCCGCGCCCGGCTCCTCGGCCGCGATCCCGGACGCCTCGGTGACGACCTCGGCCAGGGCCGCCACCGTGCGCCGCTCGAAGATGTCCCGTACGGACAGCTCCAGTCCGGCCCGCCGGGCCCGGCTCACCAGCTGGATCGACATGATGCTGTCGCCGCCCAGGTCGAAGAACCCGTCATCGACACCGACTTCCGACAGCCCCAGCACCTCCGCGAACAGGGAGCACAGCGTCTTCTCCCGCTCCGAGCCCGGCCCGCGCCCCGAGCGCTCGCCGCCGTACTGCGGAGCAGGCAGCGCACCCCGGTCCAGCTTCCCGTTCGCCGTCAACGGCAGCTCGTCGAGGAAGACCACGGCCGACGGCACCATGTACTCCGGCAGCGACGCTGCAACGTGCCCGCGCAGCTCCTCGTGGTCGGCCGGCTGCCCGGTGCCCGCGACGACGTAGCCGACCAGCCGTTTGTCGCCGGGCCGGTCCTCGCGGAGGACCACCGCCGCCTGGGCGACATGGGGATGTGCGGCCAACGCGGCCTCGATCTCGCTGGGCTCGATGCGGAATCCGCGCAGCTTCACCTGATCGTCCACACGGCCGACGAACTCCAGCCGCCCGTCGGCGCGCCATCGCACGACGTCGCCGGTCCGGTACATCCGCTCCCCGCCGTCTGCGAAGGGGTCGGCGACGAATCGCTGCGCCGTCAGCGCGGCCCGGCCCAGATAGCCGCGGGCCACACCGGCACCGCCGATGTACAGCTCGCCGCTGACCCCCGGAGCCACCGGCCGCAGCCCGTCGTCGAGCACATAGACCCGGGTGTTCCACAGGGGGCGGCCGATCGGCACGACCGCCTCTGGCACGTCGTCCGCTGCGCGCAGCTGGTTGACGGTGGAGAACACGGTCGTCTCCGTGGGCCCGTACTCGTTCGCCACGACCGTGCCAGGACAGGCTTCCAGCACACGCCGCACCGCCACCGGAGACACCACGTCGCCGCCCGCCCAGATCTCCCGGACGCCCGCGAAGCACTCGGGGCGTTCCTCGGCCAGCACCCGGAACAGGCCGGCACTGACGAAAAGGCCGGTCACCTTCTGCGCGGCGATCACCGTGGCCAGGTCCGAAGCGTCGAGGCGACCCGCCGGGGCGACCACGACGCTGCCCCCGGTCAGCAGCGGCGTCCAGATCTCGAAAGTGGAGGCGTCGAAGGCGTACGGGGAGTGCATCAGGACCCGCTCGTGACGGCCCGCGCGCCAGTACCGGTCGGCCGCCAGGTGCACAACGTTGCGGTGGGTATTGGCAACGCCCTTCGGCGTGCCCGTCGAACCCGATGTGTACATCACGTAGACGAGCTGCTGGGCCCGCGTGGGGAGGTCCGGGTCGGTCTCCGCCTCGTCGTCGAAGTCCTCCGGGGCGCCCACCCGCACCGTGGGGGCGTCCGTCGCGAACCCGACCCGGCCGGGTTCCCGGTCGGTGAGCAGTGCCACGGCTTCGGTGTCCCGCAGGATGAACTCGGTACGGCTCGCGGGCTGGTGGGGATCGATCGGCACATACACGCCACCCGCTTTGAGTACCGCCAGCGTCGACACCACCAGCTCGGCGGACCGCTCCTGGAGGACGGCGACCCGGCTCTCGGGCCGCACACCCGCCCGGATCAGCCGGTGCGCGAGGCGGTTGGCACGCCGGTTGAGCTCGGCGTACGTGAGTGTCTGCGTCCCGCAGACCACGGCAATCGCGTCCGGCGCGGCAGCCGCCCGCTCCTCGAACAGCGCGTGCACGCTGCGCTCCGCCGGATAGTCGACGGCCGTGTCGTTCCACTCGGTGAGCAGTCGGTGCCGCTCGGCGGGGTCGAGGATTCCGACCGCGCCGATGGGCTGATCCGGATCGTCGGCCATCGCCTCCAGAATCCGTACGAACCGGCCGGCGATGCTCTCCGCGGTGTCCCGGTCGAACAGCTGCGTGCTGAAGTCCAGCGCACAGCTCAGCCCATCGGGAGCACCGGACTCCGATGTGCGCTCGGCGATCTCGAAGGACAGGTCGAACTTCGCGGAGGGCGCGCCGAGCGGCCGGCCGGTGACCGTGAGCCCGGGCAGCTCGGCGAGCGGGACTGCGCCGGTGCTCCGGTCGGAGTTGTCGAAGCTCAGCATGACCTGGAAGAGGGGGTGCCGGGACAGCGAACGCTCCGGGTTGACCACCTCGACCAGCCGCTCGAACGGCAGATCCTGGTGCGCGTACGCCGTCAGGTTCTGCGTACGGACACGGCTGATCAGCTCGGTGAAGGTCGGGTCGCCGGAGGTGTCCGTGCGCAGCACGAGGGTGTTGACGAAGAACCCGATGAGGCCGTCCAGCGCGTCGTCGGTGCGGCCCGCCACCGGCGCGCCGAGCGGGATGTCCGTGCCCGCCCCGAGCCTGGTCAACAGGGTGGCGAGCGCCGCCTGGAGCACCATGAACGGGCTGGCGTGTGCAGACCGGGCCAGGGCCGTCAGCCGCTCGTACAGTCCGTCGGGCAGCTCGAAGGGCACCCGGTCACCCGCATAGGACGGCCCCGAGCCGCGCGGCCGGTCCGTGGGGAGCTCGAGCTCCTCCGGCAGACCCGCCAACGCCTGCTCCCAGAAAGCAATCTGGCGAGAGATACCGCTGTCACGGTCCGCCTCCGAGCCGAGCACGTCACGCTGCCACAGGCTGTAGTCCGCGTACTGGACGGGCAGCGGCGACCACTGCGGGGCCGCGCCGCTCGTACGCGCCGCGTACGCCGCGGTCAGCTCGCGCACGAGGATCGTGCGCGACCGTGCATCGCTCGCGATGTGGTGCGTCAGCAGCAGCAGAACCCGCTTGTCGCCGCCGGTCTCGAACAGCCAGGCCCGCAGGGGCGCTTCGGCGGACAGATCGAAAACGTACCTGGCGGCACGCCGCAGCCGCTCCGCCACCGACTCCTCGTCCACCCGCTCCACGGCCAGCGGGGGCCGCACACGCTCCGGGTCCAGGATCACCTGGTACGCGCTGCCCTCGGCGTCCTCGGCGAAGACCGTACGCAGGCTCTCGTGACGCGCGGCCACGTCCGCGAGCGCGTCGCGCAGCGCATCCGCGTCCAGCCGCCCGTCCAGCTCGAGGCAGACGGCCACGTTGTACACATCGCTCGGACCCTCCAGATGCTGGAGGAACCACAGGCGCTGCTGTGGGTGCGAGAGCGGGATCCGGGCGGGCCGGGCCAGCCGGACCACTCCGCGGCGCGCTTGGGTGGCTCCGTCGAGTGCGGTGGCGAGCGCGGCGACGGTGGGGGTCTCGAAGAGCTGCCGTACGGACAGCTCGGCGTCCAGCACCGAACGGATACGGCTCACCAGGCGGGTCGCCAGCAGCGAATGACCGCCGAGCGCGAAGAAGCTGTCGTCGATGCTGATGCCGGTCAGGCCGAGGACTTCGGCGAACAGGCCGCACAGGATCTCCTCGCGGGGAGAGCGCGGCGCCCGCCCGACCCACTCCGGACCGTAGTCCGGGGCGGGCA
>NZ_JBQQBY010000034.1:0-96495 GCF_052246385.1 Streptomyces sp. 8N616 | reverse complement strand
CCGGGGTGAAGGGGTTGCCCCCTTCAAGGGCGGGTGGGCGGGAAGAGGCGCCCGGCCGGCGGGTCGCTAGCCTGGTACGTGGACCTGACGTCTCGTCAAAGAGGTGCGTGCCGCGTGGGTTTTTCCGGCATACGTTCCGTCACGTCGCATCGGCACCGCACGATCACCCTCGCCGCGCTCGCCCTCGCACTGGCCGCGGCAGCCGCCCTGCTCCTCGCGCTCCCCGGCTCCCCCCACGACGAGGCACCCCGCTGCCGCGGCCTGAAGGTCGGCTCGTGGGCCGCCGACGACAGTACGACCGGCGAGTTCGCCCGCTACGGCGACGACGGCAGCCGCTTCGACGACTGGACCGGCGGCGACGGCACCCACTCCGTACGGCTCCCCGGCGGCCGCACCCTGTGGCTGTTCTCCGACCCCTTCCTCGGCCAGGTCCACCCCCCGCCCAACCCGGAGGGGCAGCCGCACTCCTGGCGGGACGACTCCGCTCCCGGGGGCGCTCTCGGCGGCACCCCCGGCGCTCCCGCCTGGCTGCGGAACGCGGCCGTCGTGATGTCCCCTTCCGGCCGCCTGGAGCGGACGCTGACCGGCGGTACGGCGGCTGCCCCCGCGCCGCTGTTCCCCAATCCGCCGTCAGCGGGGCCGCAGCAGTGGCGGTGGCCGGTCGAGGCGGTCGTCGAGCCGCGCACGCCCGGTTCGTCAGGCGCACCGTCCGAGAAGTCCGAGAAGTCCGAGAAGTCCGAGAGCGTAGTCCGCGTCCTGCTGTGGACCCGTACCGCAGGTGCCCCTCCCTGGCTCTACGGCGTCCCGGCCGCCACCGAGGTCGCCACCCTCTCGCTGCCCGACCTGCGCCTCGAGGGCATCGAACGGATCTCCGACCAGACCCGCACCGCCGACCCGGCGCGCCGTGTCCTCTACGGCACGACGGCCGTCCGCAGCGGCCGCTGGACGTACGTGTTCGGTGGCGACGACGGCCGCGGTGCCACCCCCGCCCGCCCCTCCTCGCACGCCTACCTCGCGCGCGTGCCGCATGGGCGGCTGGCCGATCCGGCCGCCTGGCGCTACTGGGACGGCGGGCGCTGGCAGCCGGACCCCGACCGTGCGGCGCCTGTCCTCGGCGACGGCGGGCGACGGGGCGTGGGCAGCGCGTTCACGGTGGTGCGCAAGTACGGCACCTGGGTGCTGCTCACCATGGACGCGGGCGGCCCGCACGCGGCCGGCCTCTCCACCATCACCTCGTACTGGGCCTGCTCCCCGCGTGGCCCCTGGCATGGGCCGTCCGGCGGCTTCGCGGCACCCTTGCCGGCCGACTCCGCGGCGCGACGCGAGGTCGCCGCCTACAACCCGCAGGCGCACCCGGAGTTCACCTCCGGAGGGAGGCTGCTGCTCAGCTACGACGTCAACTGGCTCGGCTCCGACCCGTCGGCCGCGCACGCCAACGTCAACCGCAACGTGTCCCTCTACCGCCCGCGGTTCGTCCGGCTGCGCCTGGAGCCGGCCGGCGAGCAGCCGCCCGCGCCCGCACCCGCGCGGGGGCCGTGAGTGAGCGCGGCGGGACCGGACGCCGCCCGTGTGTACGGAGGCCGGGTGGGGGAGAATGGCAGTATGACCGAGCGCAAGCCACCCGGCGTCGGCTTCGAGTCATGGGTCGACAAGCAGATCCGTGAAGCTGCGGACCGTGGCGAGTTCGACGACCTGCCCGGCGCGGGCAAGCCCATCCCCGGCCTGGACAGGCCCTACGACGAGTTGTGGTGGATCAAGGAGAAGATGCACCGCGAGAACGTGTCCTATCTGCCGCCGACGCTCGCCCTGCGGAAGGAGGCGGAGGACGCGCTGGCCGCGGCGTCGCAGGCCGCGTCGGAGTCCGAGGTCCGGCAGATCGTGGCGGACATCAACGAGAAGATCCGCGAGGCGATCAGGAAGCCGCTCTCCGGTCCTCAGCTCAACCTCGTTCCCTTCGACGCCGAGCGCGTCGTCCGTGAGTGGCGCGAGCGGCGGACATGAGGCCATGAGTCCTTGAGGACACGAGGTCATGAGGCAAGAAGGCCACGAGATCATGAACCGCCGCCGGCACGCCGTACGCGGACCGGTTCCCGTGGTCGGACGTCATCACGCGTCTCATCACGCGTCACACTCCGAAGAGTTCGCCGCACGCCTCCAGGCCATGCACGTGCACCGGGACCGTACGCCGTGACTCCCACTCCGCGCGGTCCAGGCGCAGCCGTTGTATGGTCCGCAGTTCCCCGCGCACTGACGCGGTGCTGAGACCGTCCGGGCGGTAGCCGAGCTTCCGCGACACCCCGAGCGAGGGCGGGTTGTCCGTCATCGCGGCCGACGTCACCCAGCGCGCGCCAAGACCCTCGAAGGCCAGATGCAGCGCCGCCGCCCGCATTTCCGTGCCGATGCCCTGTCCTTGATGGGCGATCCCCAGCCAGGAGCCCGTCTTCGCCTCCCGGGTCACGGCGAAGTCCGTCGCGAACAGGTCCTGCCGACCCACCACTTTCCCGTCGCGCAGCACGGCCAGGCCCAGGGTCCACTTCTCCGGGCGCCAGTCCGCGATGGTGCCCAGCACGTGCCGGAAGGTGGCCCGGCCCCGCCCCTCCGGCCCGGCATCGCTCCAGGGAAAGAGGAACGGCATCTCCGCCGGATCGTGCACCCCGTCCGCGGCGACCGCCGCCAGCTCATCGAGCAACTCTGTGTCCGGCAACCGCAGCTCAAGCCGCGGCGTCGTCATCCGCAGCCCGTACACGGGCCAGAAACGCCTCTCCATAACGAGAGCCTGCCGAACTCCCCATCGGATCGTCGAATGAATTAGGGCGCTGCCGGGCGGACCATGGCGCCTGCGGCGGCCACGCGGCGCAGCACCGATATGCGGCTCCGCCGCGTGACGCACATCGATGGGAAAGGCCCGCCGGCACGCCCTCGTCGGTCATCTGCGGAAGGGCAGCGGCTCACCGGTTTCGAGCAGGCTCTTCAGGCTGGACAGAAGCATCGGCCAGCCAGGCCGGACGACCTTGAGGAAGAGGCCGTCCGGGTCCAGGTCGCTGTGGACCACCGCCAGGTGGGTCACCTCTCCCATCGGGCCGAGGTCGAACGAAACCGTGGACGGGTGCCCGCCGTTGGCCTCGGGCTGGTCGGTCTGGGACCAGTCGTAGACGAGCCGCCGGCCGGGGACCGACTCCGCCACCGTCCCCGTTCCGTCCGGGGACCGGCTGACCAGCGGCGAACCCGCCTGCCAGTCCGTCTCGAAGGACATGCCGAAACGCCAGCGCGGCACCAGGGCGGGGTCGGTCAGGGCCTCCCAGACCTTCTCGGGTGTGGCGCGTACGTAGAAGTCGAAGGTCAGGGTCGTCATCCGCGGAGTCTCCGTCGATCGGCTGTCGGCATCGGCCGTTGGTGGATCAGTGGATACCCGATTCTGGGCGCTCCAGCCACGCTGCGCCGCCCAATGACGCGCGCGTGGGCGCGTTGACGAGGCGACCACCGCACACGCAGGGGTGAGGCCGGAGCCCGGAGAGGGGCGCCGGGGCCTCACGCCTCGTCCGGCTCGCCTCACTCCTCGTCCGGCTCCACCCCCGCCAACTCCCCCTCCAGCCGCACCCACCGGGTGATCCCGATCCCCCGGAGGAACGGCACATCGTGGCTCGCGACGAGCAGCGCGCCCTCGTACGAGTCCAGGGCGGCCGTCAATTGCCGCACTGACGCCATGTCCAGGTTGTTCGTGGGCTCGTCGAGCATGAGGAGCTGCGGGGCGGGCTCGGCCAGCATCAGGGCGGCGAGGGTTGCGCGGAAGCGTTCGCCGCCCGAGAGGGTGCCCGCGGGCTGGTCGGCGCGGGCGCCGCGGAAGAGGAAGCGGGCAAGGCGGGCACGGATACGGTTGTTGGTGGCGCTGGGGGCGAAGCGGGCCACGTTCTCGGCCACGGTCAGCCCGTCGTCGAGAACGTCGAGCCGCTGCGGCAGACAGCGCAACGGCACGTGGGCCACCGCCTCGCCGCCCGCCGGGTCCAGCTCGCCCGCGACCGTCCGCAGCAGCGTCGACTTCCCCGAGCCGTTCCGCCCGATCAGGGCGACCCGCTCAGGGCCGCGGATCTCGAATCCCGGCACGCGCGCGATGCCGTGCCGGAGTTCCAGGTTCCGCAGGGTGAGGACGGCCCGGCCCGCCGGGACCGCCGTGTGCGGGAGGTCGATACGGATCTCGTCGTCGTCCCGTACCGCCCCCACCGCCTCGTCCAGCCGCCCCTTCGCCTCCTCCAGCCTCTCCGCGTGCATGATCCGGTGCTTGCCCGCGGACTCCTGGGCCGTCCGCTTGCGCATCTTCATGACGGCACGCGGCTCCCGCTTGGTGTCGTACATCTTCTGGCCGTAGCGCACCCGACGCGCCAACTTGACCTGCGCATCCGCAAGTTCCCGCTTCTGCCGCCGCACGTCCGCCTCGGCGACGCGGACCATCCGCTCGGCGGCCTCCTGCTCCACGGCCAGGGCCTCCTCGTACGCGGAGAAGTTCCCGCCGTACCAGCGGACGTCCCCGCCGCGCAGATCGGCGATCTGGTCGGCCAGCTCCAGCAGTTCGCGGTCGTGGCTGACCACGATCATCACTCCGGACCAGGACGCCACCGCGTCGTACAGCCGGCGCCGCGCCTCCAGGTCGAGGTTGTTGGTCGGCTCGTCGAGCAGCAGGACGTCGGGCCGCCGCAGAAGCAGGGCCGCCAGCCGCAGCAGCACCGACTCGCCGCCTGAGACCTCCCCGAGGGTGCGGTCCAGGTCGATGCTGCCGAGGCCGAGCTGGTCGAGCGTCGCGCGGGCCCGCTCCTCGACGTCCCAGTCGTCGCCCACCGTGGCGAAGTGCTCCTCGCTCACGTCGCCGCCCTCGATGGCGTGCAGCGCGGCACGGGTGCGGGCGATACCCAGCGCCTCGTCGACCCGCAGGGCGGTGTCGAGTACGAGATTCTGCGGCAGGTAGCCGGCCTCCCCGGCGATCCGGACGCTGCCCGCCGCCGGGGTCAGCTCCCCTGCCATGAGCCGCAGCAGCGTGGACTTGCCGGAGCCGTTGAGCCCGATCAGGCCGGTACGGCCGGGGCCGACCGACAGGTCGAAGTCCTCGAACACGGCGCTCCCGTCGGGCCAGGCGAAGGCGAGTCCCGAGCAGGTGACGGATGAGGGGGCGGAATGAGCCATGCACGGCCTCCCGGTTGCTCGAAGCGATGTGGTGTGACGTGAAGTCATGCGGCAGCACGGAGGAGACACCGGGAGTGCGACAAGGGCGGCGAGCGAGCGGGGCGGCCGGGCCAACGGCAGCAACGGCGGTGAAAGGGGAGGAAGAAGGCCCCGGTCGCGGGAAGACGGCTCAGTGCCGAGGTCGCACACGGCTCACGCAGGCAGCATCACTGCGGAGCTCGGTGTCCCAGAACCTCAGACGAGCAACGTCCTTCTCCATTCGACGACAACGGGGCCAGAAACGACCGTACGGCGCGGCGCCGCCCCGTCGCAACGCAATTAAACAGGCCGCCGGACCACGCCCCCGTTCGCGGCGCTGATCGCGCTCGCGGCGGGGCAGCTGCGCACGGTGGTGTCGGCGGCGGACGTCACGGCGTACGAGGCGCGGAGATCGCCGCCCTGGCCGAGCGCGGCGGCCGGGCGGCTCCGGCGCTGAAGAAGGTCATGAACGAGGTGCGGGCGGCCTTGATCGTCGCGGTCACCACGGCCGTGCTGGTCCCCACGATCACGACCGCGGGCAGCTGACCCCGGGACCCGGGCCCCGGAACTCCGGTCCTGCCCGCTGAGGCGGTCACGCCTCTCTCAGCAGCGCCGCCAGATCACCGTCCACGTCCAGGTACAGCCCCTCGCGGCCCACCGGGACCACCAGATACGTCCGCTGCAGGAAGCGGCGCAGATCGGCGGACTCCATCCGCACCATCGCCGTACCGACCGAGGCGTGGAACTCCAGCACGGTCAGATCGTCGCCGAACGGCCGTACGTGCACGTCTCCGTCGCCCGCCGGCTTTTCGAGACCGGCGGCGAGAAGGTCCCGGCCGAAGACCCACGCCACGTCCGAGCCGGCGAGCGAGGCCCGCGGCGGGAAGCAGACGCGTACGGCGAGCGGGTCGTCCCGCTGGTAGCGCAGCACCGCCGTGATGGCCTGCACCTGGGCATCGGCGGTGATGAGGCCGGCCCGGACAGCTTGGTCGATGACAGGGAACACGCCTGCCTCCTCGCGCTCGTAGGGATCCTTGGACGACGGTCCGCACTGGATAGGACGGCTCCGTGGCCGGATCCGTGCATCGGAGGGGAGGGTGACGTCTGTCACGGCCGCGGGGAGGTGATAGGACGGCTGCATGGGATGGACCTCCGGGGGATGGGCAGGGACGGACCGGGGCTGGCCGGGCTCCGAGGCCGAGGCGGTCGCGGAGCAGGAGCGGCTGCGCGGGCTCGTCGACCTGGAGAGCGCGGGCCCTGCTCCGGGCGCCCCGGGCCGGGTCGCCGGCGTGGACGTGGCGTACGACGAGCGCACCGACCGGGTGGCCGCCGCTGCCGTCGTCCTGGACCTGGCGACCCTCGAGGTGGTGGAGCGGGCGACGGCCGTCTCCACGGCCTCCTTCCCGTACGTGCCGGGACTGCTGGCCTTCCGCGAACTGCCGCCCGTCCTACGGGCGTTGGAGCGGCTGGCCGCCCCGCCCGACCTGGTCGTGTGCGACGGCTACGGCATCGCCCACCCGCGCCGCCTCGGGCTGGCCAGCCATCTCGGGGTGCTGACCGGTATCCCGTCCTTCGGGGTCGCCAAGACGCCGTTCTCCTTCGCGTACGAGCCGCCGGGCCCCTCGCGCGGCGCGTGGGCGCCGCTGGTCGACGGTGGCGAGGTGGTCGGGCGCGCGCTCCGTACCCGCGACGGCGTCAAGCCGGTCTTCGTCTCGGTCGGGCACGCGATCGGCCTGGAGGCGGCCTGCGCGCACACGCTGCGGCTGACCCCGCGCCACCGGCTGCCGGAGACGACACGCCACGCGGACGCCCTGTGCCGCCGCGCCCTCGCGGCGGCCCTGGCGGGCTGAGTCCGGGGGATCTTCCCCGGTTCGGCGGCACTCCCGCCGTACGGTGAGCCGTATGGACGCCCTGCCCGCTCCCGAAGCCGAGTCCCCGGTCATGTTCGGCAGCCCGGTGCCGCCGGGACAGCTCCTGCCCTGGCAGTGGGCGCTCGACCGGCTGATCGCCGCCCGTACCTACTGGATCGCCACCACCCGCCCCGGCGGACGCCCGCACACCCGCCCGATCTGGGCGGTCTGGCTGAACGACGGCCTCTGGTTCAGCACGGGCTCGCTCGCCCGCCACAACCTCCGCGGCAACCCGGAGATCACCGTGCACCTGGAGGACGGCGACCGCCCGGTGATCGTGGAGGGTACGGCGGAGGCGGTCGCGGGGGCCGGGCCGCTGACCGCTTTCCTGGCCGCGTACAACGCCAAGTACGACTGGGATCTCGTCGCGGCCGGCGAGGGTGTGGCCGACAGCTCCGGCGCCGCCGGGCCCGTCTTCCGGCTGCGGCCGCGGGTCGTATTCGGCTGGGATGACGAGATGAGGGCCCCTACGCGGTGGAGGTTCCCGGGCACGTAGGCTCGGATCATGTTCGTGCTTGAGCTGACTTACACCGCACCCGCCGACGAGGTCGACGCCCTCCGCGAAGCCCACCTGGAGTGGGTGGACGAGCAGTTCGAGGCAGGGGTGTTCGTCGCGTCCGGACGCAAGAGCCCGCCCGACGGCGGGGTGATCCTGGCGGTGGGGGACGACCGGGACCGCATCGAGGCCGTCGTCGCCAGCGACCCGTTCGTGCAGGAGGAGGTCTGCGCGTACCGGGTCACGCAGTTCACGATGTCGAGGACCGCGCCGGGGCTCGCGGAGTACCGCCAGCAGCCCGTCGGCTGACGCCCTGGCGCCCTGGACGGTGAGCTGACGGTGGACTAGCTTCGCCCGCCATGAGGCTCACGAGGCGCACGAGGCTACGGAGCAGGCTGAGGCGTTCGGCGTCGGCGGGGCTGTGCGCGGCGGCGCTCGCGGTCGTCGCCACCCCGCCGGGCACCGCAGCCGGCGCCACGGCAAGCGAGCGCCCGCGCACCGGCCGGCATCTCATCGGCCGGCATCTCATCGGCTGGCACCTCACCGCGACCGGCAGCGACGCCCGGTTCCGCGGACTCGCGGCGGTGAGCCGCGGCACGGCCTGGGCTGCGGGCTCGAAGGGCACGGTCCTGCGCACGGTCGACGGCGGCCGCGACTGGCGGAACGTCTCGCCGCCCGGCGCGGGGGAGTTGGAGTTCCGCGACGTCGAGGCGTTCGACGCGCGCCGTGCGGTCGTCCTGGCCATCGGCGAGGGCGAGGCCTCGCGGGTCTTCCGTACGGAGGACGGCGGTGCGACCTGGACGGAGAGCTTCCGCAACACCGACCCCCGGGCCTTTTACGACTGCATGACCTTCTTCGACCGGTGGCACGGTCTGGCGATGAGCGACCCGGTGGACGGGAAGTTCCGCATCCTGGCGACCGATGACGGGGGCGGCAGCTGGACGGTGCTGCCGTCGGACGGCATGCCCCCGGCGCAGGCCGGGGAGGCGGGCTTCGCGGCGAGCGGCCAGTGCCTGGTGTCCTCCGGCCCGCGGGACGTGTGGCTGGCGACGGGCGGTGCGGCCACCGCGCGCGTGCTGCACTCCCTGGACCGTGGCCGTACGTGGACGGTGGCCGACTCGACGATCCCGGCCGGCGACCCGGCCAAGGGCGTGTTCGCGGTGGCCTTCCGCGACCGTACGCACGGCCTCGCGGTGGGCGGCGACTACCGCGCGGACCAGGCGTCCCCAAGGGCCGCCGCAGTCAGCCGCGACGGCGGCCGTACGTGGACACAGCCGCAGCGTCCGCCGACGGCCTACCGCTCAGGTGTCACCTGGCTTCCCGCCTTCCGGGCCGCGGCCATCGCGGTCGGCCCGACAGGCAGCGACCTGACCGTCGATGCAGGCCGCACCTGGCACACGTTCGGCACAGGCTCCTTCGACACGGTCGACTGCACGCAAGACCTGGCCTGCTGGGCCTCGGGAGAAAAGGGCCGCATCGCCCGCCTGAGCCGCTGACGCCCCGGCCGACCGTCTGGCCGGCACCCGCCCGTTGACCCTGGCCTCGACGACCAGGGCTACGCCACCGCACGTGCAGTCAGGGCCCGCGGCCACACCGCTTGCTCACCACTTACTCACCACTTACTCACCATGCCCGGACGGGTCTTGACGCGGCGATATCGCTCGGGCACTGTCGGCCCCAAGACATAGGACGTCCAACGTCCAATGCAATCAGACTTCTTCGCGATTGCCCGAAATTGTGGAGCCCGCAATGCCACTCCCCACTCCCCTCACCGGCGTCGTGCCACCCCTGTGCACCCCGCTCACCCCCGGCGGTGACATCGACACCCGCTCCCTCCGCTCCCTCGCCGAACGTCTCATCGGCGCCGGCGTTGACGCGCTCTTCGCGCTCGGCTCCAGCGGTGAGGCCGCCTACCTGAGCGACGCCCAGCGCCATACAGTCCTCCGTACGGCCGTTGAGGCGGCCAACGGCCGCGTGCCCGTACTCGCCGGGGTGATCGACATGACGACCGCGCGCGTCCTCGACCACGCGCGCGCGGCAACGGAACTCGGCGCGGACGCCCTCGTGGCCACCGCGCCCTTCTACACCCGCACCCACCCGGTCGAGATCGCCGACCACTTCCGGCGCATCCGCCAGGGCGTGGACCTGCCGCTCTTCGCGTACGACATCCCGCTCGCCGTGCACACCAAGCTCCCGGCCGCGATCGTCCTCGCGCTCGCCGCCGACGGCACCCTCACGGGCCTCAAGGACAGCAGCGGCGACGACGGGGCACTGCGCCGTCTCCTCGTCGAGCTGCGCCACCGGGGCCTCGACAGCACGTTCTCCGTGCTCACCGGGTCCGAACTCGCCGTCGACGGGGCCCTGCTCGCCGGTGCCCACGGCGTCGTACCCGGCCTGGGCAACGTCGATCCGGGCGGTTACGTCCGGCTCTACGCGCAGGCGCGCGCGGGCCGTTGGGCGGACGCCGCGGCGGAGCAGGACCGCCTCGCCGCGCTGTTCGCCATCACCGACGTCGGCGACGAGGCGGCCATGGGCCGCAGCTCGTCCGCGCTCGGCGCCTTCAAGGCCGCACTCCACCTGCTGGGCGTCATCGACTGCCCGGCCACCGCCGCCCCGCAGGTCCCCTTGGGCGACGCCGCAACCAAGTCCGTGAGCCGCCTGCTCGAAGAGGGAGGACTGCTGTGAGCAGACCGGAGAACGCGCCAGGGTCCGAGTCCGGTCCCGGGGCGGGGTCCGAGTCCGCACCCGGGTCCGATTCCGCACCTGGGCCCGGGCCCGCGCCCGAATCGGGGTCCGAGCCGGCGTCCGAATCGGCGTCCGAGCCCGCGCCCGGAGCGTTACCCCTCCGCTGGTACCGGGAGGTCTCCCGGCGCCAGTGGAAGTCGATGTTCGCCGCCTGGGTCGGCTATGTCCTCGACGGCTTCGACTTCGTGCTCATCACGCTCGTCCTCACCGAGATCGCCGACGACTTCGGGCTGAGCACCGTGCAGTCCGCGAGCCTGGTCTCCGGCGCCTTCATCACCCGCTGGCTCGGCGGCGCGCTGCTCGGCGCGATGGGCGACCGCTACGGCCGCAAGGCCGCGATGATCGCCAGCATCCTGCTCTACTCGCTCGGCACCTTCGCGTGCGGCTTCGCCTGGGGCTACACCAGCCTCTTCGTCGCCCGGCTCGCGATCGGCATGGGGATGGCGGGCGAGTACAGCGCCAGCGCGACGTACGTGCTGGAGACCTGGCCGATCCGGCTGCGCAACCGCGCCTCCGGCTTCCTGATCTCCGGCTACGCCTTCGGCACGGTCCTGGCCGCCGAGGTCTACAAGTGGGTTGTGCCAGGGCTGGGCTGGCGCTGGATGTTCTGGATCGGCGTGCTGCCGGTGCTGGTCGCGCTGTGGGTGCGGCGGGCGCTGCCGGAGGCCGACGACTGGAGCGCCGAGGTCGGGGCCGCCGAGGCCCGGCCCAACCCGTTCCGGCCGCTGTTCGCCACACGCGCGCGTGCCACCGTGAACTCCGTCCTCACCGCGGTCGCCGGCACCGCCCTGTTCTGCGTCTTCACGCCGGCCGGTGCCGGGGCGGTGCCCGCGCTGTCAGCGGTCGCGGCGGCCTGCCTGGTCGCCTTCGCCGTGCAGCTCGGCGGCCGGAGCGGCTGGGTGCTGTACGTCGGGCTGATGGCGACCGTCTTCTGCTGCTTCCTCTACAGCTGGCCGATCCAGGCCCTGCTGCCGACCTATCTCAAGACCGAGCTCGGGTACTCGCCCGGGCAGGTCACGGACGTCATGTACTACGCCGGGTTCGGGACGATGTTCGGCTGCTGGCTCGCGGGCTTCGTCGGCGACCGGCTCGGCACGCGCACGGCGTACACCGTCACGCTGATCGCCTCACTGGCCTTCATCTTCCCGGTCTTCGCGGTCCAGGACAGCCTTGTCGGGCTCGGCGTGCTGCTCTTCTTCATGCTGGCGCTGAGCCAGGGCATCTCGGGCCTGCTGCCCAAGTACGTCGCGGGCCACTTCCCGGTCGCGACGCGCGCCGCCTCGCTCGGCTTCGTCTACAACGTCGGCGCACTCGGCGGGGCGGTGGCCCCGGTGCTCGGCGCGCGGCTCGCCGAGGGGATGCCGCTGGGCCGGGCGCTCGCGGTGCTGGCCTTCGGCCTGACCGCGGTCGTGATCGTGCTGGTCGGCGGCAATATCCCGCACCGCCTGCACCGGCTGACCGACCGCACGGCCGACGCCGACCGCCTGGTTCACGCGCCGATGTCAGCGGCCCCGGTTAGCGTGGAGCGCGCGAATCATGAGCGGGGCGAGCAGCGGGGCGAGCAGCGAGGCGAGCCGGGCGAGCGAGGCGGAGGCGAGGAGCGATGGGCGCAGCGAAGGACAAGGGTCCGCCGAAGGCTCTGAAGGCGCCGCTGAAGGTGCGGGAGAAAGTGCGGAAGTTCGCGCTCGGGCTGCCCGGGGCGGTGGAGGAGTTCCCCTGGGGCGAGAGCGTGATCAAGGTCAACAAGAAGGTCTTCGTCTTCCTCGGCGTCGACGACGGCAGCTACCCGCCGGGTGTCACCGTCAAGCTCAAGGACGAGGCGACTCACGAGCACGCGATGTCCGCACCCGGCGCGGAGCCGGCGGGGTACGGGCTGGGCAAGGCGGGCTGGGTGAGCGTCCCGCTCGCCGAGCCGGGCGCGCCGGAGCCCGATCTGCTGTGCGACTGGGTGGAGGAGAGCTACCGCGTCATCGCCCCCAAGAAGCTCATCGCGGAGCTGGACGCCGACTGACCCCGCGACCGCCGGACGCGACCCCGGCGGTCTCGACCCGTAGGCGGCCCATCGGGGGTTTCACATCAGCCGGGGCTTGTGCGAAGTGGAACGTGTTCTTAGCATCACTGATGTTACATCAATGGTGTCAAAGAGCTGGGGGCTTGATGGCAGCCGCAGGGAAGGCCGCAGGGAGGGGCCCGCTGGCCGGGGTTCGGGTCGTGGAGCTGGCGGGAATCGGCCCCGGGCCGTTCGCCGCCATGCTCCTCGCCGACCTCGGCGCCGACGTCGTCCGCGTCGACCGCCCCGGCGGCGCCGGGCTGAACATCGACCCCGCCTACGACGTCACCAACCGCAACAAGCGCTCCGTGCTCCTCGACCTCAAGTCCCCCGGGGGACCGGCGGCCCTCCTCGGCCTCGCCGAGCGCGCCGACATCCTGATCGAGGGCTTCCGGCCAGGCGTCGCCGAGCGCCTCGGCGTCGGCCCGGAGGACTGCTTCGACCGCAACCCGCGGCTCGTCTACGGCCGGATGACCGGCTGGGGCCAGGAAGGCCCGCTCGCCGACCGCGCCGGGCACGACATCGCGTACATCGCCATCACCGGGGCTCTCGGGATGATCGGACGGCCGGGCGAGCCGCCCGCGGTCCCCGCCAACCTCCTCGGTGACTACGCCGGCGGCTCGCTCTACCTCGTCATCGGTGTTCTCGCCGCGCTCCAGCACGCCCGTACGGCGGGCGAGGGCCAGATCGTGGACGCGGCCATCGTCGACGGGACCGCGCATCTGACCGCCATGATCCACGGGATGATGGCGGCCGGCGGCTGGCAGGACCGGCGCGGCGCCAACCTCCTGGACGGCGGCTGCCCCTTCTACGGCACGTACGAGACGGCCGACGGCGGCCACATGGCCGTCGGGGCACTGGAGCAGCGGTTCTACGCGGAGTTCGTCCGGCTCCTCGGCATCGCGGACGAGGCACCCGCGCGCAAGGACGCGGCGCGCTGGGGCGAGCTGCGCGCCGCCGTCACCGCCCGCTTCAAGCAGCGCACGCGCGAGGAGTGGACCGCCGTCTTCCAGGACTCGGACGCCTGTGTGGCGCCCGTGCTCTCCCTCCGCGAGGCCCCGGCCCACCCGCACCTCGCCGCCCGCGCCACCTTCACTGAGCACGGCGGCATCACCCAGCCCGCCCCCGCCCCGCGCTTTTCCGCCACGCCCGGCGCCCTGCGCCGCCCGCCCGCGCAGCCCGGAGCGGACACCGCAGAAGTGGCCCGCGACTGGGACGTTCCCGCACTCACCGAGGAGAGCTGAGTTGAAGCGCCGGATCTTCACCGCCGAGCACGACGCCTTCCGTGAGACCGTCCGCACCTTTCTCACCAAGGAGGTGCTGCCCCACTACGAGCAATGGGAGAAGGACGGCATCGTCAGCCGGGACGCCTGGCTGGCCGCAGGGCGCCAGGGGCTGCTCGGGATCGCCGTCCCCGAGGAGTACGGCGGCGGCGGGAACGACGACTTCCGTTACGCCGCGGTGCTCGCCGAGGAGTTCACCCGGGCAGGCGCCGCGGGCCTGGCGATCGGGCTGCACAACGACGTCATCGGCCCGTATCTGAACTCCCTCGCCACCGACGAGCAGAAGCGGCGCTGGCTGCCCGGCTTCTGCAGCGGCGAGATCGTCACGGCGATAGCGATGACCGAGCCGGGCGCGGGATCGGACCTCCAGGGCGTCCGTACGACGGCGGTCGACCGGGGAGACCACTGGCTGCTGAACGGCTCGAAGACGTTCATCTCCAACGGCATCCTCGCCGATCTGGTGATCGTGGTGGCGAAGACGACGCCGGAGGGCGGTGCGCACGGGCTCAGCCTGCTCGTCGTCGAGCGCGGCACGGCGGGCTTCGAGCGCGGCCGCAACCTCGACAAGATCGGGCAGAAGGCCCAGGACACCGCCGAGCTGTTCTTCCACGACGTGAAGGTGCCCAAGGAAAACCTGCTCGGCGAGGAGAACGGCGGCTTCGTCCACCTCATGAGGAATCTCGCGCAGGAGCGGATGACCATCGCGGTCGCCGGAATCGCCGCGGCCGAGCACCTGCTGGAGATCACCACCGCGTATGTGAAGGAGCGCGAGGCTTTCGGGAGGCCGATCTCCAGGCTCCAGCACATCCGGTTCGAGATCGCCGAGATGGCCACCGAGTGCGCCGTCACCCGAGCCTTTCTCGACCGGTGCATCACCGAGCACGCGAGCGGCGGGCTCGACGCGGTGCACGCCTCGATGGCCAAGTGGTGGGCCACCGAGCTCCAGAAGCGGGTCGCCGACCGGTGCCTGCAACTCCACGGGGGATACGGCTACATGGCTGAATACCCGGTCGCCAGAGCCTTCACCGACGGCCGTATCCAGACCATCTACGGCGGCACGACCGAGATCATGAAGGAGATCATCGGCCGCTCCCTGCTCTCCTGACCCGCCCCCACCACCCTCATCGCCCCATCACCCGCACCGCCTCATCCCCCGAAAGGCTGCTGACGTGAGCACCGAAGCGTATGTGTACGACGCCATCCGCACCCCGCGCGGGCGCGGCAAGGCCAACGGCGCACTGCACGGCACCAAGCCCATCGACCTCATCGTCGGGCTCATCCACGAGATCCGCCGCCGCTTCCCCGGCCTCGACCCGGTGGCCGTGGACGACATCGTGCTCGGCGTCGTCAGCCCCGTCGGCGACCAGGGCTCCGACATCGCCAAGACCGCCGCCATCGCGGCCGGGCTCCCCGACACCGTCGCCGGCGTCCAGGAGAACCGCTTCTGCGCCTCCGGCCTCGAGGCCGTCAACCTGGCCGCTGCCAAGGTCCGTTCCGGCTGGGAGGACCTGGTCCTCGCGGGCGGCGTCGAGTCGATGTCCCGCGTCGCCATGGGCTCGGACGGCGGAGCCTGGGCCGCGGACCCGATGACCAACTTCGAGACCGGCTTCGTGCCGCAGGGCATCGGGGCCGACCTCATCGCCACCATCGAGGGCTTCACGCGGCACGACGTGGACACGTACGCCGCGCGGTCGCAGGAGCGGGCCGCCGAGGCGTGGAAGGACGGCCGCTTCGACCGCTCCGTCGTCCCGGTCCGCGACCGCAACGGCCTGGTCGTCCTCGACCGCGACGAGCACATCAGGCCCGGGACGACCGCGGAGACGCTGGCCGCCCTCAAGCCGTCCTTCGCCACGATCGGGGAGGCGGGCGGCTTCGACGCCGTGGCGCTGCAGAAGTACCACTGGGTGGAACGGATCGACCATGTCCACCACGCCGGGAACTCCTCCGGCATCGTCGACGGCGCGGCGCTCGTCGCGGTCGGCAACCGCGAGGTGGGGGAGCGGTACGGGCTCGAGCCACGCGCCCGTATCCTCTCGGCCGCCGTCTCGGGCGCCGACCCGACCATCATGCTCACCGGGCCCGCCCCCGCCTCCCGCAAGGCGCTCGCCAAGGCGGGTCTGACCATCGACGACATCGACCTCGTCGAGATGAACGAGGCCTTCGCCGCCGTCGTCCTGCGCTTCGCCCGCGACATGGGCCTCCCGCTGGACAAGGTCAACGTCAACGGCGGCGCCATCGCCATGGGCCACCCCCTCGGCGCCACCGGCGCGATGCTGCTCGGCACGGTCATCGACGAGCTGGAGCGCCGCGACCAGCGGTACGGCCTGGTCACGCTCTGCGTGGGCGGCGGCATGGGCAGCGCGACGGTGGTCGAGCGCGTGTAGCGCTCCCGCGGAGCCGAGGCCCTGCCCCGCGGGCGGGTTGCGGCCGATTCGGCTCCTCCAGCTACCGCTGGGTGGGGGCGTCCCCGGCGAAGCCAGGGGGAGTGCCCCCATCCGGTCCGCGCCGTTGGACGACCGCAGTCGCGGCGGGAATTACTTGCCGACCAGACCCTCACGGAGACTCAGACATGACCGATCGCACCACCATCCGCTGGGAGCAGGACGGGACCGGCGTCGTCACACTCGTCCTCGACGACCCCGACCAGTCCGCCAACACCATGAACCAGGCCTTCAAGGCCTCCCTCACCGCGATCGCCGACCGCCTGGAGGCCGAGAAGGACTCCGTGCGCGGCATCATCGTCACCTCGGCCAAAAAGACCTTCTTCGCGGGCGGCGACCTCAAGGACATGAGCAAGCTCGGCCCCGAGCACGCCGGGCAGGTCTTCGAGACCGGCATGGGCATCAAGCGGGACCTGCGCCGCCTCGAGACCCTCGGCAAGCCCGTCGTCGCCGCCATCAACGGCGCCGCCCTGGGCGGCGGTTTCGAGATCGCGCTCGCCTGCCACCACCGCATCGCCCTCGACACCCCCGGCTCCAAGATCGGCTTTCCCGAGGTCACGCTGGGGCTGCTGCCGGGCAGCGGCGGTGTGGTCCGCAGCGTACGGATGCTGGGCATCGCCGACGCGCTGCTGAAGGTCCTGCTGCAGGGCACCCAGTACAACCCGCGGCGGGCCCTCGAGGCGGGCCTGATCCACGACGTCGTGGCGACGCAGGACGACATGATGGCCAAGGCCCGCGCCTTCATCGACGCCCACCCCGAGTCGCAGCAGCCCTGGGACGCCAAGGGTTACAAGATCCCTGGCGGGACCCCCGCCAACCCGAAGTTCGCCGCCAACCTCCCCGCCTTCCCCGCCAACCTGAAGAAGCAGACGGGCGGTGCGCCCTACCCCGCCCCGCGGAACATCCTCGCCGCGGCCGTCGAGGGCGCCCAGGTCGACTTCGAGACCGCGCAGGTCATCGAGTCCCGCTACTTCACCGAGCTGGTCACCGGCCAGATCGCCAAGAACATGATCCAGGCCTTCTTCTTCGACCTCCAGGCCGTCAATGCAGGCAGAAGCCGCCCGTCCGGCATCGAGCGGCGTCAGGTCCGCAAGGTGGCGGTCCTCGGCGCGGGCATGATGGGCGCCGGCATCGCGTACTCCTGCGCGCGGGCCGGGATCGAGGTCGTGCTGAAGGACGTCTCGGCCGAGGCCGCGGCGAAGGGCAAGGCGTACTCGGCGGGACTGCTGGACAAGGCGCTGGCCAAGGGCCGTACGACCCAGGTGAAGCGCGAGGAGCTGCTCGCCCGTATCATCCCGACCGCCGACGTACGGGACCTGGCGGGCTGCGATGCCGTCATCGAGGCCGTCTTCGAGGACCCGGCCCTCAAGCACAAGGTCTTCCAGGAGATCGAGAGCGTCGTCGCCCCGGACGCGCTGCTCTGCTCCAACACCTCCACCCTCCCCATCACGCTGCTCGCCGAGGGCGTCCAGCGCAGCCAGGACTTCATCGGCCTGCACTTCTTCTCGCCCGTCGACAAGATGCAGCTGGTCGAGATCATCAAGGGTGAGAAGACGGGTGAGGAGGCCACCGCCCGCGCCTTCGACCTCGTACGACAGATCCGCAAGACGCCGATCGTGGTCAACGACTCGCGCGGCTTCTTCACCTCGCGCGTGATCGGCCAGTTCATCAACGAGGGCGTGGCCATGGTGGGCGAGGGCGCCGACCCCGCCTCCGTCGAGCAGGCCGCGGCCCAGGCCGGCTACCCGGCCAAGGTGCTGTCCCTGATGGACGAGCTGACCCTCACCCTGCCGCGCAAGATCCGCGAGGAGACGCGCCGGGCCGTTCAGGAGTCGGGCGGCAGGTGGACCCCGCACCCGGCGGACGAGGTCGTCGACCGCATGATCGACGAGTTCGGCCGTCCGGGCCGCAGCAGGGGAGCGGGCTTCTACGACTACGGCGAGGACGGCAGGCGGGCGGGTCTGTGGCCGGGCCTGCGCGAGCACTTCGGGCAGCGGCCGGGCCCACCGGTCCCCTTCGAGGACATGAAGGAGCGGATGCTGTTCTCGGAGGCGCTGGACACGGTCCGGTGCCTGGAGGAGGGCGTGCTCACCTCGGTCGCCGACGCCAACATCGGCTCGATCCTCGGCATCGGCTTCCCCGGCTGGACCGGCGGCGTCCTCCAGTACATCAACGGCTACGAGGGCGGCCTCCCGGGCTTCGTGGCCCGCGCCCTCGAACTCCAGTCGGCGTACGGAGACCGCTTCGCGCCGCCCGAGCTGCTGCTGGGCAAGGCCGAGAGGGGCGAGACCTTCACCGACGCTCCCTGACCGGAGGCAGCCGGCAAAGCGCTACGGCCGGACCCGCGCGTGGCCGCGGGTCCGGCCGTCGTGGTGTTCGCCGCTCAGGCGCGAGGGCGGGTGAACCAGTACGTGGCCTGCTTCTGCCCGAGCATCACGATGATGACGATGCCGCACGCGATCTCCAGAAGTCCGGCGGGCTGCTCCTGTCCCAGGGCGCCGAGGCCGAAGAGGATCATCAGCGACCCGAAGACGATGGCCGTGATCCTCGCGCCGTTGCCGCTCTTGCCGAAGAGCAGGGCGCAGATGAAGCCGCCGATCACGGGCAGGTTGGAGCCAATTACCTTGCCCGCGGCCTCTCCGCCGGCGATCGCCCCGGCGGCGGCGGATCCGACCAGCACGAGACCGGCGAGGACGAAGAACATGACCTGCGCGGTCCGCACCTGGCCCGGCATGGTCCCGGGAACGGCCGGATAACCCGGGCCTGGAGGATACGTCGCGTACGGGCCGGGCGGCGGCGGTCCGTACGGCCCGTATCCGGCCTGCTGCGGGTGCGACTGCGGTTGCGGATACGGCTGCGGTTGCTGGTACCCGTACGGCTGCGCCTGGGGATTCGGGTACGGCTGCTGCGGCGGCGGTGCGGGCGGTTGGCCGTAGCCGCCCGCGCCGGGCGCATTCCAACCGGACGGTTCCTGAGGGGACATGCCCCGAGGCTATCGAACGGGTGTCACCCGGGCTCCTGCGCTTCCCGGCCGTCGCCGAGCCAGCTCCGCAGCTCCTCTTTCATCGACCGCTGGAAGGCCGTGACCAGCGCCTGCACCACCAGCGGCTGCATATGGGCGGACAGGGACTTCGTCCGTGCCACCCGCTCGGGCCCCGGCTCGTCCTCGCGTGAGGGGTCCCACACCTCCTCGCGGAAGAGGCGGCTCAGTTCGCGGGCAGCCGAGCGGGTGTGCTCGAGCATGACCGTACGGGCCGCGGCGATCCCGTCCAGCGAGATCGGGACGTCCAGGAGCCGTACGCCAAGATGCAGCAGGCCCGATTCGACCCGGAAGACGCCGGGGGCCTCGGTCCGTACGAGCACGCCCATCGCCGCGAGCCGGTCCAGGTCCTCCTCCGACAGCTCGCGGCCCATCCGCCGCTCCAGCTGCTCCCGCGTCGCCTCCTCCGCGCTGTCCGGCACCCAGGAGGCCACGAGGGCGCGGTGGATGGCGAGGCCGTGCGCGCTGATGTCCTGCGGCAGGTGGCGCAGATAGCGCTCGATCGCCGCGAGCGTCATGCCTTGGTGCTGCAACTCCTCGATCAGCGCGAGCCGGGAGAGGTGTTCGTGGCCGTACCGGCCGACGCGGCGCGGGCCTATCGCGGGCGGCGGCAGCAGGCCGCGCGTGCTGTAGAAGCGAACCGTGCGGACCGTGATCCCGGCACGCGCCGCGAGTTCGTCGACGGTGAGGGCGAGTTCAGCGGGTCCGCCGGACTCATCCGTCGTGGTCTCAGACGTCGTCTGCTGGGTCATCGGCTGCGCCCTCCCTCTCTGCACCATCCGGTTCAACAGTATTGCTGTCTCACCAGCCCTGTGAAACGGGTGAGGCGGGTGCGCGCCCGGGCCCGCTCGGGCCATTGACGGGCAGAAGCCGGCGGGGCGGTCGGCGAGGGCCGTGGCCACGAGATACGACAAGCGGGCCTACGTTCTTCACGGCACTGTCGCCGTCGCAGCGATCAGACTCTGGCTCCGTACATGATCTGCGAGGCAGAACTCAATCCTTGCGGCCTGTCGTGGCGACGGTGACGCCGAGGCCAATCATCGTGAGCCCACCGACCCCGCCGACCAGGGAGAGCCGCTGCGGTGAGCGGGCAAACCAGCTCCGCGTGGTGGCCGCGGCCAATCCCCACACGCTGTCGGAAGCCACCGCGATGACATTGAAGACCAGGCCGAGCAAGAGCATTTGAACCGTCACGTGCCCCTGGCCATGGTCGACGAACTGAGGCAGTACGGCGGCGAAGAACACGATGGTCTTGGGGTTGGCCACGCCGACCGCGAACCCCTCCCACAACGTGCGCCAGCTGCCATGCGCGGGCCCGTCGCCGGTGAACGAGGCATGCAAGGCCTGACGCTGCCGCACCGCCTTGACACCGAGGTACACCAGGTACGCGGCACCCACGAGCTTCAGCGCCGTGAAGACGAGGACCGAGCCCTCCACGATGGTCCCGACTCCCAGGGCCACGGCCACAACGAGTACGTAGGCTCCGAGCGTGTTCCCCACGACTGTGGTCAGCGCGGCACGGCGCCCCTGGGCCAGCGCCCGCCCGATCACGAACAACACGCTGGGGCCGGGAATCACGATCAGCAGGAACGACATGGCCGCGAATGCCAGTAGTCGGTCGGTAGACACCATGAAGCCCATGCAAGCACGGAGGCCGTTCACGCCTGAAGCGCTTTTTCCGCACGCGGACCCCATGACGAGCAGGGAGGCGTCGCTCGAGAACCGGCCTGCGACCTCACCCCCATCCGAACCGCGAGCTGTCCAGCGATGATCTGCCGGACAGACCCTAAGGGCTGCCCCGCACATGGGTCGGCTTGACCTCAACCTTGGTTCATGTCCGAGGCTGCTCGTGCGGCGCCGGCCGCGACGGGGTCGTATCCCGGAACCGATCACGTGTATCGGAGGCTTGCCATGACCGACGAGGTGACCCAGTGGATCAGGAGTCGTGCCCATCGCCTCACCGCGCTCGACCCCCGCGCCCCGTTGAGCGACCTTCGGCCGTTGGCCGACATGGTGCGCGATGCCAAGGTTGTGGCCGTGGGTGTCGCCTGCCGCAACGCCCACGAGCTGTCCGCTGTCTCGCACCGGGTCGTCCGACTGCTGGTCGAGGAACTGGGGTTCCGCTCACTTGCGCTGGAAGGGGACGACGCATCGAGGGTCGGGCTCGATGAGTACGTCAGAACCGGAACGGGTGACCCGCAGGCACTGCTGACTGAAGCCCGGTCGTTCTGGCAGACCGAGGAGATCCTCGACCTCATCCAGTGGATGCGCTCATACAACCACCAGCATCCCGGCGACCCGGTTCGATTCGCTGGGATTGCCCCCTCCCAGCGGCACCCCTCTCAGCACGACGACCTGGCCGACATCGAGCGGGGCCTGGCCGAGGAGACGATCTGGTGGCACGAGCGCACCGCAGACAAAATCGTCTACTGGGGTGGTCTCGCGCACACCGCCAACGGCAATCCGCGGACCGTTTCCCCTTCGTCCCCTCCGATGACGCACCGGAACGCGGGCAGCTATCTGCGCGAGCGCTTCGGGCCTGGCTATGTATCCATCGGCCTGACGTTTCACCACGGCATGACCCTCTACCCCGTACCCGCCCCGCCGTCAGAGTTCGCCGACGCGATGCTGGGAAGCGCGGACCTGGATACCTACCTTCTGGACCTGAAGGCTGACGGTCCGGGCCGCGTGAGGACCTGGCTCAGCACACCGACCAGGACACGTCTGATCGGCCCGGCCTACGATCCCCGTGACGACGGCGCTTACCACATGTCCGGCGGATCGCTCGCAGACTGGTTCGATGCCGTCATCCACGTCCAAGAGGTCACCCCCGTCCGTCTTCTCGACGGTGAGAAAGCTGAGCCTCCTGCCGCGACAAGCGGTATCCCGACTGGGTGACAGCTGCAGTGCTTCACTGCCGTAGAGCCGCAGATGGTTCGAGGGACAGCTTTCGCGCTGAGAACCGGGAACGCACCCTAGCCGCCCACCACCGGGTAGTGGTCGGAGAGGTTGGTGTACGTGTAGTCGGTGCCCCAGCTGGTGACCGTCCAGGGGGCCGACTGCTCCTTGACGACGGTGTTGCGCCAGGCGGCCGGGCGGGCGTGGCCCCGGCGGTGGAGGACGTAGTCGAGGTCCTCGCGCGGGTCGTCGGGGTAGCGGTAGCGGGCGATGGAGTTGTCCTGGGTGTCGAACGAGTACGGGTGGCCGGTGCGCTCGTCGGCCGGGGCGAGGCCCGCGTCCGCGAGCATCGAGGCGTACTCGGAGCTGCGCGAGTCCACGTTGAGGTCTCCCGCGACGACCACCTCTTCGCCCGCGGGAATGTTCTTGCCGTCGAGGAAGGCGTCGATCGCCTTGAACTGTTTGGCGCGGGTCGCGGCGGCCTCACCCGGGTCGCAGCCGGGGTCGGTCGACTGGGCGTGTGTGCCGACGACATGCACCTTCGTGCCGTTCACGTTGAGGACGACGTACACGAAGCCCTTGTTGGACCACCAGTCGGCGCCGCACGCGTCCACGTAGACGAACTGCTCCTTGCGCTCGATCGGCCACTTGCTGAGGACCGTGACGCCGCCGTCCTCGGGCGTGGTGGCGGAGTACGCGCCGCCCGTGGCGTCCCAGCCGCTCTTGCTGCGGCCCATGACGGGCGTCTGGTGCGGGTACTGCGAGGATGCGTAGCTCTTCAGCGCGTCGGAGGAGGAGTTGTCGAACGCCTCCTGGAGGACGACGACGTCGTTGCCGCGGAAGAAGTCCGTGGCCGGGATCTCCCGGGCCCGGTGGTCCTGGCCCCAGTTGGGGTAGAGCGTTTTGCTGAAGAGGAACACGTTGTACGTGAGTACCTTCAACTGCGGTGCGGCGGCGGTCCCTTCGGCGGCCATGGCGGCGTCCTCGGCGGACCGGGCGGCCTCGGTTGCCTCGGCCGCCGATCCGGACGGCGCGGACGCGACGAACGCGGCCGCCGCGAGCACGGCGGCGACCGCGCCGCCCTGGACCTTGCGGAGCGTGGAGTGCGGCACTGCATCTCCCGGTGATGTGTGGAGGGTTGACGGGCATTGAGCCTGGCGCCGCACATCAAAGCAGGTGGTGTTACCTCTAGGTAACCCTGTGCGAGGGGAACGTGGCCCGGAGCGGGCATACGTGGCTGTTGAACGCACGAGGAACAGTGCGTGAGTGCTTGGCCACATCAGCCCTGTAGCCACCCCTCACTCGTACATTTGCCCCCCTGAGGTCATGGCTCGGGTCGGGGGAAGATCATGGAATGGCTGGAGGAGCTGCTGGCTCCGGAGAATCTGCTGGCACTTCTCGGCGTCGTGGTCACGGTCGGAGGACTCTCGTACGAGCGGCTCATCCCAGGCCGTAAGCGCATCGGATACCGCGTGCAGATGGACACGCTGATCGACGACAATACGCACCACGGCCCTGTTCATCAGCGGCTGCGCATGCTGGAGAACACCCCGGACCTGGCGGGGGCCTCGCTGGTGCTGCTCAGGATCGAGAACGACGGCTTCCGCAGCATCGACGCCGACGACTACATCACGGCGCCCTCGACCGAACACCGCGGTCTCACCGCCACTTTTCCCAACCGCACGGTCAGAGACGTTGCGGTCACCGAACCGAGCCATCCGGACCTGCTCAGGCACCTGCCCAGGAACGGAAACGAGGCGAATCCGGGCCTGATCTTCCACGGCGACGAGATCTCCCTGCCGAGAGTTCCGCTGAACAGGGGCGACCACTTCAAGCTGCTCGTGCTGCTGACCGGTGCCGGGACCGACAGGGAACCGCACGTCGTAGGCCGTATCCGGGAAGGCAGGATCCGGAACAACGAGAAATTCCGGCGGCCCAGCAACCGTATGCTCGGGCTCATCGGCAGCCTGCTCCTCCTCCTGGTTCTCCAGCCGGCGGGCTTTCAGCTCCTGCGGGAGGACCCGCTCCCTCAGGGGTGCGCCGGGGGCGCGCTGACCGTCGTCGGCTCCACCGCGTTCCAACCGGTGATGAAGGATCTGGATGCGGCGTACGAAGACGATTGCCCAGGCGCCCACATCACCGTCGACGCCCGGGGGAGCGGACGCGGAACAAGTAAGCTCAAGAGTGCCGGAGAGGCGGCGAAGGGCCAATTCCCCCCGTATCTCGCCCTCTCCGACGGCCGGCAGGGGATCGGAGACCCGAAGCTCAAGGAACATCTGACGGCTCTGTCCGTCTACGCCGTGGTGGTGAACCGACAGGTCCGGATATCGAATCTCTCCCTCACGGATCTGCGGAAGCTCTACTCGGGCGAGATCAGCAACTGGAATCAGCTCGACGGTGGGCCGGACTTGCCCGTCAGACTCGTGAGCCGGGACGGGAAGTCCGGGACGCGCGGCGTGTTCGAGAACCGGGTGCTGGGCGGCAAGGCCGAACCCTCGCGCACCTCCGAGAACTGCCGGACGCGGAAATTCGAGAACGAGAAAGTGGTCCGCTGCGAGCTCGACGGCACTGACGACGTGCTGAAGACCGTGGCCGGCATACCGGGCGCGATCGGCTACGCCGAACTGCGGCGCGCCGCCCGGAGCGGCGGCATCCAACTGCTGCGCCTCGACGGTCAGGAACCCGCTGTCGACGCGGTCCGAGACGACGCGTACCCCTTCTGGGAGCCGGAGTACGCGTACACCTACGGGTCGCCGCCGCCCAATTCCCTCACCTCCAAATTCCTCGACTACATGGCCGGTGACACCGGACGGAACCTCATGGAAAAGCACGGCCATCTGCCCTGCTCCGCGGCGGACAACCAGAAGGCGTGCCAGCGGGCTTACGTCAGCACCAGCAGCGGCCACAACAGCGACCCGTGACCGGGCGGCCGCCCCGCGCGGCGCGGACCGGTCGTGGAAGAGCGATGATGGAGGTGTGACCACCGGGCACGGAGCGGTGGCCCGGGTACGCCGCGACGCCGCCGATCCCGTACCGCCTCCCGCCGGCGGGATGCTGTGGAGCCTCGCCGGGGAGGTGCGGGCCGTGCTGTCGATGCCCGCCGCGCTGACCATGCAGGTCGCGCACCCGGCCGTGGGCGCGGGCGTGGACGATCACTCCACGTTCCGCACCGATCCGTGGGGCCGCGCCGCGCGGTCCGTCGCGTCCGCACAGCTGTGGGTGTACGGGGGCAGGGCTGCGGCCGTCGCCGAGGGCCGCAGGCTGCGGAAGCTGCACGAGCCGATCCGCGGCACCGACGCCCACGGCCGCCCTTACCAGGCGCTCACCCCCGCCTACTACGCGTGGGTGCACGCCACCGGCTTCCCGGTCTACCGGCACGCCCAGCGCGTCATGGGCCGCCGGCCCTTCACGCCGGCGGAGGAGCGGCGGCTGTACGCGGAGTGGCTCCAGGTCGGCCGGGTCCTCGGCATCAGCGACGGCGACATGCCGCAGAAGCTGGAGGAGTTCTGGCCGTACTACCAGAAGGTGCTGGAGGAGGAGCTGGAGGCCACGGTGGTCGTACGGGAGCTGGTCGCCACCGATGTGTACGTGCCGCCGCCCGGGTGGGGCCCCCGGCTCCTGCGGCTGTCGGTGCGGGCGGCCTGGCCGCTGCTGCTGCCGCCGCTTCTGCGGGTGCGCCGCTTCCTGACCATCGGGCTGATGCCGCCGGACGCGCGCGTGGCCATCGGCCTGGAGTGGACCGACGGCGAGGAGCGCGCGCTGCGGCGCTTCGGGCGGGCCGTACGGGTCGTGGTGCCGCTGCTGCCGGAGCGCCTGCGCTACCTGCCCTACGCGCGCGTGGCCCGCCGACAGGCCCGCCGCGCGGCGCGCCGCGCGGCGGGAACTTCGGGCGCGGTCGCTTTGCGCCGGCTCAAGTGAGAGGGCGGGCTACCCGCAATTCCTACGTCCTAACACGATCAGTAAAGGCCCGCAATTCGGCGACCAACCGCAGTCGGCCGGCAGTGGTTGTTCGTATCGAAAACGGCGATAGTCGGTGTATGGCGAATACCAGAACTGTCTGGGGGCGTCGGAGGGCCGGAACGTACGAAACAGGGCTGTGGGAGCTCCGGGAGGCCCTCTGGTCACGAATCAGCGAACTCGAGGCGCTTCTCAAAACCAAGACGGAGCAAGGGCCTCCGCCCTCTTCGGCGGTGCAGGTGCTGGCGGAACAGGCGTTCAGGGAGCTGGAAGAAGCGAGAAGCGCGCTGCGTCACGATCACCCCCGGCATCTGCCCGCCGCACACCTGGCGGTTGCTCAGACTCATTTCGATGTGGCGCACATCCTCATGCTGCGGCTGTCGCCACTGGACGATGTCAGAGCCATGCTGCCCGGCCTGGTGTCCTTCATCCGGGAGCAACTCCCCGTCAGCGACGAGCGGAGAGTGCAGGTTGAGGAGATCGCACTTGCCGTGCGGACGGGCGGAAGTCTTGATGACGCGCAGCGCGAAGTGCTCGTCGACGCGGTAGCCGTCGCCCGCCAAGGCTATTTGCGGGAGAACATCCGCGTCCGCAGCTTCACGCGTATCGTGTACGGGATGTCCGCCGCCCTGGCGGTCATCGCCGTTCTCGTCGCTGTTTTCGGCGGCATATCTCCGAAGACGGTGCCCTTGTGTTTCAATCCGGAGGGCATCGGAGTCGTCTGTCCCACGGCGAGCGCCCCGCAGGGTCAGAACCCGAACCGGAACGGCGATGTCGATGATCTCTATGCGATGGTCGCCTCCCGATGGGACTACCTCGTCGTGGAGTTCGTGGGACTCGTGGCCGCAACAGTCGCCGCGGCCACGTCACTGCGGCGGATCAGAGGCACGTCAACGCCGTACAACGTGCCCGTGGCACTGGCGTTGCTCAAACTTCCCACTGGCGCTCTGACGGCCGTGCTCGGACTTCTCCTCATGCGCGGGGAGTTCGTCCCGGGCCTCAGAGCCCTGGATTCGTCGGCGCAGATCATCGCCTGGGCCGTCATCTTCGGCTATGCCCAGCAGCTCTTCACCAGAGTCGTCGACAATCAGGCACAGTCGGTATTGAACTCGGTGAGAGGGCCGAACGCCGTGCCGAGCAAGCCGGTTCGCGAACCGCAGGCCCCGCCCGCCTAGCGAGAAAATGCGGCGGGTGCGGTCCTGTGCTTCCCTGAGAGAAACGTGCGGGAAGCACGCGCTCTCGACGAACCATTGAGGAGCCTCGCGATGCCCAATGGAAGCCAGCCCTGCGACTACACCAACGCGCGGCCCACGCTCAAGATTGGCGCGAAGGGCGAAGCGGTCAAGCAGGCGCAGTGCTATCTCAACTTTTCGCTCGACGGGGAAAAGCTTCTCGAGGACGGAATCTTCGGCCCCGTAACCGATGCCGCCACGAAGAGATTCCAGAAGTGCGCGGACATTACGATCGACGGCATCATCGGCGCCCAGACCTGGTCGTTCCTTACCTTCTGGGCGAACGCGCCGGACTTTGTCTGCTGAGCGTGTGATAGCCGTGCCGGGCGTCCCGTCCGGGGCCCGCCGCCCGGCGCGGCGGGCCCTGAACGGTCAGTACCTCAGCGGCCGTGGTGGCCGCCCTGGGCGTTGCCGCGGTCGTGCACGGTGTGTGTGGCGGCGATCTTCTTCCACGACTTGGGCTTCGCCGGGGCCTTCTTCGCGCTGATCTGGGCGCGCGCCGCGGCCGCCGCAGCCGGTTTCCCCTCCGTGAAGAGCCAGGTCTCGAAGAGGTCCGCGAGCGGCTTGCCCGACACCTTCTCCGCGTAGCGGGCGAAGTCACGTACCGACCCGTTCCCGTACGCGTTCTCCTTCGGCCAGCCCTTGAGGATCGCGAAGAAGGCTTGGTCGCCGATCTCGTTGCGCAGCGCCTGGAGAGCGAGGGCCCCCCGGTCGTACACGGCGTCGTGGAACTGGTTCTCCGGGCCGGGGTCGCCCGGCTTGACCTTCCAGAACGGGTCGTCGGCCGGGTACTGGGCGTACACGTAGTCGGCCAGCTCCTGAGCCGTGCCCTCGCCTTCCTTCTCGGACCACAGCCACTGTGCGTACCTGGCGAAGCCCTCGTTGACCCAGATGTCCTTCCAGCCCTTGACCGAGACGCTGTCCCCGTACCACTGGTGGGCCAGTTCGTGGACGACGACGGAGACGTTCGCGCCCTTGGCGAATTGCCGGGGACTGTAGAAGGGGCGGGTCTGGGTCTCGAGCGCGTACCGGGTAGGCACGTTCGGGACGTATCCGCCGAGCGCGTTGAACGGGTACGGGCCGAAGGCCTCGGTGAGCCACTCGGCGACCTCAGTGGACCGCTCGACACTCGCCCGCGCCGCCCCCGCATTGTCGCCCAGATCCTTGCTGTACGCGTTGAGTACGGGCAGGCCGCCGGTGGTCTTGTCGGTGGTGACGTCGAACCTGCCGACGGCGAGGGTGGCGAGGTACGTGGCCTGTGGCTTGTTGGAGCGCCAGCTGTACTTGGTCCAGCCCAGGCGGGAACTCTGCGACTGCAGCACGCCGTTGCTGATGGCCTGCGTGCCGTCGGGGACGGACACGGAGACGTCGTACGTGGCCTTGTCCAGCGGGTGGTCGTTGCTCGGGAACCACCACCAGGCGGCCTCGGGCTCGTTGGCCGCCACCCCGCCGTCCGGGGTCCGCAGCCAGGACGTGAAGCCGTTCACCTCCACCTGCGACGGCGTGCCGGAGTAACGCACGACGATGCTGACCTGCCTGCCCTTGTCCAGCGGCACGGCCGGGGTGATCTCCAGCTCGTGGGCGCCGGACCTGGTGAAGTCCGCCTTCTTCCCGTTCACCCGCACTTCGCTCACGTCGAGGGCGAAGTCGAGGTTGAAGCGCGAGAGCGCCTCGGTGGTGGTGGCGAGCAGCGTCGCGGTGCCGTCCAGGCGGTCGGTCTTCGGCTGGTACTTCAGGTGCAAGTCGTAGTGCGAGACGTCGTATCCGCCGTTGCCGTAGTCCGGGTAGTAGGGGTCGCCGAGGCCCGGGGCGCCGGGCGCGGCCTCTTGCGAGGTGGCCGTCGCGGCTGATGCCGGGATCGCCAGCAGCAGGCAGGCGGCGAGTGCGCTCGGGGCGAGAAGTCTGCGGTGCACGGGTCAGTCCTCCAACTGGTCGGGGAGAAGGATGCGTTCGACCCTATTCGGACGTCTGTCCTACCGCCACGCGGGCGGCCTGTGCTGTCACAAGATCGCCACTCGGCGGACATGATGCCGGACTGCCGGCGCCGTCCCGCCGCGCCCGCGCGTGCGGCAGGGCCCTGTTCCGTACGCCGGAGAGGCGTTCGTGCAGGCCGAGGCCCTCGGGGTGGCGGCGGACCGTGCCCGCGTAGCGCGCCACGAGCGCCAGGCAGGCGGACACGGCGACGAGCAGGACGAACCCGCCGACCGGGTCCTCCGCCACGGCGTAGCCGATGTGCTGGTAGCTGACCTCGCTCGCGATCCCGATCAGTTCGGAGGCTCCGGCCGGGGAGCCGGGGAGGATCGCGCCGGTCGTGAACCATACGACCAACAGCGGCGGTCCGAGCGCACTCGCGCGCAGCGCGAGGCGGGCGGGCGACGGACGGCCGCCGCCGGACGTCACCAACTGCAGCAGGAGTACGTGCTTCCCGGGGGTCGCCCCGGTGCGCCACGGCACGACGACGAACCACAGCGTGGCGACCGCGGGCGGCACCCACACCACGGCCTCCGTGCCGAGGACGTAGAAGGCGATGCCCGCCATGCCACCGGTCAGCAGCGTGACGCCCGTGACGTCCAGCAGCAGCGCGATCAGGCGGCGCCCGAAGGGGATCCTGCCGGAGGCGAGCGTGGCGAGTGCGGCGAGCGCGCGGTCGTCCAGGTTGTCCAGGTCGGGCAGTGCGCGCGCCAGCGGCCCCGCGGCCGCCCAGCCGAGGGCGGCGCCCGCGGTGTTGACGATGAGGTCGTCGACGGCGAACAGCCGGTACGGGCACGCGTACAGGCCCCACAGCCCGCTGTACTGGGTGAGTTCGAAGAACAGGGATCCCGCGAGACCGGCTGCCGTGGCGGCGGCCAGGCCCCGCCGGAAGTGGACGCGTACGAACGCCCCGAGCGGCAGCAGCAGGACCAGGTTGAACACCGTTTGCCAGACCGCCGAGTTGTGCAGCACCAGTGCGCCGAAGGTGACGCGGTGGTGCGCCTCCTTCCAGATGTCGGCGAAGGCGGTGCCGGGCGTTAACTGGGGCCGGGCGAAGGAGGGGTACGCGGCGCAGACGTCGAGGGAGCGGGACGGCAGCGGCACGACGGTCATGCAGAATGCGGAGAGTGCGTAGTACGCACCGCCGTACACCGACAGCACCCGCCAGCGGGTCATGATGCCGTGACGCCGGTAGATGACGATCGCGGTCGGCACGAAGGTCAGCAGTGCGAGCGCGGGGAAGAGCAGCGCTGCCGTGCGGATCGGCAGCAGGTAGGTCTGCGTCATGCGGCGCCACTATACACATGATGTATAGAGGCCATGTATAGATGGCGTGCATAGCGCCCCGCGGACCACGGAGGCGGCATCGGCGGCACGCGCGCGTGGCCTCGCGGGGACGCCGCAATCGCCACAACAGGCCCTCTTTTCCGCAAGAGTTGACGCGTGTAACGTCCAACTGGTGGCGATACGCGCGCGGGTCACCCGAAACCAGTGGAGAACGCTCGTGCCGGCGGCGCTGGCCGCCCTGATGGCCGTGCTCGTCCAGCCGACCGGGGCCCAAGCCGCCCCAGCGGCCCCGGCGGAGAGCAAGCCCGTCTACTCCTACGACGCCGCGATACGCGAGTCCGTGTGGGTGGACACCGGAATCGACGGCGACTCGGACGGCAGGACCGACCGGGTCGCCGTCGACATCGTCCGGCCCCGCGAACCCGCGCAGCAGGGCCGCCGTATCCCCGTGATCATGGACGCGAGCCCGTACTACTCCTGCTGCGGGCGCGGCAATGAGAGCCAGAAGAAGGTGTACGACGCGAGCGGGAAGCCGGTCCAGTTCCCGCTGTTCTACGACAACTACTTCGTCCCGCGCGGCTATGCGGCCGTCCTCGTCGATCTCGCCGGTACGAACCGCTCCGACGGCTGCGTCGACGTCGGCGGCCGCTCCGACATCCAGTCCGCCAAGGCGGTCGTCGACTGGCTGAACGGCCGGGCCCGCGGCTACAGCTCCCGCACCGGCGCCACGCCCGTCACAGCCCGCTGGTCGACCGGCGCCGTCGGAATGATCGGCAAGAGCTATGACGGCACGGTCGCCAACGGCGTCGCCGCCACCGGCGTCAAGGGCCTCAGGACCATTGTGCCGATCGGCGCCATCAGCTCCTGGTACGACTACTACTTCGCCGAAGGCGCCCCCCTCTACGACAGCGGCCCCGACTGGCTGTCGGACTACGTGGAGAGCCCGGAGGCCCGCGCCCGCTGCGGGGCCGTGCAGCAGCGGCTCGTCGACGGGGCCCCGCGCAGCGGCGACTGGACCCGGCTGTGGAGCGAGCGCGACTACGTACCCGACGCGGACAAGGTGCGCGCCAGCGTCTTCGCCGTCCACGGCATGCAGGACCTCAACGTCCGCGCCAGGCACTTCGGCCAGTGGTGGGACGCCCTCGCCGAGGAAGGCGTGGAGCGCAAGGTCTGGCTCTCCCAGACCGGTCACGTCGACCCCTTCGACTTCCGCCGCGGGGTGTGGGTGAAGACCCTCCACCGCTGGTTCGACCACTACCTCCTGGGCCACGACAACGGCGTCGAGGACGAGCCGATGGCCGATATCGAGCGCGCCCCCGACCAATGGTCCACCGACGGCGTCTGGCCCCCGGGCGGCACCAGGGCCACCACCTTGCGGCCGCGTACGGGCGAGGCGCCCGGCGTCGGCACCCTCGGCCTGAAGCCGGCACGCCCCGGCTCGGCCGAGTCCTTCACCGACGACCCGAAGCTGAGCGAGACCGACTGGGCCGCGCAGACCGACACATCGACACCCGGCAAGGTGGGGTTCACGACCAGGCCGCTCAGTAAGCCGCTGCGCCTGTCCGGATCGGGAAAGGTGACCGTCACCGCGACCCCGTCCACCTCCAGCGCCCACCTGTCCGCTGTGCTCGTGGACCTCGGACCTTCCACCATCCGCGACTACGCCGCCTCGGGTGAAGGCATCACCACCCTGCCCGAGCGCACCTGCTGGGGGAGCAGCAACTCCGGTGACAGCGCCTGCTTCAAGGAGACGAAGGCGAAGACGGCGGACGTCGACCACACCCTCTTCAGCCGCGGCTGGGCGGACCTGGGCAACTACGCCTCCGAGTACACCGGCCGCCCGCTGACCCCGGGCGAGAAGTACACGATCACCCTCGACCTCCACGCGAGCGACCACGTCGTCCCGGCCGGACACCGTCTCGCCCTGATCGTCGCCGGTACGGACGCCGGGCTCATCGACCCGCCCGCCTCCACCCCGCGGCTCAGGCTCGACCTGGCTCGTACGTCCGCGAAGTTGCCGCTGGTCGGCGGCGTGAAGGCGTTCGTACGCGCGACCACCGGAGTGCCGCCCCGGGCGACCGCGCCCGAGGACGGCCCGCTGAGCGGCGTCCGCGATCCGCGCGCCGCTCGCATCCCGTCCGCCTGACGGCTACGCCGGTTGCGGGCCTTCGTTCCGCGGGGCGGAACGGGTGCCCACACCCGGAGGTGCCCCAGGAAGAAGCCGGATTGAGATCCGATCACCTGGTAATGCGTACCCGCATGGACAACGACAAGGACACGCAGGGCGAGCCCGACGAGGTCGTGGTCAGACACCTCCCCGGCAGCCCGCACGAGACCCGCCGGCCGGAGACCGACAAGGTGGTCTTCGGGGTCACGGCCGCGGTGACGCTCGCGTTCGTCATATGGGGCGCCGCGGCCACGGACGCGCTGGAGGACGCGTCCGGCTCGATGCTCAGCGGGCTGATGCACAACGCCGGCTGGGCTTTCGTGCTGGCCGCGTCCGGCTTCGTGGTCTTCGCGCTGTGGCTCGCGATAAGCCGCTACGGGAAGATCACCCTCGGCGGGGAGGGCGAGGAGCCGGAGTTCCGCACCATCTCCTGGGTCGCGATGATGTTCAGCGCGGGCATGGGCATCGGCCTGATGTTCTACGGCGTGAGTGAGCCGCTGTCGCACGTCAAGGAGCCGCCGCCCGGCACCGATCCGGCCGACGCCGCCCAGGCCATGGAGACCGCCATGGCCACCACGCTCTTCCACTGGACGCTCCACCCGTGGGCCATCTACGCGGTGGTGGGTCTCGCCATCGCGTACAGCAGCTTCCGGCGCGGCAGGCGGCAGTTGATCAGCGCGGTCTTCGAGCCGCTGCTCGGGAGGAAGTACGCGAACGGCTGGGGCGGGCAGGTCATCGACATCCTGGCGATCTTCGCCACCCTCTTCGGGTCCGCCGCTTCGCTGGGCCTCGGCACGCTGCAGATCAGCAGCGGCATCCGGGAACTCGACTGGATGGGAGACGTCGGCACCGGGCTTCTGGTCGGCATCATCGCCGTGCTGACCGTGGCGTTCGTGGCCTCCGCCGTGTCCGGTGTCGCCAAGGGCATCCAGTGGCTGTCCAACATCAACATGGTGCTGGCGCTGATCCTCGCGGCCTTCGTGTTCGTGGCGGGGCCGACGATCCTCATCCTCGACCTGCTGCCGACCTCCATCGGCTCCTACGTCGGGGACCTGCCGCAGCTCGCGGGGCGCACGGAGGCGTCCAGTGGCAAGGGAGTCGCCGACTGGCTCTCCAGCTGGACGGTCTTCTACTGGGCCTGGTGGATCTCGTGGACGCCCTTCGTCGGCATGTTCATCGCCAGGATCAGCCGCGGCCGTACCATCAGGCAGTTCGTGGGCGGCGTGATCCTGGTGCCCAGCACGGTCAGCCTGCTGTGGTTCGCGGTCTTCGGCGGTTCGGCGATGAAGCTGCAGGACCAGGGGCGGCTCGGCGGCGAGACCACGCCCGAGGGGCAGCTCTTCGCCGTGCTGCAGCAGTACCCGATCGCCACCGCGATGAGCCTGCTGGTGATGATCCTCGTCGCGATCTTCTTCGTCTCCGGCGCCGACGCCGCGTCGATCGTGATGGGGACGCTGTCCCAGAAGGGCTCCATCGAACCGACCAAGCCCGTCGTCGTGTTCTGGGGCGTGCTGACCGGGGCGGTGGCGGCCATCATGCTGCTGATCGGCGGTGGCGCGGGCGATGCGCTCACGGGCCTGCAGAATCTGACGATCCTGGTCGCCGCGCCCTTCACGCTCGTCATGGTCGGGTTGTGCTGGGCGCTGATGCGGGATCTGCGGCGGGACCCCCTGATCGTGCGGGGCGAGAAGGGCGAGGTGGCCGTGGAGGAGGCGGTGATCGCCGGACACGAGAAGTTCGGCGGCGACTTCGAACTCCGCATCGGTCCCTCGACGAACGGGAACCCCAACGAGCGGAGGCCCTCGGACTGACTTTCACGCCCCGGGCTGAGCCGAGTTCGGCACCGCCGGGCCGCGTCACCGGGCTTTTCGCCGTCGCGGCGGTAAGAATTTCCCGCCGCGACGGCGAGCAATCGGTACGACGGAGACCGGCGGTGCCGAACTCACCGCAAGATTTCTCGTTTACGCGGCCGCACCTTCGTGATCAGCGGCCACAACACCACCAGCGCCGCCACCCCGTACAGCACGACAGCGAGGGGCTCGCTCCAGAGCCCGCTCACCGCGCCGTTGCTCAGCTGGAACGTGCGGCGCAGCTGCTCCTCCGCCAGGGGACCCAGGATCACGCCCAGGATCAGCGGCAGCACCGGAAGGCCGAACCGCCGCATCATGAAGCCCAGCAGGCCGAGGACCAGCAGCACCACCAAGTCCACGGCCTGGGAGTTCACGGCGAACGCGCCCAGCGCGGAAAAGAACAGGATCCCCGCGTAGAGGTACGAGCGCGGCACCTGCAGCAGCTTCGCCCACACCGGCGCCAGCGGGACGTTCAGCAGGAGCAGCAGCACATTCCCGACGAACAGGCTCGCGATCAGCGCCCAGACCAGCTCGCTCTCACGCTCGAACAGCAGCGGGCCCGGCTGGATGCCGTACTGCGTGAACGCGGCGAGCATCACCGCGCCGGTGGCGTTCGCCGGCAGCCCCAGCGACAGCATCGGCACGAGCGACCCCGCCGCCGAGCCCTTGTTGGTCGCCTCGGGGCCGGCCACGCCCTCGATCGCGCCGCGCCCGAACTCGCTGTCCCGGCCCGCGAGGCGCTTCTCCGTGGCGTACGAGATGACCGTGGGGATCTCGGCACCGCCCGCCGGCAGCGCGCCCATCGGAAACCCGATGAGGACGCCGCGCAGCCATGGCTTCCACGACCGCTTGAGATCCTGCCGGCTCATCCACGGCCGCCCGACCGGCACCGGCTTCGGCGGGGTGTGCCGCAGATGGCCGGCCACCCAGAGAGCCTCGCCGACCGCGAACACGGCGACCGCGACGACCACGATGTCGACACCGTCCGCGAGTTGCGGCACGCCGAAGGTCAGCCGCTGCTGGCCGGAGATCGAGTCGATGCCGATCAGCCCGATCGTCAGGCCGAGCGCGAGCGAGGAGAAGCCGCGCACCCGGGAGGAGCCGATGACGGCGGTCACCGTCGTCAGCGCCACCACCATGATCGCGAAGTACGCGGGCGCGCCCAGCGTCACCGCGAAGTCCACGACCAGCGGGGCCAGGAAGGCGAGCATCGCCGTGCCGATGGTGGAGGCGATGAAGGAGCCGATCACGGCGGTGGCCAGCGCCTGTGCCGCCAGCCCGCGTTTGGCCATCAGATTGCCCTCGATGGCGGTCACCACGGAGGCCGACTCCCCAGGGGTGTTGAGAAGAATCGAGGTGATCGCGCCGCCGAACATCCCGCCGTAGTAGATCCCGCCGAACATGACGAACGCGGAGGTCGGCTCCATGCCGAAGGTCACGGGCAGCAGCAGCGCCACCGTCATCGCCGGACCGATGCCCGGCAGCACGCCGACCGCGGAGCCGATGAGCACACCGACCAGCGCGTAGAGCAGATTGACGGGGGAGAGTACGGTCGCGAAGCCCCCGAGCAGACTGGACAGCGCGTCCATCACAGGACCCCTTCCAGCACGCCGGGCGGCAGAGTGATGCCGAGCCCGTAGGCGAACGCGTAGAAAGAGCCGACCGACATCACGACGGAGACGACCGCGTCGCGGAGCCAGGTGCGGCTGCCGAGCGCGTACGCGATGCCCCAGAACAGCAGCGCACCCGAGATCGCCCAGCCCAGCGGCTCGATGAGCACCGCGTTCGCCAGGAAGAAGGCGATCACCAGCATCACCGCGCGCCAGTCCAGCCTGGCGGTGAGATCGATGTCCTCGCCGCCCTCGGCCTCGCCGCGTCCGCCGTGCAGCACGTCGATCGCGTGCACCAGCGCGCACACCACCAGGCCGCCGCCCACCCCGTACGGCACGGCCTGGGGGCCGATGGGCCCGGCGGCCGTCGCCGCCGTGCCCATCGTCGCGGCGTCGAGGATCACGAGGGCGCCGAGCCCCGCGAGCAGTGCGGAGACCAGCAGCTCCACGCGGCCTCCGGTCTCCTCTCCCGCGGCAGTGGCTTCGCCCTCGTCCTCCCGTTCCTTCGCCGTCATATCGATCACTTCGTCAATCCGAGCCGCTTGAGGGTGCTTTCGACCTTCTTGTTCTGCTCGGCGAGGAAGTCCTCGAACTCCTTGCCCTGCAGGAAGGCGTCGGTCCAGCCGTTGCGCCGCATGGCCGTGTGCCACTCGTCCGAGTCCCGCATGGTGCGCAGGGCTTCGACGAGCTGGTCGCGGCGCTGCGGGGAGATGCCGGGGGCGGCCACCACCCCGCGCCAGTTGATCGCGGAGACGTCGATTCCCTCGTCGGCGAGGGTGGGCGCGTCGATGCCCTTGACGGTCGTCCTGCCGGTGGTCGCCAGCACCCGTACGTCGCCGGTGGCGATCTGGTCGACCATCTCCCCGATGCCCGTGGCCGCCACGTCGATCTTGCTGCCGAGCAGCGCGGTCAGCAGCTCGCCGCCCCCGTCGTAGCCGATGTAGCGGACCTTGGCCGGATCGACGTCGGAGGCCTCGGCGACCTGCATGGGCAGGAGGTGGTCAGGACCGCCGGGGGATGAGCCACCGCCGACCGACAGCCGGTCGGGGGCGCGTCGCCATGCGTCGAGGAAGTCCTTCAGGGTGCGCAGCCGCGAGTCCTTCGGTACGACGATGGCGCTCGGGTCCTGGATCAGCCGGACCAGCGGGGTGGTGTCCTCCAGCGAGACGGCCGACTTGTTGGTGAACACCGCGCCGACGACGCCGAGGCCCATCATCATGAGCATCTCGTCGCTGCCACGGGAGTTCACCAGCCGGGACAGACCGATGGTGCCGCCCGCCCCGGAGATGTTCGTGACCTCCATGCCGCGGGCGGCGTTCGAGGCGGTCAGGGCCTTGCCGACGGTACGGGCGGTGATGTCGAAGCCGCTGCCCGGGCTGTTGCCGACGATCATGCGGAGCCCGGTGAGCGGCCCCTTCGCTCCGGTCCGGCTCTTCCCGGTCGTTCCGCAGCCGGCCGTGGCAGCCGTCGCAGCCGGGGCGAGAGCCGCCAGAGCGGCGGTGCGCAGCAGTGTCCGTCTGTTCACGGGGGACTCATTTCCTCGGTGTGACGGGGGGCGGTGCGCAGACCATCCCAGGAGATGTGTGCCCGGTCACTATTCGCAAAACAAAGGTCGTTGAGTACCTTGTGGTCCTCATGGAACTCAGTGTTCTGGTCGTCGACGACGACTTCATGGTCGCCAGGCTGCACAGCGTGTGCGTCGACCGGACCCCCGGATTCCGCTCGGCTGGGGTCGCGCTCAGCGCTGCCGAGGCGGTACGGGAGGCCGCCCGGCTCGCTCCTGACCTGGTGCTGCTCGACCTGTACCTGCCGGACGGGTCGGGCCTCGAGGTGCTGCGCCGCATCCGCGAGGACGACCCGGATACGGACTTCCTGGTGGTCAGTGCCGCGAAGGACGCCGAGACGGTGCGCGAGGCGCAGCGCGCGGGCGCGGTCAACTACCTCATCAAGCCGTTCGAACAGGCGGAGCTGCGCGCCAGGCTCCGCCACTACCGCGCAGCCCATCTGGCGATGGCCGGGGCCCCCGACACCGCTCAGTCGGACGTGGACCGGCTGTTCCCCGCGCCCGCGCCGGAGCGGGGCCGGAGCGCGGCCCCGCTGCCGAAGGGGCTGAGCGCCCCCACCGCGTCCCTGGTCGAGACCGCCCTGCGGGCCAGGGCGCCGGAGGGCCTGTCGGCGAGCGAATGCGCGGCCGAGACGGGCCTGTCCCGGGTCAGCGCCCGGCGCTACCTGGAGCACTTCACGGACGCGGGACGGGCCGAGGTCCACCTGCGGTACGGGACGACGGGGCGGCCCGAGCGGCGGTATACGTGGCGGCACTGACGGGCCGCCGTGTCGGGCGTCAGCGCTGCGCCGTCGCCTCTCCGCCCGCGACCACCAGCCACGCCGCTTCCTCCGCGCATCCCCACGACACCGTGACTCCCGCCCCGCCGTGCCCGTAGTTGTGCACGCACAGCGCCCCGCCGGGCAGCCGTTCCACTTCGATGCGCACGCTGGGTCTGAACGGCCGCAGACCCACCCGGTGTTCGAGGACCCGGGCCGTCGCGAGCCCCGGGTGGAAGCGGGCGCAACGGCGGACGATCGCCTCGGCCGTCGCCGGATCGGGGGTCAGATCCCACACGTCCTCGCGCGCCGTGCCGCCGAGCACCACCCCGTACGGCTGAGGCAGCACGTACGTCGTGTCCGCCGCCCCCACGTCCGCCGCCACGAACCACTCCTCGATGCCCGGGTTCTCCACGATCACCAGCTGCCCCTGAACGGGCCGCACCTCCGGGTCCGGGACCAGCTCGCGTGCCCCGAGCCCGGTGCAGTTGACGACGAACGGCGCCTCCCGCCCCGCCTCGTCGAGCGAGGCCGCGCTCCGCCGCTCCAGCACACCGCCCGCGGCGGCCAGCCGCCGCTCCAGGTACGGCAGATGGGCCCGCATGTCGAGGAGCGGCACGCGCGCGTGGATGCCTGCCCGGCACCCGTCGGGGAGTTCCTCGATGCGGGCCGCGCGCAGCCCCGGCACCCCCTCGGCCCACGCGCCGAAGTCCCAGCCACCGGTGTCGGCCATGATTCCCGCGACCAGCCGCACCCCCGTCTCGTCCGGCCGCTCGGCCAGCCCGGACAGGACGTGGAAGGAGTGCAGCGACCACTCGACGGCCCGCTCCTCCGGCTGGATGCGGTACGGCCAGCACAGCGCGCCCGCCACCGCGGACGTCGTGTCCCCGGCGGGATCCCGGCTCCACACCCGTACGCGCTGGGCGCTCTCCGCGAGGACGACGGCGGTGGTCAGCCCGATGACCCCGCCGCCGACGACGATCACATCGCTCTCCATGCCGGGACGCTATCCGCTCCATGCGGCCCGTACGAGAGCGGAGACGAGGCCCGGAATCTGTAGTTCCGTCCGTGGATGGGGATGCTCAGGACATGGCTGCCGAGCCCGCGTACGCGACCTTCGGACTGGCGCCGGCGACTCGTGCCGGGGGCGTCCTCTCCGACGGTGCCTATCAAGTGCACCGGGACTTCCTGGACTTCATCGTCGACGGCAGGCCGCTGCTGCTCCGGCTCGCGGACCCCGACGCCGTCTCGCCGCTCGCCTCCGACCTGGGGCCCTCCGTCTTCACTGCGCACGTGCGACGGCTGCTGCTCGAGACCGAACCGCCGCTCGCCGGCGGGCGGTACGTGATCTACGGCTGCCCGGAGTGCGAAGGGCTCGAGTGCGGAGCGGTCACGGCCGTCATCGAGCGGGACGGCACCGACGTCGTCTGGCGGGACTTCGCCTGGCAGACGGACGAGGTCGCCGACCTCGAGCAGGGCGGCTACCCCGGGGTGGGCCCCTTCCGCTTCCGCGGCGGCCAGTACCGGGCCGAGCTGGAACGGCTGCTCTCCGGCGCCGGCGAGCGGGCCGCCGCACGCCGCGTCCTGCTCGTCGGCCGGCGGGCCGCCGTACTGGCCAGGCTCGCCTCCGCGCTCCGCACGATCGGCATCGGCGCGGACCTCACCCGGGACGCGGCGGGCGCGGACGCCGACGAGCTGCGCGCGTACGGGGCCGTGGCCTTCGACGGAGCCGTCGAGCAGCGGGAACGGGACGCCGTGCACCGTGCCTTCGAGGCCGCGGGAGCCGACGCCGTGTTCGTCGAAGCACTCGCGCCGGTCATTCCGCTGCTCGTCGCGCAGATAGAGCAGGCGCTGGACCGGACTCCGGAGGACCGGCGGCGGCTGACCGCGCTGTCGGCGACGAGCGTCCGGGGCGCGGTGGAGGTGACCGTGGAGGTGGCGGCGCCCTGCCGCGTCCAGCTCACCGCGTACCGCCTCGACCGGTTCCAGCGCACCCGCACCCGCGAGCTGTTCGACGACCGGCTCGAGCCCGGCCGGCACGTCATCGAGCCGGACGCGCAGGCGGCCAAGGGAGAGGCGTTCGTGGTCGCCCGCACCACGGGCGGCGTCCTGGCGGCGGCTGTACGGCGTGGGGAGCGGCCGTCGTGAGGCGCCCGTGAGGCCGCCGGGCCGGTCATGAGGCCGCGCGTGAGGCCGCCGGGCCGGTCATGACGCCCGTCCTGACGCCGTTCGTGACGCCGCTGCCCGAGCCCGTAGGATCGACCGCCTGATGACTGCCACCCTCGTCGCCAAGGACCTCGCCGCCGGGCACGGCGACCGCACGCTGTTCTCCGGGCTCGACCTGGTCGTCGCACCCGGCGACGTGATCGGGCTCGTCGGCGTCAACGGCGCCGGGAAGTCCACCCTGCTGCGCCTGCTCGCGGGCCTCGACGCGCCGGAGCGCGGCGCCCTGCGGCTCAGCCCGCCCACGGCCGCCGTCGGCCACCTGCCGCAGGAGCCGGAGCGGCGGCCGGGGGAGACCGTACGGGAGTTCCTCGCCCGGCGCACCGGCGTGGCCGCCGCGCAGCGCGCTCTCGACGAGTCCACCCAGGCCCTGGCCGACGGCCTGCCTGGCGCCGACGACGCGTACGCCACCGGTCTCGAGCGCTGGCTCGGCCTCGGCGGCGCGGACCTGGAGGAGCGGGCCGAGGAGGTGGCGGACGGCCTCGGCCTCGCGGTCGGCCTCGACCTGCCGATGACGGCCCTCTCCGGCGGCCAGGCCGCCCGCGCCGGGCTCGCATCGCTGCTGCTCAGCCGCTATGACGTCTTCCTGCTCGACGAGCCGACGAACGACCTGGACCTCGAGGGACTCGAACGCCTGGAATCGTTCGTCACGGGGCTGCGCGCCGGAACGGTGGTCGTCAGCCACGACCGGGAGTTCCTCACCCGGACCGTGACGAAGGTCCTCGAACTCGATCTCGCGCAGCAGCAGGTAAACCTCTACGGCGGGGGCTACGCGGCGTATCTGGAGGAGCGCGAGGTCGGCAGGCGCCACGCCCGCCAGGAGTACGAGGAGTACGCCGACACGCGCGCCTCGCTGCAGACGCGCGCCAGAATGCAGCGGAACTGGATGGCCAAGGGCGTGAAGAACGCCCGCCGCAAGGCGGGCGACAACGACAAGCTCGGCCGGAAGTTCCGCTCCGACGCGAGCGAGAAGCAGGCGGCCAAGGCACGCCAGACGGAGCGGCTGATCGAACGGCTCGAGGTGGTCGAGGAGCCGCGCAAGGAATGGGAGCTGCGCATGGAGATCGCGGCGGCCCCGCGCTCCGGTGCGGTCGTGGCGACGCTCACCGGAGCGGAGGCCAAGCGCGGCTCCTTCGGCTTCGGACCGGTCGACCTGCAGATCGACTGGGCGGACCGTGTGGCCATCACCGGAGCCAACGGCTCGGGCAAGTCCACGCTCCTGGCCGCCCTGCTCGGCCGGCTCCCGCTCGACGCGGGGCACGCGGCGCTCGGACCGGGCGTGGTGGTGGGCGAGGTGGACCAGGCCCGCGGGCTCTTCTTCGGGAACGAGCCGCTGATGGACGCCTTTGGCGCGGCCGTCCCGGACGTGGCAGCCGCGGAAGTCCGTACGCTGCTGGCCAAGTTCGGCCTCAAGGCGGCCCATGTGCTCCGGCCCGCGTCCACGCTCTCACCCGGCGAGCGGACCCGCGCCGCGCTGGCCCTGCTCCAGGGCCGCGGCGTGAACCTTTTGGTCCTGGACGAGCCCACGAACCACCTCGACCTCCCGGCCATCGAGCAACTGGAGTCTGCCCTGGCGTCGTACGAGGGCACGCTCCTCCTGGTCACCCACGACCGCCGCATGCTCCAGGCGGTGCACGTCACGCGCCGCCTGGAGCTCGCCGCGGGGCGCGTGACGGAGCACCGCTGAGAGAGGGCCCGACCCGGTGCGCGGCTCCCCGGAGACAGGCCGTCATCCGGCATCCGGCGTCAGGGAGGCGACCCCGTACCGAACGCATGGAGTTCGACGCACGGCTCGGCGTTCGACGGGCAGTGCGCGGTGACGTAGACACGGTGTACCCCGCCGACGGGAGCGATCGGCACGGAGATGTCGTCCAATGACCCGTCGGGCACGGGATTGATCCGTGCCAGCCGGGGCCTGGTGGGGGAGTCGAGCCGCAACTCGATCGAGGCGCCTCCGCCCGGTGGTCCCGCGAGTCTGGCCTTGGCGAGAGTCTCCTTGCCGTTGGAGAAGTCCACACGGTCGTACCGCAGGAGGGAGAAGCGCCCCAGGAGGCGGCTGCCGCGGAGAGACCCGGTGGTGGTCCCGCTCTCCACCGTGAAGGCGCCGGCCTGGATACGGTCTTTCGCCAGGAGCACGGGGGGAGGTGGCGCGGTCGAGGGCGGCGGAGTGTCCGGTGCGGTCGGGGAGGAGGAACCGGGCGGCAGGTACCCCCGGGCCGCATGCTGCTGCTGGCAGCCGGGCAGCGTGATCATGCCTACGGTGACGCCGATCAGGAAGCCGATGACGGCGACGGTGGTGGGGGAGAGCCGGCGGCCCCGGCGCGGGACCCGGCTCCTCCTTCCGGGGCTCGGCGCCCCGTCCGGCGCGACGGGGCGCCTGCCTAAGCGCTGTGCCGGGGCTTCGGCTTCGGTCCTGGCGCTTTCCAACAGCCGTGTCAGGAACGGCGGATCGCCCAGCGGAACGGGGAGGTCCGCCTTCGCCCGCAGATATTCCTCTCCAGGCCACCAACCGAGCAGCCGCAGGGGCAACTGCTTTTCCAGCTGCGCATCGAGCCGGGACACGTCCTTGTAGACGCGCATGCAGCCCGGACAGATCCGAAGGTGGTCCGCGGCCTCCTTGGCCGGGGGCGACTCGGGCTGGAAAGCCAGTTGCCTGACCACCTCCTTGCAGTCCTGACGCCCCAGCCGTTCGAGATACAGGTCCGTACGGGCCCGGCGCAGCTCGCCCCTGGCCTGGGCGCACAGGTCCTGGATCGCATCACGGGCCAGGCCCGTGATGCGGGCTGTCAGCGCGGGGTCGTCGCGGTCCACCACCGAGTGCCACAGCAGGCACTGGGTGGTGGGCGGGAGACGCTTGAAGGCGAGAGCGAGATGGCCGTCTTCACCCCAGGGCCAGCGGAATCCCGCAGCGGCCCAGGCGCGGAAGGACGGCGACAGCGCTTCGCCCTCGAGGTGCAGGCGCGTGACCGCCGTGGTGCGAACGCCGTCCAGCAACTGGAGTCGCAGGCACCCCGGATGACGGCGCTCGATGAAGGACTCCCCGGACAGCATCCGTTGGAGCAGCTGGGCGAAGACATGTGAGGTCGCCTCGTGCGCATGTACGGGACCCGGCAGGCACTGGGTCGTATAGGCCTGCACGGCGGCGTAGTGGCGGCGATAGAGATACCGGAAGAGTTCGACCTGTCCCTCTCGGATCGCGTGGCTCAGCGCAGTATCCGAAAGAGGCCGCTGTGGGGGCAGCGGACCCAAGACCAAGTGCATCGAGGAACCTTCCACTAAGGTCCGGCGGCAGCCTGGTCGCATGTCGGCCACGCGCCGTAGCCGTCTGATCTTCCACGTCCTGAAAACTGGCCCGGATTCGGAACGGTGGAGCGTTCATGCGTGCACCCAGCCTGGCGAAGGCTGCATGAGATGAAGATGAGGCGAGACCGGTCAAGACTGGGCAGAATCGGGCGGATCAATCGTCCTTGTATTGCGGAAGCCGCAACTCCGCGATCAGTCCGCCGCCGGGGGCATCCAAGAGTTGGGCGCTGCCGCCGTGCAATTGCGCTATCCAGCGGACGATCGCCAGTCCTGTTCCGGTCCCCGACCCACCGGTGACCCCACGGCGGAAGACCTTCTCGCGATCCTTGGGCGGCACACCCGACCCGTGGTCACGGACCGCGATCCGGCCGGGGGAGACGGTCACCTCCACTGGCCGGCGAGGGGAGCACGGTCCGCCGCCGCCGTGCTGCTGCGCGTTCTCGACCAGGTTGCGCAGCGCCTGGGCGAGCAGTCCCGGGTCGCCCAGCACCACCACCGGCTCGGTGCTGATGGTGACCGCCGCCGGGCCGGGCAGCTCCTGAAGGGTGAGCTCGACCAACTGGTCCAGCCGCAAGGGCGTACGTTCGACCTCCTGAGTACCCGCAGCCAGCCGTGCCCTCGCCAGCAGACCGGTGACGAGGCGACTGAGCCGGTCGACCAGGTGTACCGCTTCGCTCAGGGCTGCCGGGGCCCGCTCGGGGGCCGAGCTCCCGCCTTCCACCACCAACTGCAAGGTGGCCAGCGGAGTCCGCAGCTCGTGAGCCGCCTCGGCCAGGAACTGCTCCTGTCGCTGCAGGCTCGTGATGGCAGGCCGCATCGCACGGCCGGAGAGCAGGTGCCCGACAGCCGCCGCGAACACGACCAGGGCTGTGCAGCCGATCGTCAGCCAGCGGATCAGCAGCTCGTGACGGCGTTCGCTGTTCCCGGGATCCCCGCCGACCAGGATCGCGGCCCCGATGTCCTCGCCCTTCCAGACGGGGGCGGCGGCCCACCGCAGTTCCCGCTTGTCAGCCGCGACCGCGGTGAACAGGACGGTGTCCTCATCGGCCACCATCTCCCGCCACCGTCGCTGGAGTTCCGCCTGGAGGGGGGCTGCAGAGGACAAAGGCTCGGCGACATGGACGACCGGCGGCCTGCCCGGTCGCCCGGTCAGGACGACCACTGCTTCTACGCGCTGCGCCAGTGAGTCCTCGTACAGCGGATCGAGGTGCAGTTGTCCCTGATTGTCGAACCACACCGCGCGGGAGAGCCCGACGGCCCGGCTGTTGACGTCGCTGTCGAGGTCGCCGGCGCGGGAGCCGGCGTCGATGTGCGCGGCGATCGCCGCGAGAACGAAAAGGCAGCCCGCGGTGGTGAACGCGAACAGCAGCGTCATCACCCGGCGGCAGCGGCGCAGCCGCGCCACGGCCCGGGAGGGCGTACGGCCTAACAGCGCTGTGCCTCCGCATCCGCCAGCCGGTAGCCGAAGCCCCGCACCGTTTCGATCGGATCCGGTGGACCCAGTCGGCGCCGCAGCTGGCCGATCAGTACGTCCACCACGTTGGACATCGGTTCGCCCATTTCGTCCCAGCAGTGCTCGATCAGCTCCGTGCGCGTGACCACTTCACCGACCCGCAGCATCAACACCTCCAGCACGGCGAACTCCTTGGCGGTGAGGCTGAGCAGGACTCCGGCGCGGCGCACCCTGCGACGGGGCAGGTCGACTTCCAGGTCGCCGACCTTGAGTTCCGGCGGCCGGGCGGGTTGGGCCCTGCGGCACAACGCGCGTACGCGGGCGGTCAGTTCGGCGAAGGCGAAGGGCTTGATGAGGTAGTCGTCGGCCCCGTGCTCGAACCCCGCAACGCGGTCGGCGACCGTGTCCAGGGCCGTGAGAAGCAGAAAGGGCAAGGCGGAACCCGCCCTTCGATGCGCCGCGAGGAGGCGTAGCGAGTCACCGTCCGGGACGGCCCGGTCCGCCACCACGCAGTCGTAGGCATGGATGGAGAGGCGGAAATCGGCGTCGGCGAGTGTCAAGGCGAGATCCACGGCGAAGCCCGCCTCTCGCAGTCTCGCGGAGATCACGGGTCCGAGCTCGGGGTCGTCCTCGAGAATCAGAACGCGCACGGTCCGTCAGTCTAGGCTCGGAATCCGGTAAATCTGCGGTGAACGGGCGTGCTGTGCTTGCCGATTGGCGGCGCGGCAAGGGCACCGGCAGGACGGACGCACCCCTGCCCCGGCCACGGACCGGGGCAGTGCGCCAGGTGAGGCGGCTAGCCGCGGCGCTTGGGCCCGGCCACGGACGCACCCCTGCCCCGGCCACGGACGCACCCCTGCCCCGGCCACGGACGCACCCCTGCCCCGGCCACGGACGCACCACTGTCCGGGCTCCGGACCGGGGCAGTGCGCCAGGTGAGGCGGGCCGCTAGCCGCGGCGCTTGGGGTCGAGGAGGCCCGCGCGGCGCAGCGCGTCCGCCATCGCTCCGTTCGCGGGGGCGGCGTCGCGGCCCCGGTCACCGCCACGGCCCCGGTCACCGCCGCGGCCGCCCTGCCGCTGCTGCGGCGCGCCGCGCCGCGGCCGGTCCCGGCCCTCGCCGCGGTCACCGCGCCCCCCCGGCTTCCCCCCGCCGGACGGCGACTCGTCGTCCAGCCGCAGCGTGAGCGAAACCCGCTTCCGCGGAATGTCCACGTCGAGCACCTTCACCCGCACGATGTCCCCCGGCTTCACCACATCCCTCGGGTCCTTCACGAAGGTCTTCGACATCGCCGAGACATGCACCAGACCGTCCTGGTGGACGCCCACGTCCACAAAGGCCCCGAAGGCGGCGACATTCGTGACGACCCCCTCCAGGATCATCCCGGCCGCGAGGTCGCCGATCTTCTCCACGCCTTCCTTGAAGGCCGCCGTCTTGAACGCGGGCCGCGGGTCGCGCCCCGGCTTCTCCAGCTCCTTCAGGATGTCCGTGACCGTCGGCAGGCCGAAGGACTCGTCCACGAAGTCCGCAGGCTTCAGTCCGCGCAGCACCGCCGTGTTGCCGATGAGCGCCTTCACCTCCCCGCCGGTCGAACCCGCGATCCGCCGCACCACCGGGTACGCCTCCGGGTGCACGCTCGACGCGTCGAGCGGGTCGTCGCCGCCGCGAATGCGGAGGAAGCCCGCGCACTGCTCGTACGCCTTGGGCCCGAGCCGCGCCACCTCCTTCAGCTGCTTCCGCGCGCGGAAGGCGCCGTTCGCGTCGCGGTGCGCCACGATGTTCTCGGCAAGGCCCGCGCCGATGCCCGAGACCCGGGCCAGCAGTGGCGCGGATGCGGTGTTGACGTCCACCCCCACACCGTTCACACAGTCCTCGACGACCGCGTCGAGCGAGCGGGAGAGCTTCACCTCGGACAGGTCGTGCTGGTACTGGCCGACGCCGATCGACTTCGGGTCGATCTTCACCAGCTCGGCCAGCGGGTCCTGCAGGCGCCGCGCGATCGACACCGCGCCGCGCAGCGACACGTCCAGGCCCGGCAGCTCCTGTGAGGCGAAGGCCGACGCCGAGTACACCGAGGCCCCGGCCTCCGAGACCATCACCTTCGTCAGCTTCAACTCCGGCTGCCGCGCGATGAGATCGGCCGCGAGCTTGTCGGTCTCCCGGGACGCCGTGCCGTTGCCGATGGCGATCAGCTCGACGCGGTGCTCGCGCGCCAGCCGGGCCAGCCTCGCCAGCGACTCGTCCCACTTCTGCTGCGGTACGTGCGGATAGATCGTGTCCGTCGCGGCCACCTTGCCGGTCGCGTCGACGACGGCCACCTTCACGCCCGTACGGAAGCCCGGGTCCAGGCCCATCGTCGCGCGCGTGCCCGCCGGGGCTGCCAGCAGCAGGTCGCGCAGATTGGCCGCGAACACCCGGACCGCCTCGTCCTCGGCGGCCTGCCGCAGCCGCAGCCGCAGGTCGATGCCGAGGTGGACGAGGACGCGGGTGCGCCAGGCCCAGCGGACCGTGTCGGTCAGCCACTTGTCGGCCGGGCGGCCGCGGTCCGCGATGCCGAAGCGGGCGGCGATCGCCTGCTCGTACGAGCTCGGGCCCTCGTCCGCCTCGTCGCCGGGACCGGCGGGCTCCAGGGCGAGGTCGAGGACCTCCTCCTTCTCGCCGCGGAACATCGCCAGCACCCGGTGCGAGGGCAGCTCCGTGAACGGCTCGGCGAAGTCGAAGTAGTCGGCGAACTTCGCGCCCGCCTCCTCCTTGCCCTCCCGCACCTTCGCGGCCATCCGCCCCCGCTGCCACATGCGCTCGCGCAGCTCGCCGATCAGGTCCGCGTCCTCGCCGAACCGCTCGGTGAGGATGGCGCGGGCACCCTCCAGCGCGGCGGCGGCGTCCGCGACCCCCGAGCCCTCGTCGACGAACGCGGCGGCGGCCGCGAGCGGCTCGACCGACGGGTCGCCGAGCAGCCCGTCGGCGAGCGGCTCAAGCCCCGCCTCGCGCGCGATCTGCGCCTTCGTACGGCGCTTGGGCTTGAAGGGCAGGTAGATGTCCTCGAGCCGGGCCTTGGAGTCCGCGGCCCGGATCTGCGCCTCGAGGCGCTCGTCGAGCTTGCCCTGCGACCGGACCGACTCGAGGATCGCGGTGCGCCGCTCCTCGAGCTCCCGCAGATAGCGCAGCCGCTCCTCGAGCGAGCGCAGCTGGGCGTCGTCGAGCATCTCGGTCGCTTCCTTGCGGTAGCGCGCGATGAACGGCACGGTCGAACCGCCGTCGAGCAGCTCGACGGCCGCCTTTACCTGCCGCTCCCGTACGCCGAGCTCCTCGGCGATCCTGCCCTCAATCGACGTCGTCACGATCCGATCCGCCTTGTCGTTGCTGCTGGTGCCCGCATTGTGCCAGGTGGCGCCGACAGCCCTGCGCAGACAGTCCGAAGCGGTACGGGACCTCCGCGCGCTGCGGCCGCGCGCACGGCGGTGGCCCCGGCCCGGCCCGCGCCGGTGGTCCGGCCTCAGCCCTTGCCGAAGAGGTCCGCGGGGAAGGCACCGGCGGTGACCGCGGCTGCCAACCAGCCGCCGGCGAGCTCCGTGAGCCGCGCGACCCCGGCCTCGCCGAGGTGTTCGTACGGGGCGCGGTCGAGCCGGTCCGTGTCCTCCTCGATCCGCTTGCGCAGCCCGAGGCCCTCCTCGGTCAACTCGCCCCCCGCATCGAGGAGTCCGCGCTCGCGCAGCCGGTCCTGGGCCGCGGCCCAGTCGTCCTGCCCCCACGCGCGCGTGCGCAGCAGCCACTTGGGGCTCTGGCCCTTGCCGGTGGCCGAGTGGGTGACCATCGCCTCCAGCCCATCCAGCTCGGCGCCCATCAGCACCGTGATGTGACCGTCGCCGCGGTGCTCGCGGAGCAGCGTCGCCGCGTGCCAGAAGGCGAGGTGGGGCTCCTCGGGCGCCGGCTGGTCGGCGTGCGCGGCGTACAGCGTCCGGCCGGGGCGGCTGCACGCCTCGGCCGCGCGCAGGGCCAGCTTCGCCGCCTCCGCCATCTCGGCCGAGGCCACGGCCTCTTCGCCGAGCAGCCGCCGCAGTCCGGCGTCGACGGCGCGCAGCCGGGCGGCGAGCGCGTCCTCGGGGGAGGCGGTGCGCCAGATCCGCGGTACGTGGCGGGCCACCAGCTCGGGGTTGAAGTTGTAGAACGCGGCGGTGACCGCGCCGGCACCCGCGGCTCCCATCGCGGAGGCCCGCGACGCGAAGTACGCGGCGGACCAGTCGTCGTGGCCGATGGCCGCCATCTCCTGGGCGTGCTCTGCGGTGAAGTAGACCGCCGAGTGCAGCGGGTTCAGGGCGTTGTGACAGCGTCGCCCGGCGCGGGCAGGCAGAGGAGTGCTCATGCCCGCACGTTACCTGTAAGTAGCAATCTCCTGAAGCCCCGCCCCCGCCTCCACCAGAAGCCCCCGACGGCCCCCCGCGCCCGCCTGAAGCCCACGCACCCACCCCTTCGCGTACCCGCCGAGCCGCCCACCACCCACCCGCCCTGAGTCCCCCTTCCCCTGCCCCCTGCTCCCCCGGGGAGGGGCAGGGGCGAGCCCTGGCCTCAGCCCGGCTGCTGGACGCGGTGGACCACGTACCAGATACTGAGCCGGCTGCCAGGCGCCGAGACCGTGTTCGTCGGCGAGCACACCGGTCAGGTCCGCGACGACTCCGGCTCGCTGGACCTCAGCGCGGCTCAAACGCTGAGGACTCTCAGCCCGACCATGAGAAGCGCGGTGCCCGGCGCTCCAGGAACGCCGCGACCCCCTCCGCCGTGTCGCCGCTGTCGCGCGCCCGCTCCGCCCAGTAGGCCTCCCGCTCCGGCCGCACCTCGCCGCTCGCGAACTCCTTCGCCGCCGCCTGCGTCAGCAGCGACCGCGAGGCGAGGATCCGCGTGAACTCCGCCACCCGCTTGCCCAGTTCGCCCGCCGGCAGCAGCTCGTCCACCAGACCCGTGCGCAGCGCCCGCCCGGCCTCGATCAACTCGCCGGAAAACAACAGGTACTTGGCGGTCGCCGGGCCCACCAGACCGGTCAACCGCCGGGTGGACGAGGCCGGGTAGACGATGCCGAGCTTCGCCGGGGTGATCCCGAAGGAGGAGCCCTCGGCGGCGAACCGCAGATCGCAGGCGGCGGCGAGCTGGCAGCCGCCGCCCACGCAGTAGCCGCGCACGGCGGCCAGCGTCGGCTTGGGGAAGGCGGCCAGCGCGTCCTCCGCTGCCACCGCCAGGCCCTGCGACTCGCCCGCGGACTCCCGCAGCGAGCCGATGTCCGCGCCCGCACAGAAGGTGTCCCCGGCGCCGGTCAGCACCAGCACGCGTACGGCGGGGTCGGCCGCCAGCCGGTCCAGCAGGCCCGGCAGTCGCCGCCACATGGCGGTGGTCATGGCGTTGCGCTTGGCGGGGTTGCGTATGACGACCGTCGCGACTCCGTCGGCGGTGTCCAGCTGCAGTGCGGGCTCCATGCGCCGGATGCTATCCGGGCAGGTCGGTGAAGGCGGAACCAAGGTGAACAGGACCAGTCGCACAACTGGCGCTGACATACGCACATGTTCAGAATCCGTCGATACGTGGTGACTTCCGGGCACCGGACCGGTACGGACCAACCCATTCCCAACACTCGACGTGTGAGGCGGACTCTGGCGGCGTACCGCGAGGACAATGCGGTGCGAGAACAGAGCTGCGGGGACAGAGCTGCGGGGATCGTCGCGCAAATTGGAGAAGGGTGCGGGACATGGAGATCCGCGGAAGCGGGCCGCCTGACCCAGGACAGGCCGTCGCCGATGTCGCCGACCTTCCTGCCGCCGCCGCGGACGGGCTCACCGCTCGGATGCCCTACGAGGGCGTCTGGCGCCTCACCGCCCCGGCCCTGGAGTCCTCGGTCCCGCAAGCCCGGCGCGCCGTCCGCGACCTGCTGCGGAACCAGGGCGTCCCGGTCCCGGACGACATCGTCCACGGCCTGCTGCTGATCGTCTCGGAGCTGGTCACCAATGCCGTACGGCACGCGGCCCTGCTCTCACCGGAGCTCGCCGTGGTGGTCTCGGTCGGCGCCGACTGGGTACGGGTGGCGGTCGAGGACGACCACCCGTACCGGCCGAAGGCGCTGGTGGCGGAGGAGGGACAGACGGGCGGGCGCGGGCTGCTGCTCGTCAAGGCGATCACCACGGAGGCGGGCGGGATCTGCGACGTCGAGCACACGGCGACCGGTGGCAAGGTGATCTGGGCCGCCCTGCCGTTCCGCTGACCCGGCTGCCCTCAAGAGGGCTGTGCAGAAGGGCACCGTGGTGGACCTCGCCTACCGGGCGCGCCCTTCACGGCCTGACACCGGGCTTCTACCAGCCCGCCGACGGTCCGGTCAGCTCGCGGATCGCCGGGCGCGCGGCGTCCAGCACGGTCATGAACCAGGACGAGAAGGACCGCTCCCCGTGCAGCCGCGCCAGCTCCTCCGCCGTCACGAAGGCCGTCTCCCCGACCTCCTCCGGGTCCGGCTTCGGCTCAGCTCGCACAAGACCCACGAAGAGGTGGTTGTACTCCTGCTCCACCAGGCCGGATGCCGGGTCCGGGTGGTTGTAGCGGACCGTCCCCGCCTCGGACAGCATCGAGGGGGAGACGCCCAGCTCCTCGGCCGTACGCCGGGCTGCCGCGGCAAGCGGCGCCTCGCCGGGGTACGGGTGGCCGCAGCAGGTGTTCGACCAGACACCGGGGGAGTGGTACTTGCCCAGCGCCCGTTGCTGGATCAGCAGCCGCCCCGAGCCGTCGAAGAGGAAGACCGAGAAGGCCCGATGCAGCCTGCCCGGCGGCACATGCGCGGAGAGCTTCTCCGCGGTGCCGATCGTCGCGCCGTTCTCATCGACCAGTTCGAGCATGATCGGTGCCGCGGCGCGGTTCGACGAGACGTCCGCCGTGGAGGCTGGTGTGGTCGGCATGGCCATCCTTCGGTTGGGCTACGAAGCTCAAGTCTGCCGCACAAAACGGGCGCGGATGTGCTGCTCAGCGCGCATGTCAGCCTGATAGGCGGTTCATATGTCCAGGGCGGGTGGTCCATTGCGGTGACGCGGGCACTGTCACGGTCAGTGACAGAGCTTGGCCTCGTGCTCGGCGTGCCCGACGGGCTCGAGCTGGAAGGTGCAGTGGCCCACGTCGAAGTGCTCGCCCAGGCACCCCTGCAGGTCGTGGAGCAGCTTCTCGTGCCCGACCGCGTCCAGCACGTCCTCCCGTACGACCACGTGCGCGGAGAGCACCGGCAGTCCTGAGGTGATCGTCCACACGTGCAGGTCGTGCAGGTCCTCGACCCCGGGCAGGTCCATGATGTGCGACCTGACCTCGGCCATGTCGACATCCCGCGGGGCCGCCTCCAGCAGGACGTCCAGCGCCTCGCGCAGCAGTTTCCAGGCGCGCGGCGCGATCATCAGGCCGATCACGAGCGAGGCGATGGGGTCGGCCTGGCGGAAGCCGGTGGCCAGGACGACCACCGCCGAGACGATCACCGCGAGGGAGCCCAGCGCGTCCGCGGCGACCTCCAGGAACGCCCCGCGGACGTTGATGCTTGCGGCCTGTCCGCGCATGAGCAGCGTGAGCGAGATGGCGTTCGCGACCAGGCCCACCGCGCCGAAGGCGACGGTCAGACCGCCGTCGACCTCGGGCGGCGAGAGCAGCCGCAGCACCGCCTCGTAGAGGATGTAGCCGCCGACGCCGAACAGCAGGAGGCAGTTGGCGACCGCGGCGAGGATCTCGGCGCGGGCGTAGCCGAAGGTGCGGCGCTCGCTCGGCGGGCGGCCCGCGAAGTGGATGGCCAGCAGCGCCATCGCGAGCCCGACGGCGTCCGTCGCCATGTGCCCGGCGTCGGCGAGCAGCGCCAGGGAATCGGCCAGGATGCCGCCGACGATCTGCGCGATGAGCACGGTCACGGTCAGGCACAGCGCGATGCGCAGCCGCCCCCGGTACGCCGCTGCCGCTGTGCCCGTGGTGCCGGGCGGCGGGCCGTGCGCGTGCCCGTGGTCGTGCCCTGCGCCCATACCGGCTGCCTCCTGTCGCTCTCGTCGCTTCGTCGCTCGTACCGCTGTCGATCGCGTCGGCGGGTGCCGGCGCGATCACAGTGAACTACGGGCGGGGGGTACCGGGCAACACGGGACTGAACACCGTTGTCATGTGCCCTGACCTGGGCTTTTGGTCTCCGCTGAAATACGCAGGCACCAGCCCTCCCACGCCGACTCGACCATCTCGCGTACCCCGTGCCGGGCGGTCCAGCCGAGCTCCTTGGCGATCAGTTCCGCGGACGCGACCACCCGCGCCGGGTCCCCGGCCCGCCGTCCCACGACCCTGGCGGCCGGTTCCGTATGCCCGGTGACCTCGGCGACGAGATCGGCCAGCTCGCGTACGGAGACCCCGCGGCCGGTGCCGATGTTCACGGTCAGGTCGCCCGGGTGGCCCTGGGTCGTGAGCCGGCGGGCGGCGACGAGGTGGGCGTCGGCCAGGTCCGCGACGTGGATGTAGTCGCGGACGCAGGTGCCGTCCGGGGTCGGGTAGTCCTCACCGAAGATCAGCGGGGCCTCGCCGCGGGTCAGCGCCTGGAAGAACATCGGGATGACATTGAACACCCCGGTGTCCGCCAGCTCGGGGCGGGCGGCCCCGGCCACGTTGAAGTAGCGCAGACAGGCGGTGGCGATCCCGTGGGCGCGGCCGGCGGCCCGTACGAGCCACTCGCCGGCCAGCTTGGTCTCGCCGTACGGACTCATCGGCAGGCAGGGGGTGTCCTCCGTCACCAGCTCCGCGTCGGGCATGCCGTACACGGCGGCCGAGGAGGAGAAGAGGAACCGCTTGATCCCGGCGGCGACCACGGCCTCGAGCAGCACGGTGAGGCCGTGCACATTCTCGCGGTAGTAGAGCAGCGGCTGCTCCACCGACTGCCCGACCTGCTTCCTGGCTGCGAGATGCACCACTCCTGATACGCGGTGCTCCGCGAGCGTACGGTCCAGCAGCTCCCGGTCCAGGACCGTGCCCCGGACCAGCGGGACGCCCTCCGGCAGCCGGTCGGTCACGCCCGAGGAGAGGTCGTCCAGCACGACCACGTCCTCCCCGGCCGCCGTCATCGCCCGCACCACGTGCGCCCCGATATAGCCTGCTCCGCCTGTGATCAGCCACGTCATGCCCGGCAGCCTAGCCAGGGGCGAGCGCGGGCGGGTGCCCGCGGCCGTTTGTCCCGGGGCGCCGCGATCCACCATGATGCTCGGAGGCGGATCCGCTTCGGTCGTCTCCCGCAACCCATTCGGCCTTATCAGGGCGTAAACGGGCGATGAACGGTCGCTTCCGAGAATCCGATAGCCTCTGCCGACGTGTTGCCGCCGGTCACGGAGCCGGGGTGTGCCACGACGCTGCCCGGACAGCCTGCGTACCGGCGCGGCCGCGCCAGTTTCCAAGGAGTGAGTTCGACTGTCGACCGCCATTCTCACCGGTCAGCCGGTCGCCGGGTCGCGGCTCGAGGGCGACCTGCGGTCGCTGGGCCTCGACGTGGTCACGGCCGGTGCGGACGACGACCTGGCGGCGCTGGCCGGCGCCCTCCCGGCGACGGAGCGCGTGGCGCTGGTGGACGCGCGCCTGGTCGCCCACGTGCACGCGCTGCGGCTGGCTCTGACGGACCCCCGCTTCCCGGCCGCGGCCGTACCGGGCGCCGTGACCGCCCAGCCCGAGCAGCGCCCGGCACTCCTGCACGCACTGACGACCACCCTCCGCGGCACGACCACCGCCCCCACAGCGCCGGCCGCCGCCACCACGCCGAACCAGGCGGTCCCCAGCCGCCCCGCCGCAGGCGAGAGCGCCGCGGCCGTCGGCACCGCGCCCGACCAGGCCGCCCCCACTCCGCCCGCCGCAGGCGGCTGCGTGCCGGACGTCGTCTCCGGTGCCCTGCTCGCCGCAGGCGTGCCCGTGCACCGGCCCGAGCTCGGGGCGCTCGTCGCCACCGTGCCCGGCGACGACGCGGAGCGCGCCGAAGCCCTGGCCGTCGTCGATGGAGTCGACGACGAGCAGGTGCGGCTGCGGAGTGCCGTGAAGGCGCGGGACGGGTTCTTCACGACCTTCTTCATCAGCCCGTACTCCCGCTACATCGCCCGCTGGTGCGCCCGCCGCGGCCTGACCCCCAACCAGGTCACCACGGCCTCCCTCCTCACCGCCCTCATCGCGGCGGGCTGCGCGGCCGCCGGCACGCGCCCCGGCTTCGTCGCGGCAGGCATCCTGCTCCTCGCCTCCTTCGTGCTCGACTGCACCGACGGCCAGCTGGCCCGCTACTCGCTGCAGTACTCCACGATGGGCGCCTGGCTGGACGCCACTTTCGACCGCGCCAAGGAGTACGCGTTCTACGCGGGCCTCGCCCTCGGCGCGGCCCGCGGCGGCGACGACGTATGGGCGCTCGCTCTCGGCGCGATGGTGCTCCAGACCTGCCGCCACGTCGTGGACTTCTCCTTCACCGAGGCCAACCACGACGCCTCGGGCAACACGAGCCCCACGGCCGCCCTCTCCGGCAAGCTGGACGGCGTCGGCTGGACCGTCTGGGTCCGCCGGATGATCGTGCTGCCGATCGGCGAGCGCTGGGCGATGATCGCCGTCCTCACGGCCGTGGCCACCCCCCGTATCGTCTTCTACGCCCTGCTCGTCGGCTGCGCCCTCGCCGCCTGCTACACCACCACGGGCCGTGTCCTGCGCTCGCTCACCCGACGCAAGGTCATGGGGGTCCCCCCAGGCGTTAAGCCCTGGGGGAGGACCGACCGGGCCGCCCAGGCTCTGGCCGACCTCGCCGACTCCGGTCTCATCGCCGAGGTCGTCGCTGCCACCTCCTTCCGCGGATCGCGGCCCCAGGCATACCGCGCCCCGCTGTACGCCGCGGTCGGCACGGCGTACCTGCTCCTGACCGTGTGGGAGCGGCCGTTCGGCAGCTGGCTGATGCTCTTCGGCCCCCTCGTCTACGCCATCACGGCGGGCCGGGCGGTCATGAGCCCCCTCAAGGGCCCCCTCGACTGGCTCGTGCCGCCACTCTTCCGCACAGCGGAATACACCACCATCCTGGTACTCGCCGCCCGCTCGGAGGTGAACGGTGCCTTGCCAGCGGCTTTCGGGCTGGTGGCCGCCGTCGCCTACCATCACTACGACACGGTGTACCGCATCCGCGGCGGCACCGGTGCGCCCCCGCACTGGCTGGTGCGGGCGATCGGGGGGCACGAGGGACGGGTTCTGGCGGTTGCGGTCGCCGCTGCCCTGCTGCACGGCACAGGTTTCACCATCGCGCTGACGGCCCTCGCTGTGGTCCTGGCGCTGGCGGTGCTCATCGAGAGCATCCGCTTCTGGGTCTCTTCCGGAGCACCCGCAGTACACGACGAAACAGGAGAACCCGCATGATCGGCCTCGTGCTGGCAGCAGGCGCCGGGCGGCGTCTGCGCCCCTACACCGACACCCTGCCCAAGGCGCTGGTGCCGGTCGACGGCGACACCACCGTCCTCGACCTCACCCTCGGCAACTTCGCCGAGGTGGGTCTGACCGAGGTGGCGATCGTCGTCGGCTACCGCAAGGAGGCCGTGTACGAGCGCAAGGAGGCCCTGGAGCAGAAGTACGGCCTCAAGCTCACCCTGATCGACAACGACAAGGCCGAGGAGTGGAACAACGCCTACTCCCTGTGGTGCGCCCGCGACGCGATCAAGCACAGCGTGATCCTCGCTAACGGCGACACCGTGCACCCGGTCTCCGTCGAGAAGACCCTGCTCGCCGAGCGCGGCAAGGGCCAGAAGATCATCCTCGCCCTCGACACGGTGAAGCAGCTCGCCGACGAGGAGATGAAGGTCATCGTGGACCCCGAGAAGGGCGTTCAGCGCATCACCAAGCTGATGGACCCGTCCGAGGCCACCGGCGAGTACATCGGCGTCACCCTCATCGAGGGCGACGCCGCGGCCGACCTGGCCGACGCGCTGCGGACCACCTTCGAGCGGGACCCCGACCTCTACTACGAGGACGGCTACCAGGAGCTCGTCAACCGCGGCTTCACGGTCGACGTGGCCCCCATCGGTGACGTCAAGTGGGTCGAGATCGACAACCACGACGACCTCGCCAAGGGCCGGGAGATCGCGTGCCTGTACTGACCCGGCTCATCCCGTCGCCGCTCGTCGTCGACATCCGCGCGGGCGCGCTCGACGATCTCGCGGGCGTGCTGGCCGACCAGCGGATCTCCGCTTCCGGCAAGCTCGCCATAGCGATCAGCGGCGGCTCGGGGGCGGCGCTGCGCGATCGGATCGCCCCGGCGCTGCCCGGAGCCACCTGGTACGAGGTCGGCGGCGGCACGCTGGACGATGCGATCAAGCTCGCCGACGCGATGAAGTCCGGTCACTACGACGCGGTCGTGGGGCTGGGCGGCGGCAAGATCATCGACTGTGCGAAGTTCGCCGCGGCGCGCATCGGCCTGCCGCTGGTCGCCGTCGCGACGAACCTCTCGCACGACGGTCTGTGCTCGCCGGTCGCGACGCTCGACAACGACGCGGGCCGCGGCTCGTACGGCGTCCCCAACCCGATCGCCGTCGTCATCGACCTCGACATCATCCGCGAGGCCCCGGTCCGCTTCGTCCGGTCCGGCATCGGTGACGCGCTGTCGAACATCTCCGCCGTCGCGGACTGGGAGCTCGCGGTCCGCGAGAAGGGCGAGCAGATCGACGGGCTCGCCGCCGCCATGGCCCGCCAGGCCGGCGAGGCCGTGCTCCGGCACCCGGGCGGCGTCGGCGACGACAGCTTCCTGACCGTGCTCGCCGAAGGCCTGGTCCTCACCGGCCTCTCGATGTCGGTCGCCGGTGACAGCCGCCCGGCCTCCGGCGCCTGCCACGAGATCAACCACGCCTTCGACCTGCTCTTCCCCAAGCGCGCCGCGAGCCACGGCGAGCAGTGCGGCCTCGGCGCCGCCTTCGCGATGCACCTGCGCGGTGCGTACGAGGAGTCGGGGCTGATGGCCGAGGTGCTGCACCGGCACGGCCTGCCGGTGCAGCCGGAGGAGATCGGCTTCAGCGTGGACGAGTTCGTCAGGGTGGTGGATTACGCACCGCAGACCCGCCCCGGGCGCTTCACGATCCTCGAGCACCTGGACCTGTCCGCCGACCAGATCAGGGACGCATACGCCGACTATGCCAAAGCCATCAGTAGCTGAACTCCGTCCGGTCGTTCACCCCGCGGGCGTGAAGGACCGGCGCAGCGGTGAGCACTGGGCCGGGCGCCTGTATATGCGGGAGCTCTCGCTGCGCTGGACCCGGCACCTGGTGAACACCAGGATCAGCCCGAACCAGCTCACCCATCTGATGGTGGTCGCGGGCGTCCTGGCCGGCGCGGCACTGCTGGTGCCGGGCCTGGCCGGGGCGCTCCTCGGCGCCCTGCTCATCCAGCTCTACCTGCTGCTGGACTGCGTGGACGGCGAGGTCGCGCGGTGGCGCAAGCAGACCTCGATCACGGGCGTCTACCTGGACCGGATCGGCCACTACCTCTCCGAGGCGGCCCTCCTGCTCGGCTTCGGCCTGCGGGCCGCGGACCTCTTCCAGCACGGCGGGATCGACTGGCTGTGGGCCTTCCTCGGCACCCTCGCCGCCCTCGGCGCGATCCTGATCAAGGCCGAGACGGACCTGGTCGACGTCGCCCGCTCCCGCAGCGGCCTTCCGGCCGTCCAGGACGAGGCATCCGTCCCCCGGTCCTCGGGCCTGGCCCTGGCCCGCAGGGCCGCGGCCGCGCTGAAGTTCCACCGCCTGGTGGGCGGCGTCGAGGCGTCGCTGTTCATCCTGGTCACCGCCATCCTGGACGCGTTCGGCGGCGACCTCTTCTTCACCCGGCTCGGCGTCGCCGTGCTCGCGGGCATCGCCATCGTGCAGACCGTGCTGCACCTCGTATCGATCCTCGCCTCGAGCAGGCTGCGATGAGCGGGGGGGACTTGCGGCTCGGCGCGGTCGTCCTCACCATGGGCAACCGCCCCGACGAGCTGCGCGCGCTCCTCGACTCGGTCGCCAAGCAGGACGGCGACCCGGTCGAGGTCGTCGTCGTCGGCAACGGCTCCCCGCTGCCCGAACTCCCGGAGGGTGTACGGACCGTGGAGCTGCCCGAGAACGTGGGCATCCCGGCCGGTCGCAACGTCGGCATCGAGGCCTTCGGCCCCGGCGGCTCCGAGGTCGACGTGCTGCTCTTCCTCGACGACGACGGCCTGCTGCCGAACGCCGACACCGCCGAACTGTGCCGCCGGGCCTTCGCCGCCGACCCGGAGCTCGGCATCATCAGCTTCCGGATCGCCGACCCCGAGACCGGTGTCACACAGCGCCGCCACGTGCCCCGGCTGCGCGCCTCCGACCCGATGCGCTCCTCCCGGGTCACCACCTTCCTCGGCGGCGCGAACGCGGTCCGTACGACGGTGTTCCAGCAGGTCGGCGGCCTGCCGGACGACTTCTTCTACGCGCACGAGGAGACCGACCTCGCCTGGCGCGCCCTGGACGCGGGGTGGATGATCGACTACCGCTCGGACATGGTGCTGTACCACCCGACGACCGCTCCCAGCCGTCATGCCGTCTACCACCGCATGGTCGCCAGGAACCGGGTCTGGCTGGCCCGCCGCAATCTCCCGGCCGCCATTGTCCCCGCCTACCTCGGCGTATGGCTGCTGCTCACCCTGGCCCGCCGCCCCTCCCGGCCGGCGCTGCGCGCCTGGCTCGGCGGCTTCAGAGAGGGCTGGACCACACCGTGCGGTCCCCGCAGGCCCATGAAGTGGCGTACGGTATGGCGCCTGACCCGACTGGGCCGACCTCCGGTGATCTGACAAGCTTCGTGTCTGAGAGCATCGGTCGTACTGCGGGAAAACGGCTGACACGTCGCCTACGCCTGCCTGCGCCCGATCCGGCAGCGCATTTTGAAGACGAAAGTTTCCATTTGTGAGTGAGACAACGCATGACGGTGCGGTCGCGGTGAGCGCCCGGCCATCCCCTGACGAGGGACTGTCCCCGGCCGAGCTCGCCGCCAAATACGGTCTCTCGGTGAGCGGGGCCCGCCCAGGGCTCGGCGAGTACGTCCGCCAGCTCTGGGCGCGGCGCCACTTCATTCTGGCGTTCTCGCAGGCGAAGCTGACCGCCCAGTACAGCCAGGCCAAGCTCGGCCAGCTCTGGCAGGTCGCGACCCCGCTGCTCAATGCGCTGGTCTACTACTTGATCTTCGGTCTGCTGCTGGACACGAAGAGAGGGATTCCGCACGAGGTCTTCGTCCCGTTCCTGGTGACCGGGGTCTTCGTGTTCACCTTCACCCAGAGCTCGGTGCTGGCCGGGGTACGAGCGATCTCGGGCAACCTCGGTCTGGTCAGAGCACTGCACTTCCCGCGCGCCGCGCTCCCGATCTCGTTCTCGCTCCAGCAGCTTCAGCAACTGCTGTTCTCCATGATCGTGCTGGTGTTGTTCGCCATCGGCTTCGGCAGCTATCCCACCTGGTCCTGGCTCCTGGTCGTCCCCGCCCTCGCCCTGCAGTTCGTGTTCAACACCGGCCTCGCTCTGATCGTGGCCAGGATGGGCGCCAAAACCCCTGACCTGGCACAGCTGATGCCGTTCGTCATGCGGACCTGGCTGTACGGCTCGGGCGTGATGTTCAGCATCCCCCACATGCTCGCGGACAAGGATCTGCCAGGCTGGGTCACCGATGTGCTCCAGTGGAACCCGGCCGCCGTCTACATGGATCTCGTACGCTTCGCCCTGATCGACGGGTACGGATCGGAGTACCTGCCCTCGCACGTCTGGGCGTTCGCCCTCGGCTGGGCGGTCGTCGTCGGCGCCCTGGGCTTCGTGTACTTCTGGAAGGCGGAGGAGAGGTACGGCCGTGGCTGAGCACAACGGTGCCGACCAGGCGCATGTCCCCACCGTCATCGCGGACGACCTGCACATCGTCTACCGGGTCAACGGCGGCACCCGCGGCCGCGGCAGCGCGACCGCCGCGCTCTCCCGGATGATGGGCCGCAGCAAGGGCGCGCCGGGCATGCGCGAGGTGCACGCCGTACGCGGGGTGACCTTCACCGCCTACCGGGGCGAGGCGATCGGTCTCATCGGCTCCAACGGCTCGGGCAAGTCGACGCTGCTGAAGGCGGTTGCCGGGCTGCTGCCGCCCGAGCGGGGCCGGGTCTACACCGATGGCCAGCCGTCGCTGCTGGGCGTGAACGCGGCGCTGATGAACGATCTGACCGGCGAGCGGAACGTGATCCTCGGCGGCCTGGCGATGGGCATGTCGCGCGAGCAGATCCGGGACCGCTACCAGGGGATCGTGGACTTCTCCGGGATCAACGAGAAGGGCGACTTCATCACGCTGCCGATGCGGACGTACTCCTCCGGCATGGCGGCCCGGCTGCGGTTCTCGATCGCGGCGGCCAAGGACCACGACGTGCTGATGATCGACGAGGCGCTGGCCACCGGTGACCGGAAGTTCCAGAAGCGGTCCGAGGAGCGGATCCGGGAGCTTCGGAAGGAAGCCGGGACGGTGTTTCTGGTCAGCCACAACAACAAGTCGATCCGGGACACATGCGACCGGGTGCTGTGGCTGGAGAAGGGCGAGCTCGTCATGGACGGGCCCACCGACGAGGTCATCAAGGCCTACGAGAAGGAGACCAGCAAGTAGGCCGGCCGCGCCGGACGGCACGTATGGCACCCACTGCGCGGCAAGCACGAACAGCACGCACTGCGCGCGAGGCCCCGCCGGGCGATCCGGCGGGGCCTTTCGCGTGTACGCGGGCAGGCGGGCGGAGTCAGACCTTGGCGGGCGTCCGCGCCGGAGCGGGCTCCCCTTCGCTGATGCCCAGCCGCCGATGCAGTCTGCGCAACGGCTCCGGCGCGTACCAGGCCGTACGCCCGAGCAGCCGCATCGCCGCCGGCACGAGGACTCCGCGCACGGCCACTGCGTCGATCAGGATCGCCAGGCCGCTGCCGAGCCCGAACATCTGGATGAAGCTGACGTTCGCGGTGCCGAAGGCGAAGAAGCTCACCGCGAGCAGGCCCGCGGCCATCGTCACGATCCGGCCGGTGTGCGAGAGCCCCTCGGTGACGGCGGTCCGGGTGTCCGCGCCCGCGTCGTGCAGCTCCTTGATCCGGCTGGTCAGGAACACCTCGTAGTCCATCGACAGACCGAACGCGATGCAGAACATCAGGACGGTCATGGAGGTGTCCATCGGCTGGGGCGTGAAGCCGAGCAGCGAGGACAGATGGCCGTCCTGGAAGATCCACACCATGACGCCGATGGCCGCGGTGAGGCTGACGGCGTTGAGCACCAGTGCCCGCAGCGGCTGCACGACGCTGCCGGTGAACAGGAAGAGGATCACGAACGTCGTGCCCGCGACCAGCCCGATGGCGGCGGGCAGCCGGTCGGCGATCGAGTCCTTGGAGTCGACGAGCCGCGCGTCGGTGCCGCCGACCAGCGTCTCGGTCCCGGCGGGCGGATCGACGGCCCGTACGTCCTCGACCAGGTCCTGCGCCGCACCCGACTTGGGCGTGAGGTCGGTGATCAGGGTGATGCGCTGGGCGTCGGGCCGGGCGAGCGCCGCGTTCGCGGGTCCGGGCGGCGAAGACTGCCCCTCGCTGTAGGTACCGGTGGAGGTCTCGACCCGTACGGTGTCGTCGAGCCGCGAGAGTTCGGTCGCGTACGAGCCCAGCGCGGCCGGGGCCACAGGACCCGTCGTGACGATCTGCACCGCCGACTCGTCGCTGCCGGTGAAGTTGTTCTGCACGGCGGTCGCGACCTGCCGGCTCTGGGCGCTCTCGGGCAGCACCCGCTCGTCCGGTGTGCCGAAGGCGACGCCGAGCAGTGGACTCGCGGCGAGCAGCAGCACCGCGAGGACCGGCAGGGCGGTGAGGGCGGGTCTGCGCATGACCGTGCGCGCGAGGCGACCCCAGAGCGGTGCCTCGGCGCTCTGTACGGTCTTGGCCCAGGGCAGGCGGCCGCGGTTGACCCGGTGGCCCAGCACGGCGAGCAGCGCCGGGATGACGAGCAGCGCGCTGATCGCTGCGACGGCCACGACGCCGATGCCCGCGTATGCGAAGGACCGCAGAAAGAACTGCGGGAAGATCAGCAGCGCGGCCAGTGCGGCGGCCACGGTGGCCGCGGAGAAGGTGATGGTGCGGCCGGCCGTCCGTACGGTGCGGCGCAGGGCGTCGGGGACGTCCGCGCCCTCCGCGAGGTGCTCGCGGAACCGGCTGACCAGGAGGAGCGCGTAGTCGATGCCGAGGCCGAGGCCGAGCGCCGTGGTGAGGTTGATCGAGAAGACGGACACGCTGGTCAGGCTGCCGAGCACATAGAGCTGGGCGAAGGTGCCGGCGATCGCGATCAGTCCGATGACCAGGGGCAGCAGGGCCGCGATGATGCTGCCGAAGGCGAGGACGAGCAGGACCAGGATCAGTGGCACGGCGATCGTCTCGGCGAGCGCGAGGTCCTTGGCGACCTGGGCCGGCACTTCGTCGCTGACGGCGGCCGTGCCGCCCGCCTGCACGGTGAGGCCGTTCTTGTCGCCGGTGTACTCGTCGATGAGCGCCTCGGCGTTGTCGCCCTGCTCGGTGTCGTCGCCCTTGACATGCGCCAGCACCAGCGCCTCGTCGCCGTCCCGCGAGGTCAGCGCGGCTGCCCCGGAGTCCCAGTACGAGATCACGTTCGACACGGTCGGCTCGCCCTTGAGCTGCGCGGTGAGAGCGCGGCCGCTGCGCTCGGCGGCGGGCGAGCCGACGGCGCCGTCGTCGGGCCGCACCAGCAGGACCAGGTTGGTCTCGCCGCCGAACTTCTCGTCGATGAGCTCCTGGGCTTGGGTCGACGGCGCGCTGGGGTCCTCGAATCCGCCGCCCAGCAGTTTGCCGAAGGCGCCGAAGCCGATCGCTCCCATGGCGACCACGGCCACGACGCTGAGGGTCAGTACGAGCCGGGCCCGTCGGAGGGCCAGCTCGGCAATGCGGTCGAACACGGTCATCGCCTCCGGATGTTTACGCTATTAACATTGACGGTGGCACAGGATGTTAATGGCGTCAACATCGGGCAGGATGAGGTCATGGGTTCGATCAAGAGCGCAAAGTCCGGCTACCACCACGGGGATCTCCGCAACGCGCTGATCGAGGCCGCTGTCGAGCTGGGAGCCGAGGGCGGACCCGAGCGTGTCGTGCTGCGCGAGGCGGCCCGCCGGGTCGGCGTGTCGCCGACGGCCGCGTACCGGCACTTCACCGGCCACGGAGATCTCCTCGAAGCCGCGAAGGTCCGTGCCCAGCAGGCGCTCGCGGCCTCCATGGCCGAGGCGCTGCGCGCACTCCCCGGCGTCGCCGACCCGGGCGAGGAGGCCGTTCGCAGGACCGAGGCGATCGGGCGCGGGTACGTCCGGTTCGCGATCGAGCACCCTGGCCTCTACCGCGTCGCCTTCTGTCGTACGGCCTCGGCGGAGGCCAGTGGCTTCACCGGCCTCGAGGCCCCCGACGACAGGCCGGAGTTCTCCGCGTTCGTCCTGCTCTCCGGCGTGCTCGACGCGCTCGTCGACACGGGCCGGATGCGGCCGGAGAACCGGCCCGCGGCCGAGATCGCCGCCTGGTCGGCCGTCCACGGCATCTCCCTGCTCATCCTCGACGGCCCGCTCGCACGGCTCCCGGCCGACCAGCGCGACGCGGTCGTGGAGCGCACCCTCACCACCGTCGTCGCGGGGCTGACCCGGTAGTCCTCCCGGCCGACCCCGTCAGCCGGCCGCACGGCCCCGGCGCGGCGCTTTTCCACCGTCAACTTCTATGCGCCCGGGGAAGATTGACCGGTCCGCGCGTGTTGTGGGGACCGGGTAGTCACCCTGACGCGCCCGGGAGTGCTGTACGGCGTAGGCTGTACCGGTGCTGATTCGCGGCAAGTCGGGCACTGTGCCTCCCCGCGGAGAACCCGGACCCCCGACTCGGCGTCGGGGGGGCGGCAGGCCGGTATCGCCGCAGGCGAGCGGGCGGCGTGTCCGAAATAGGATGTTCTGGGTCGGCGGTGTAGAACGGGAGATATGACGGCCATGGCGACGAGTACTCTCCGGCTCCGAGGCACGTCCGCCGTCGCTCCCCGGCGTTGTCCCCCCGCCCCCGAGAGCGCCTCGCCGGGCGGGCCGCGGTGACCGCGGCGACGGACGCTCACGCCCACGCGCGCGCCGTGCTCGGCAAGGCGGCGCGCGAGAACTTTCCCGTGGCGCCGTTCTTCCTGCCACGCACCTGGCGCGGCGACCTCATGGCTGTCTACGGCTATGCCCGCCTCGTCGACGACATCGGCGACGGCGACCTCGCCCCCGGCGGCACCGACGCCGCCCTCCTCGGCGTGTCCCCCGAGCGCGCCGACGACCGCCTCGCCCTGCTCGACGCCTTCGAAGCCGACCTCCGCCGCGTCTTCGACGGCTCCGCCGAGGGCCCGCGGCACCCGCTGCTGCGCGCCCTCCGCCCGGCCGTACGCCGCTGCGGCCTCACCCCCGTGCCCTTCCTCGACCTCATCGAGGCCAACCGCCAGGACCAGCGCACCGGGCGCTACGCCACCTACGACGACCTGCTCGCCTACTGCGAGCTGTCCGCCAACCCCGTCGGCCGGCTCGTCCTCGGCATCACCGGCACCACCACCCCCGAGCGGGTCCGCCGCTCCGACGCCATCTGCACCGCCCTGCAGATCGTCGAGCACCTCCAGGACGTGGCCGAGGACCTCGGCCGCGGCCGTATCTACCTGCCCGCGGAGGACATGAAGCGGTTCGGCGTCGAGGAGGCCGGACTCGCCGCCCCCACCGGGAGCGCGGAGGTGCGCGCCCTGGTCGCATGCGTCGCCGAACGCGCCAGTCTTCAGCTGAATGAAGGCGCCCCCCTCGTGGGTAGCGTCCACGGCAGGCTCAAGCTGCTGCTCGCCGGGTTCGTGGCCGGCGGGCGCGCCGCGCTCAAGGCGATCGCCGCCGCAGGACACGACGTACTCCCTGGACCGCCCAAGCCCACCAAGCTCGCCCTCGTGCGCGAGGTGGGGGCGACACTGCGAAGAGAGGGGTGAGCCGGACCGTGGACGGATCCGTACACGCGTCCGCGCAGGTGCTCGCTGCGTACCGCTACTGCGAGGCCGTGACGGGACAGCAGGCCCGCAACTTCGCCTACGGCATCAGGCTGCTGCCGACCGAGAAGCGGCAAGCCATGTCGGCGCTGTACGCCTTCTCGCGCCGGGTCGACGACATCGGCGACGGCAGCCTCCCCGCGGACGCCAAGCGCGCCAGGCTCGAGGACACCCGCACCCTGCTCGGCCGCATCCGCGAGGGCGGCATCGACCCCGACGACACCGATCCCGTGGCCGTGGCCCTCGCGCACGCGGCGCGGCGCTTCCCGATCCCGCTCGGCGGCCTCGACGAACTCATCGACGGCGTCCTGATGGACGTGCGCGGCCAGACGTACGAGACCTGGGACGACCTCAGGGTCTACTGCCGGTGTGTCGCGGGTGCGATCGGCCGGCTCTCGCTCGGCGTGTTCGGCACCACGCCCGGCGTGCGGGACGCGGAACAGGCCCCCGAGTACGCCGACACGCTCGGGCTCGCTCTCCAACTCACCAACATCCTGCGGGATCTCAGGGAGGACGCCGAGGGCGGCCGCAGCTACCTCCCTGCCGAGGACCTCGCCAAGTTCGGCTGCTCCGGGGGCTTTCACAGCGCCGAACCGCCGGTGGGCTCCGACTTCACCGGCCTCGTCACCTTCGAAGTCCAGCGTGCCCGCGCCCTGTTCGCCTCCGGCTTCCGGCTGCTGCCCATGCTCGACCGGCGCAGCGGCGCCTGCGTGGCCGCAATGGCGGGCATCTACCGGCGGCTGCTCGACCGCATCTCCCGCGATCCGGAGGCCGTGCTGCGCGGGCGTGTCTCCCTGCCGGGCCGCGAGAAGGCGTATGTGGCGGTGCGCGGCCTGTCGGGCCTGGACGCCCGGTACATCTCCCGGCAGACGGTCCGGAGGCGGGCCTGATGTCCACGCGCGCGAACGGCCGTGACGACGCAGCGAGTCCGAGTGCGGCAGCCCGCTCCCAGGGGGTGGCTGTGGTGATCGGGGGCGGAATCGCCGGGATCACCGCCGCGCTCGCGCTGGCGGACGGCGGTCTGCGGGTGACCCTCGTCGAGGGCCGGCCGCGGCTCGGCGGCCTCGCCTTCTCCTTCCGCCGCGAAGGGAAGGCGGGCGAGCTGAGCGTCGACAACGGTCAGCACGTCTATCTGCGCTGCTGCACCGCGTACCGCTGGTTCCTCGACCGGATCGACGGCAGCCGCCTCGCACCGCTCCAGGACCGGCTCGACGTACCCGTCCTCGACGCCCGGGGGCTGCGGCTCGGTCGGCTGCGCCGCACCGCGCTGCCGGTGCCCCTGCACCTGGCCGCCAGCCTCGCCCGCTACCCCCACCTCTCGCTGGCCGAGCGCGCCCAGGTCGCCCGCGCCGCCCTCGCCCTCAAGGGCCTCGACCCGGCAGACCCGGCCCTGGACGGCACCGACTTCGCCACCTGGCTGCACCGGCAGGGCCAGTCGCCGCGCGCCGTCGAAGCCCTGTGGGACCTCGTCGGCGTGGCGACCCTCAACGCCCGCGCCGCGCAGGCCTCTCTGGGGCTCGCCGCCATGGTGTTCAAGACCGGCCTGCTCTCCGAGCCGGGCGCCGCCGACATCGGCTGGTCCCGCGTACCGCTCGGCGAATTGCACGACACGCTCGCGCGCGCCGCCCTCGACAAGGCCGGGGTTCGCACCGTGCTGCAGGGGCGCGCCCAGGTCGTCAGCCGCGCCGCCGACCGGGGCTGGCTCGTCGACATCACCTCAGGACCCAGGGGCAGCGGGGCCGGGCACACCGGCTCGGAGCAACTGCACACCGACACGGTCGTCCTCGCCGTACCGCAGCACGAGACCCACGGCCTGCTGCCCGACGGCGCCCTCGAGGACCCCGACCGGCTGCTGTCCATCGGCACATCGCCGATCCTCAACGTCCATGTCGTCTACGACCGCACCGTGCTGCACCGCCCCTTCTTCGCGGCGCTCGGCACGCCCGTCCAGTGGGTCTTCGACCGTACGGCCGCCTCCGGGCTCACCGGCGGCGGCCAGTACCTGGCCCTCTCCCAGTCCGCGGCTCACGACGAGATCGACACGCCGGTCGCCGCGCTGCGCGAGCGCTATCTGCCCGAGCTCGAGCGGCTGCTGCCCGCCGCCCGGCGCGCGCGGGTGCGCGACTTCTTCGTCACCCGGGAGCGCACAGCGACGTTCGCCCCGGCACCGGGCGTCGGACGGCTCCGCCCAGGGGCCCGTACCCGTGCTCCCGGCCTCTTCCTGGCCGGCGCGTGGACCGACACAGGCTGGCCCGCGACCATGGAGGGCGCCGTCCGCAGCGGGATCACCGCGGCGGGCGCGGCACTCGCCCAACTCGGCCGCCCGCACCTCAACCCTCACCCCGCCTTCGGGCGGGGGAACCCCCAGCCGGAGGCGGCATGAGCACGATGAGCACCACGAGCAACACCAGCACGACCACAGGACACAGAGGAGAGACCGTGTCTTCGCAAGACCCGGCCAAGGACACCGCGGGCGTCGCGGCGCTGCTGGAGCGCGGACGGACGCTCGCCACGCCGGTGCTCCGCGCCGCCGTGGACCGGCTCGCCCCGCCCATGGACACCGTGGCCGCCTACCACTTCGGCTGGATCGACGCGGAGGGACGCCCCTCCGCCGCGGACGGCGGCAAGGCGGTGCGCCCCGCCCTCGCCCTGCTGTCCGCCGAGGCCGCGGGCGCCCCGCCCGAGGTCGGTATCCCCGGCGCCGTCGCGGTCGAGCTGGTGCACAACTTCTCGCTGCTGCACGACGACCTGATGGACGGTGACGAGCAGCGCAGGCACCGCGACACCGTGTGGAAGGTGCACGGCGCCGCCCAGGCCATCCTCGTCGGCGACGCCCTCTTCGCCCTCGCCAACGAGATCCTGCTGGAGCTCGGCACCGTCGCGGCGGGCAGGGCGACACGCCGGCTCACCACCGCCACCCGCAAGCTGATCGACGGTCAGGCCCAGGACATCAGTTACGAGCACCGGGAGCGGGTCAGCGTCGAGGAGTGCCTGGAGATGGAGGGCAACAAGACCGGCGCCCTGCTGGCCTGTGCCTGCTCCATCGGCGCGGTCCTCGGCGGCGCGGACGATGACCTGGCCGACACGCTCGAGGCGTACGGGTACCACCTCGGCCTGGCCTTCCAGGCCGTCGACGACCTGCTCGGCATCTGGGGCGACCCGGAGGCCACCGGCAAGCAGACCTGGAGTGACCTGCGGCAGCGCAAGAAGTCCCTCCCGGTCGTGGCCGCGCTGGCCGCCGGCGGGCCCGCGTCGGAGCGGCTCGCCGAACTCCTCGCCAGGGACGCCAAGAGCCACGATCTGTCCAACTTCGACGAGCACGCCTTCGCCACCCGCGCGGCGCTGATCGAGGAGGCGGGCGGCCGCGAGTGGACCTCCAGCGAGGCCCGCCGCCAGCACACCACCGCCATCGAGGCGCTGAGCCGGGTGGAGATCCCAGGACACGTCCGGGAGCAGTTGGTGGCGCTCGCGGACTTCGTGGTCGTGCGAGAGCGATGATGGGCGGCCACGTCATATAGCTCGCAGTCGCCGGCCGGAAGCCCGTACGACCTCCACGGATTGACGGACGGGCCCGGCCGACGGCAAGCCCCAGCACAGCAGAGGAACCACTGCACGGAGGGGAAGCCATGACAGCGACGACCGGCGGCAGCGGCGGGGCGGTACCGCCTCAGGAGCACGCGGCCGCCACGGCAGAAGTGCCCGCACCGGTCCGTGAGCCCTCGGGACCGCCCGAGGAGGCCCCCGGCACGCAGGCCGCCGCCGAGCGGGCGACCGCCCGGGCGGTCGAGCACCTGCTCGGTCGGCAGGACGCCGAGGGCTGGTGGAAGGGCGACCTGGAGACCAACGTCACCATGGACGCCGAAGACCTGCTGCTCCGTCAGTTCCTCGGCATCAGGGACGAGAGGACCACCCAGGCCGCCGCCCGCTTCATCCGCTCCGAGCAGCGCGAGGACGGCACCTGGGCCACCTTCCACGGCGGGCCCGGCGAGCTCTCCACCACCATCGAGGCGTACGTCGCGCTCCGGCTCGCCGGGGACGCGCCCGACGCGCCGCACATGGCGGCCGCCTCCGCCTGGGTCCGCGCCCAGGGCGGCATCGCCGCCTCCCGGGTCTTCACCCGCATCTGGCTCGCGCTCTTCGGCTGGTGGAAGTGGGAGGAGCTGCCCGAGCTGCCGCCCGAGCTCATCTACTTCCCGAAGTGGTTCCCGCTCAACATCTACGACTTCGGCTGCTGGGCGCGGCAGACCATCGTGCCGCTCACCGTCGTCTCCGCCAAGCGCCCTGTACGGCCCGCTCCGTTCCCCCTCGACGAACTGCTCCCGCCCGTCGCCCACCGCCACCCTCATTCGAAGGCGCTGCGCGCCTCATTGGATTCCGCGCGCCCCAATCCCCCGCGCCGCAAGGCCCTCGCCACCACCTGGGACGGCGTCTTCCAGCGGCTCGACCGGGCCCTGCACGCGTACCACAAGGTGGCGATCCCCGGGCTGCGCAAGGCGGCGATGCGGTCGGCCGCCCGCTGGATCGTCGAGCGGCAGGAGAACGACGGCTGCTGGGGCGGCATCCAGCCCCCGGCCGTCTACTCGATCATCGCTCTCCACCTGATGGGCTACGACCTCCAGCACCCCGTGCTCCGCGCGGGCCTCGAATCGCTCGACCGGTTCGCCGTGTGGCCCGAGGACGGCAGCCGCATGATCGAGGCCTGCCAGTCACCGGTCTGGGACACCTGCCTCGCCACGATCGCGCTCGCGGACGCAGGGCTGCGCCCCGACCACCCGGCCCTGGTCAAGGCCGCGGACTGGATGCTCGGCGAGCAGATCGTACGGCCGGGGGACTGGTCCGTACGGCGGCCGGGGCTGCCCCCGGGCGGCTGGGCGTTCGAGTTCCACAACGACAACTACCCCGACATCGATGACACCGCGGAAGTCGTTCTGGCGCTGCGCCGTGTACGGCACCCGGACCCCGGGCGGGTCGACGCCGCGGTCGGGCGGGGCGTGCGCTGGAATCTCGGCATGCAGTCGAAGAACGGCGCCTGGGGCGCCTTCGACGTCGACAACACCAGCTCCTTTCCCGACCGGCTGCCGTTCTGCGACTTCGGCGAGGTCATCGACCCGCCGTCCGCCGACGTCACCGCGCACGTCGTGGAGATGCTCGCGGCCGAGGGCAGGGCGCACGACAGCCGCACCCGGCGCGGTGTCGCATGGCTGCTCGCGGAGCAGGAGGACTGCGGCGCCTGGTTCGGCCGCTGGGGCACCAACTACGTGTACGGCACGGGGTCGGTCGTCCCCGCGCTCGTGGCCGCCGGGATCCCCGCCTCGCACCCCGGGATCCGCCGCGCCGTCGCCTGGCTGGAGAGCGTCCAGAACGACGACGGCGGCTGGGGCGAGGACCAGCGCTCGTACCCCGACCCCGAGTGGATCGGGCGCGGCGCCTCCACCGCGTCGCAGACCGGGTGGGCGCTGCTCGCCCTGCTGGCGGCGGGGGAGCGGGACGGCAAGGCCGTGCAGCGGGGGGTGAGCTGGCTCGCGCAGACGCAGACCGAGGACGGCACCTGGGACGAGCCGTACTTCACCGGCACCGGCTTCCCCTGGGACTTCTCGATCAACTACCACCTCTACCGGCACGTGTTCCCGCTCACGGCACTGGGCCGGTACGTCCACGGCGAGCCGGATCTGCTCAGACACCCGCAGGGGGCCTGATGGCGGACGCCCCCGGCGCGCCGGCCCGCACGGCACCGCTGCTGATCGCCTGCGCGCTCGGCATCGAGCGGCTGGCCCTGCGCAGCGGCGCCGCGCCGGGGCCCGTGACCATCCTGCGTACGGGCATGGGCCCGCAGGCCGCCGAGCGGGCCATGGCCCGTGCGCTCGGTGACGATCCCTCGGCCTCGGACGCGGCGGTGATCGCCACCGGCTTCTGCGCGGGCCTCGCACCCGGGATGCACCCCGGGGACCTGGTCGTCGCCGACGAGACCCGCGACGCGGCGGGTCGTACCGTCTGCACCGGCACCGATGTGCTCGCCGCGGCGCTCGCGGAGCTCGTCGCGAACCGCCCGGGCCGCCCCGGCCGCGCCATCCACACCGGGCCGCTCACCGGCTCCGGCCACGTGGTGCGCGGTGCTGAGCGGGCCGAATTGCGCGCCACCGGCGCCATCGCCGTCGACATGGAGTCCGCGGCCACGCTCCGCAGCGCCGTGCGCGCCGGGCCCCGCCCGGTTGCGGCCGTACGGGTGGTCGTGGACGCTCCAGAGCATGAGCTCGTCCGAATCGGGACACTGCGCGGTGGAATATCAGCTTTCCGAGTCCTGCGCGCTGTCCTTCCGGCTTTCTTCGAATGGCACCGTTCTTTACTGCTCCCCAGGAGGTGAGCCAGATGGCCATGCCGCTCCGCCAGACCATCAGGGTCGGGACGTATCTCCTTGAACAGAGGCTCCGGCGTCGCGAGAAGTTCCCCCTGATCGTCGAGCTCGAACCGCTGTACGCCTGCAATCTGAAGTGCGAGGGATGCGGCAAGATCCAGCACCCGGCCGGCGTGCTCAAGCAGCGCATGCCGGTCGCGCAGGCGGTCGGTGCGGTGCTGGAGTCCGGCGCGCCGATGGTTTCGATCGCGGGCGGCGAGCCCCTGATGCACCCGCAGATCGACGAAATCGCCCGGCAGCTCGTGGCCCGGCGGAAGTACGTGTTCCTTTGCACGAATGCGCTGCTGCTGCGTAAGAAGATCGATAAATTCCAGCCGTCGCCGTACTTCGCTTTCGCCGTGCACATCGACGGGCTGCGAGAGCGGCATGACGAGTCGGTCGCCAAGGAGGGCGTGTTCGACGAGGCGGTGGCGGCCATCCAGGAGGCCAAGCGGCGCGGCTTCCGGGTCACCACCAATTCGACGTTCTTCAACACCGACACCCCGCAGACCGTCATCGAGGTGCTCAACTACCTCAACGACGACCTGCGCGTGGACCAGATGATGATCTCGCCTGCCTACGCTTATGAGAAAGCCCCCGACCAGGAGCACTTCCTGGGTGTGGAGCAGACCCGGGAGCTGTTCAAGAAGTCCTTCGCGGGCGGCAACCGGCGGCGCTGGCGGCTCAACCACAGCCCGCTCTTCCTGGACTTCCTCGAGGGCAAGGCGGACTTCCCGTGCACCGCGTGGGCGATTCCCAACTATTCGCTCTTCGGCTGGCAGCGGCCCTGCTACCTGATGGCCGACGGGTATGTGCCCACGTACAAGCAGCTGATCGAGGAGACCGACTGGGACGCGTACGGGCGCGGGAAGGACGATCGCTGCGCGAACTGCATGGCGCACTGCGGATACGAGCCGACGGCCGTGCTCGCCACCATGGGGTCGCTCAAGGAGTCCCTGCGCGCGGCACGGGAGACGGTCACCGGGAACCGCGGGTGACGGCCGCGCCCGGCGTGAGCGTGGGCTGAACGAGCTGGGCTGAGCAAGCTGGGCTGAACAGGCACAGAAACACAGAGGGGGCCCGGAGTGTCGTTGTTGGACAACATCAGGGAACCGCGTGACCTCAAAGCGCTTCCCGAAGAGCTGCTCGACGAACTGGCCGAGGACATCCGGCAGTTCCTGATCCAGGCCGTGGCGAAGACCGGCGGCCACCTGGGGCCCAACCTCGGCGTCGTCGAGCTGACGATCGCCCTGCACCGGGTCTTCGACTCGCCCGCCGACCGCATCCTGTGGGACACCGGGCACCAGAGTTACGTCCACAAGCTGCTCACGGGCCGTCAGGACTTCTCCAAGCTCCGCGGCAAGGGGGGTCTCTCCGGCTATCCCTCGCGCGAGGAGTCCGAGCACGACGTCATCGAGAACAGCCACGCCTCGACCGTCCTCGGCTGGGCCGACGGCCTCGCCAAGGCCAACCAGGTCCTGGGCAGGCGCGACCACGTCGTCGCGGTGATCGGCGACGGCGCCCTGACCGGCGGCATGGCCTGGGAGGCGCTGAACAACATCGCCGCCGCCAAGGACCGCCCGCTCGTCATCGTCGTCAACGACAACGAGCGCTCGTACGCCCCCACGATCGGCGGCCTCGCCTACCACCTCGCCACTCTCCGTACCACCGACGGCTACGAGCGCTTCCTCGCCTGGGGCAAGGAGGTGCTGCAGAACACGCCGGTGGTCGGACAGCCGCTGTACGGGTCGCTGCACGGCGCGAAGAAGGGCTTCAAGGACGCCTTCGCGCCCCAGGGGATGTTCGAGGACCTGGGCCTGAAGTACGTCGGCCCCATCGACGGCCACGACGTCGCCGCCGTCGAGTCCGCCCTGCGCCGCGCGAAGCGCTTCACGGGACCCGTCCTCATCCACTGCCGCACGGAGAAGGGCCGCGGCTACGCGCCCGCCCTGGAGGACGACGCCGACCGCTTCCACACGGTCGGGGTGATGGACCCGCTCACCTGCGAGCCGCTGTCCGCGCCCGGCGGCCCGTCGTGGACGTCTGTCTTCGGCGACGAGCTGGTGCGGATCGGGGCCGAGCGGCCCGACGTCGTGGCCATCACCGCCGCGATGCTGCACCCCGTCGGGCTCACCGAGTTCGCCGCCGCGTACCCCGACCGCGTATGGGACGTGGGTATCGCGGAGCAGCACGCGGCGGTCTCGGCCGCGGGCCTGGCCACCGGCGGTCTGCACCCGGTCGTGGCCGTCTACGCGACCTTCCTCAACCGCGCCTTCGACCAGCTCCTGATGGACGTGGCCCTGCACCAGTGCGGGGTCACCTTCGTCCTGGACCGGGCCGGGATCACCGGCACCGACGGCGCCTCCCACAACGGCATGTGGGACATGTCGGTCCTCCAGGTGGTGCCCGGGCTGCGGATCGCCGCGCCGCGCGACGCCGACCAGCTCCGCGCCCAGCTGCGCGAGGCCGTGGATGTGGACGACGCGCCGACCGTCGTCCGCTTCCCCAAGAGCGAAGTCGGCGAGCCGGTTCCGGCCGTGGAGCGGATCGGCGGCACGGACGTGCTCCACCGGGACGGCGACGCCGGCGCCGGGACGGACGTGCTGCTCGTCTCCGTCGGCGTCCTGGCGCCCGTATGCCTGCAGGTCGCGGAGCTGCTCGCGGCGCGCGGCACCGGCTGCACGGTCGTGGACCCGCGCTGGGTCAAGCCGGTCGACCCCGTGCTGACCGAACTGGCCGAGCAGCACCGCCTCGTAGCGGTCGTCGAGGACAACAGCCGCAACGGCGGCGTCGGCGCCGCCGTCGCCCAGGCGCTGCGCGACGCCGACGTGGACCTGCCCGTACGCACCTTCGGCATCCCCGAGCAGTTCCTCGCCCACGCCAAGCGGAGCGAGGTGCTGGCCGACATCGGGCTCACCCCGGCCGAGATCGCGGGCCGGATCAGCGCCGCCCTGGCCCGCGGGGAGGCACCCTCGTCCGTGAGGAGAACCGCGCATGACGTCCGCCCACCCCACTGAGTCCGCCGGCTCGGGCGAGTCCGGAGGGCCCGGCGTGTCCCGAGAGGCCGGGAGTTCCACGGCGTTGGGCTTCGACCTGGGGAAGCTGCTGGCGGAACGCGGAGCCGAGCGCTACGAGCTGCATACCCGGCACCTCAACCATCAGCTGCCGCGCATGCTGCACACCATCGGCTTCGACAAGGTCTACGAGCGGGCCGAGGGCGCGTACTTCTGGGACACGGACGGGCAGGACTACCTCGACATGCTGGCGGGGTTCGGGGTGATGGGGCTCGGCCGCCACCACCCGGTCGTACGCAAGGCGCTGCACGACGTCCTCGACGCCTCCCTCGCCGACCTCGTCCGCTTCGACTGCCAGCCGCTGCCCGGTCTCCTCGCCGAGCGGCTGCTGGCGCATGTCCCGCACCTGGACCGGGTGTTCTTCGGGAACAGCGGGGCGGAGGCGGTCGAGACCGCGCTCAAGTTCGCCCGCTACGCCACGGGCCGGCCGCGCGTCCTCTACTGCACGCACGCCTTCCACGGGCTGACCACCGGTTCGCTGTCGGTCAACGGCGAGGACGGCTTCCGCTCCGGCTTCGAGCCGCTGCTGCCCGACACGCCGGTCGACCTGGGCGATCTGGCCGCGCTCGAGCGGGAGCTGGGGCGCGGCGACGTCGCCGCGCTGATCATCGAGCCGATCCAGGGCAAGGGCGTACACGCCGCGCCGCCCGGCTTCCTGCGTGCCGCACAGAACCTGCTGCGCCGCCACAAGGCGCTGCTGATCGCCGACGAGGTGCAGACGGGCCTCGGCCGGACCGGGGACTTCTTCGCCTACCAGCACGAGGAGGGCGTCGAACCGGACCTGGTGTGTGTCGCGAAGTCGCTGTCGGGCGGCTACGTCCCGGTCGGGGCGACGCTCGGCAAGGACTGGATCTTCAAGAAGGTGTACTCGTCCATGGACCGGGTGCTGGTGCACTCCGCGAGCTTCGGTGCCAACGCCCAGGCGATGGCGGCCGGGCTCGCCACCCTCGCGGTGATGGAGGACGAGCAGATCACCGCCAACGCCCGGCTCACCGGGGATCTGCTGAGATCCCGGCTCGCCGAGCTCGTGGACCGCTACGAGCTGCTGCACGACGTACGCGGCCGCGGCCTGATGATCGGCATCGAGTTCGGCAGGCCCACGTCACTGGGCCTGCGCAGCCGCTGGGCGATGCTCCAGGCAGCTCGTAAGGGACTCTTCGCGCAGATGGTGGTGGTGCCGCTGCTGCAGCGGCACCGGATCCTGACGCAGGTCTCCGGGGACCACCTCGAGGTGATCAAGCTGATCCCGCCGCTGATCATCGGAGAGCGGGAGGTCGACCGTTTCGTCGGCGCGTTTACGCAGGTCATGGATGACGCCCACAGCGGAGGCGGCCTGATCTGGGATTTCGGCCGCACGCTCGTCAAGCAGGCCGTCGCCCTGCGCTGACCCGCCCCCCGCTGGCCTTGGAGCGCGGCGCTCAGGCCGAGCCGTCGAGGAGCCGGGCGCGCAGCCGCTCGCGATGCTCCGGGCCGAACGCCAGCCCCTCCGTGAGGTAGGCGTCGACCGACCCCCACATCTCGTCGATGGTCGCGAAGGCGGCCGCCAGGTACTCGGCTCGGGCGTCGAAGAGCGGGCTCAGCAACCCCCTGACCTCGGCGGACATCTCGGCCTCCGTCTCGTTGCCGCGGCGCACCCGGTAGCGGCGGTGGGTGGCGTTGCTCGCCAGGTAGTCGGCCTCGATGGCGTCCCGCTCGACGCCGAGCGCCAGCAGGGTCACGGCGATGGACAGCCCCGCGCGGTCCTTCCCGGCCGCGCAGTGCATCAGCGCGGGGACGCTGTGGTCGGCGAGCGCGTGCAGCACCTGGCCCTGCTCGGCGGTGCGGGTGCGGATGATGTGCCGGTACGTGGCTGTCATCCGTTGGGCCGCCTTGCCGTCCGCGAGCGCCTCCCGCAGCTGTGAGACCTTGCCGTCGCGCACCATCCGCCAGAAGTCCGCACCCTGCGCGGGGTCGGTGAGCGGAAGGTTCACATGCCGTACGCCCGGCAGGTCGACGTCCGGGCCTTCGAGGGCCATGTCGGCCGAATTGCGGAAGTCGAAGATCGTGTGCAGGCCGAGTGAGGACAGGAACGCGGCGTCCTCCGGGGTCGCGTGCGCGAGATGGCCGCTGCGGAAGAGCACGCCGGTCCGCAACAGCCTGCCGTCCTCGGTCGGCAGCCCGCCGACGTCGCGGAAGTTGCGAACCCCCGACAGCTCGGGCTCGGTCGACGGGGGCTGCGGGACCTGCGGCGTCTGCGTCACGGGCGCTCCTCTGTGCGGGTGTCCTGGCGTCGGCTCTCGCTGCCGACTCAGTGACATGTCGACGATACGACAACAGGTTCACTGGGCAATCATCATGACCCGGCCGCTCTATTCCGGGGTGACAGCAATTGACCCGGTGGTTTAAATCACGCCTCGTCAACACCTGGTTACGGTGGCGTAAGTCACTACCGGGGCGGAAGTATGTGCTGCCGTGGCAGACGATTCGACATCAATCACCAGTGGCGCAATCGGGTCGTACACGGCGGTCGGGGACAGCTTCACCGAGGGTGTGGGCGACCCCGGGCCCGACGGCACCTTCATCGGCTGGGCCGACCGCCTCGCCGTACTCCTCTCCGATCACCGGCCCGACGGTGACTTCCGCTACGCCAACCTTGCGATCCGCGGCCGGCTGCTCGACAGGATCGTCGCCGAGCAGGTGCCCCGCGCCAAGGAGCTCGGCCCCGACCTCGTGACCTTCTGTGCCGGCGGCAACGACATCATCAGGCCGGGCAGCGACCCCGACGACGTGGCCGAGCGGTTCGAGGCCGCGGTCGCGGACCTGACGAACGCGGTCCCCGTCGTCATGGTGACCACCGGGTTCGACACCCGCGGCGTGCCCGTGCTCCGCCACCTCCGGGGCAAGATCGCCACCTACACCGCACATGTACGGGCCATCGCCGACCGGTACGCGTGCCCGGTGCTCGACCTCTGGTCGCTGCGCTCGGTGCAGGACCGGCGCGCCTGGGACCCCGACCGGCTCCACCTGTCGCCCGACGGGCACACCCGGGTCGCGCTGCGGGCCGCCCAGGTCCTCGGCCTCGACGTGCCCGCCGACCCTGACCAGCCCTGGCCGCCGCAGCCGGAGCGCCCGGCCTCCGCGGTGCGCCGGGACAACATCCAGGACAACGTCCAGTGGGCGCGCGAACACCTCGTCCCCTGGATCGGGCGGCGGCTGCGCGGCGAGTCCTCGGGGGACGGCGTCGAGCCGAAGCGGCCGGACCTGCTCCCGCTCTAGGGCGGAAGGGCGGTGCACCGAACTCCCCCACGACCGCTGGGAGGTGCCCCCAGCGGCAAGGGACGGGAAAATCGCCGCGAGCGCCCCTAGCGGTCGTTCGCGGGCCCGTACCGCAGCTCGGCCCAGACGACATGCCCGCAGCCGCCGGCCGCCGGTCGTACGCCCCACGCCTCCGACAGGGCATCGACCAACAGCAGGCCGCGCCCGCCCTCGCCGTCGAGGTCGCCGGGCCCCGGGTGCGGCGCCGTCGACGCCCACCCCTCGTCAACCACTTCCATCCTCAACAGCGACCCGACAAGCTGCAGTTCACAGCCTATGGCGTCACTGTCCGTGTGGCATACGGCGTTGGTGAACAGTTCCGAGATCACCAACTCGGCACCGTCCAGCGTCTCCCCGTTCGCACCCCACTCGCGCAGCTGCGCCAGCACGCGGCGCCGCGCCTCGGCGGCGGAGGTGCGCAGCGCCGGCAACTGGAACGCGTTCCGACGGTCCACGGCAACGAAGTCACCCCGGTCCGCTAATCGGAGAGCGTCTTGGAAGGAAGCCACTCCGTAACTATGCGGGTCGTGACTGACGTATGGCAAGGTTCAATCTGCAAATTGCAGAGTTTCAAGGACAGCCTGTTGCCTCAGGTGACGGCATGCCACACTTTCGTGCTGTGACGGCAGTTGGAGGGGATGGGTAGTGGCGGATACGCGGTCCGGCGGCGCCCCGACCGTCCTGCGTGTGGTGCTCGGCAAGCGCCTGCAGGACCTTCGCGAGAGGGCGGGACTGTCGTACGAGGACGCGGGCCGGGCCCTCGACGTCACCCACGCCACCATCCGCAGGATGGAGAAGGCCGAGGTCGGCCTGAAGATCCCGTACGTCGAGAAGCTGCTCAGGACGTACGGCGTCACCGCGCAGGAGGAGCTCGAGGACTTCCTCTCGCTGGCCCGGCAGGCGAATCGGCGCGGCTGGTGGCACCGCTTCCGGGACGTACTGCCCGAGTGGTTCAGCGCGTTCGTGGCGCTGGAGGGCGAGGCCAACCTCATACGCGCCTACGAGCCGCACTACGTCCCGGGGTTGCTGCAGACTCAGGCCTACGCCCGGGCCGTGCTCCGCGCAGGCAAGCCGCACGCCCCGGACGACGAGATCGAGCGCGGCGTCGCCCTGCGTATCGAACGCCAGGCGGTGCTGACCAAGCAGGACGCGCCGCTTTTGTGGGTCGTCATGGACGAAACCGTCATGCGCCGGCCCATCGGGGGACCCGCCGTCATGCGGGAGCAGGTGGACCGGCTGATCGAGGCCACCTCGATGCCGAACGTCCGGCTGCAGATCATGCCGTTCGCCGCGGGCCCGCACCCCGCGATGTACGGGCCCTTCCACATCTTCCGGTTTCCGATCCAGGAACTGCCGGACATCGCCTACACCGAGAGCCTCGTGGGCGGCGTCTACCTCGACCAGCGCGACGACGTCTCGGCATTCCTGGAGGCACTGGACCGGATGTGCGCGCAAGCCGCGCCGGCACACACCACAGAGGGATACCTCGGTGGCATTCGCAAGGAGTTCTGATAGATGGGTCGCATATACAACGGCATGCCTGCCAAGGACCTCGGCACCGAGGGCTGGCGCAAGCCGTGGAGCGGCGGCAACGGGGGAAGCTGTCTCGAAGCCATGAAGCTGAGCGACGGACGCGTGGCACTGCGTCAGTCCACCGACCCCGACGGTCCCGCCCTGATCTACACCCACCACGAGATCAAGACGTTCATCCAGGGCGCGAAGGCCGGCGAGGCCGACTTCCTGCTCGCCTGACAGCCATGGCCACCTCCAGCACCACGACCACCGAAGGGAGACCGTCGTGACCGACCACGGCTTCTCCGCTGAAGAGATAGACACCAGCAGGCCGCACCCCGCCCGGATGTACGACTACTACCTGGGCGGGCGGGACAACTACGAGGTCGACCGCGCGGCCGCCGAGCGCGTCATCGGGGAGATTCCGGAGATACGGCCCACCGCGCAGGCGAACCGCGCGTTCCTCCGACGGGCCGTCAAGTTCGTGGTGGAGAGCGGGATCCGGCAGGTCGTCGACATCGGCACGGGCATCCCCACCTCACCCAACACCCACGAGGTCGCGCAGGCGGTCTCCCCGGACGTCCGGGTGGCCTACGTCGACAACGACCCCATCGTCGCGTCGCACGCGGGCGCGCGGCTGACCGGCACCAGCAATACGAGTTTCGCCCTGGCCGACGTCCGCAAGCCGGAGTCGGTCCTGGAACACCCGGGGATCCGCAAGGTCATCGATTTCGACGAGCCGGTGGCGCTACTGCTCGTCGCCGTACTCCACTTCGTCAGGGACGAGGAGGAGCCGGGCCGGATCGTCGCGACGCTGGCCGAGGCGCTGCCCGCGGGCAGCCATCTCGTACTGTCCCACGGCACCGCGGACTTCCACCCCGACGGCTTCCCCACCGCCGTGCAGGTCTACCAGAGCGCCACGGCCACGCTGAACACCCGCTCGTACGCCCACATCCTGCCGTTCTTCGACGGGTTCGAGCTGCTGGAACCCGGGCTGGTGCAGGTGCCGCTGTGGCGCCCTGAGGGTCCGCCGCTGTCCGATGAGGAGCTCGGCAGGATCGGCTTCTACGGCGGGGTGGGCCGCAAGAGCTGAGGATCCGGCCGTCACCTGCTGGGTGATCGTCGATCACGAGCGCACTGCGGCCGGTCCGCCCGCCCGGCCCTCCTGGGCGTTCTCGCGAAGACCCTGATCAGCCCCGCCGGCCGGACCGTCCTCGTCCAGCACAGCGGCCAGGCCGGCCTCGTCGATCAGCGTCGTATGCGTGCCTTCCCCGGTGCAGGCGTACGCGCCCGCCGCCGCGCCCAGCCGGGTGCAGTCCTCGAGGTCGAGGCCCACCAGCCGCCCGTAGAGGAAGCCGCAGGCGAAGGCGTCTCCCGCGCCGTTGCTGTCCACCACGGGCGCGGGCGGCGCGGCCGCGGGCACGTGGCGGAGCGAGCCGCCGCCCTCGCGCGCCAGCACGTACGCGCCGCCCGCGCCCGCGGTCGCGATCACGGCCTCCGCCCGCCCGTCGGCGATGATGCGGCGCATCACGTCGGCGAGCCGCTCCCCCGCACCCGACGCGCTGAGGAAGACCAGGTCGGCCCGGAGCGCGAACTCGCGGTGGTGGCCGTCGAGCCCGTCCCAGTCGTGGAGGTCGGTGGAGACCGGGACGCCGAGCTCCTCGATGTCGTCGAAGAGGAAGCGCGCGAAGTGCATGATCGACATGTGTACGTGCCGGGCGCGCCGCAGGTGCCGCAGATAGTGGTCGGGCGGCATGCGCAGGTCGAGCTGCGGGTCGCGGCCGTCGTAGAAGGAGGTGCGGCGTCCCTGGGCGTCCACGAGGTTCACGGCCCGCCGGGTGCCGTGCGGCGACACCAGCGGATCGAACTGCACGCCGCTCTCGGCCAGCCGCCGCCGCACCAGCTCTCCCTGCGGGTCGTCCCCGATCAGGTCGAGGAAGCCGGTGGCGAGTCCGAGCGCGGCGCAGCCGAGCGCCACGCCCGTGCCGGTGTGCCCGGCCCACTCGCGGATCGGCGGCACGCCGTACGAGTCGGCATACGGCACCGGCAGGGTGTCCACGCGTACGACCGTGTCGACGCCGGCCCCGCCGACGACCAGGACGTCGTACGGCGCGTCCGCCCGCTCCTCCGTGCTGCTCATGCCGTGTCCGTCCTCTCCCGTACGGGCCTCTCCCGTACGTACTGCCGCCGGTGCCGCCTTGCCGCGCCCCTCGTCCAGGTTGTCCAGGCTGTCCCGGCTGTCCCGGCTGTCCAGGGCGTCGTCAGCCTAGGGGCTGAGGCACGTCGCAGCTGTCCTTGAAACCCTGGCTGGTGAGGCCGAGTGCCGCGTTGACGCGCGAACGGAGGTTCTCCACGGCGACCATCGCGGTCAGCTCCACGAGACCGGCCTCGCCGAGCTGCCTGCGGAGCCGCTCCACCAGCTCGTCGTCGACGGTCGGCGGCGTGGCGGTCACGGCCTCGGCGTACGCCATCACGTCCCGCTCCAACGGCGTGTAGACGTCGCTGTCGCGCCACGCCGGTACGTCATGGAGCTTGCGGTGGTCCATGCCGTGCCGCCTGTTCTCCCAGTAGCCGAAGTCCATGCACCACGAGCAGCCGATGGAGGCGGCCGAGGCCATGACGGCGAGCGCCTTCAGCCCCGGGTCGAGCCTGTTCCACTTCGCGAGGGAGCGCTCGAAGCGGGCCTGGGAGATCAGCACGCGCGGGTTGTGGGCCCCGGCCCGGACGGGGTCGAGAACGGTGCCGTAGGTGCGGCGGGAGTACCAGTCGGTGAGGCGTACGAGGAGTGTGCGCGGCGGGTCGAGCGAGATGCGGGCCATGGCGGGCCTCCTGTCCTGTGCGTGTGCGCTGTGGTGCTGCTTGCACCTGTGCGACGGACGGGATCGCCAGGATGTGACATCGGCCGTGCCATCGGCCCGGGGCCCGGCCGCACACCTCCCGGCGCCGTCAGCGGCCCGCCACCAGCTCCGCGCGGTCGAGACCCAGCTCGCCGGCGAGGGCGTCGTCGACCCAGGACTCCATCTGCCGCCGGCTGAGCGCGCCGGAGAACGCCGTCATCTGCACGGCGAGGCCGTCGAGGAGCGCCGTGAGCCGCCAGGCCGCGGCCCGCGGGTCGGGGCAGTCGTACTCGCCCGCGTCCGCACCCTGCGCGATCACCTCGGTGAGGGTGGCCTTCCACTGCCGGTCGAGACCGAGCGTCACCTCGCGCAGCCCCGGTTCCCGCAGCGAGACGGCCCAGCCCTCGATCCACAGCTTCCAGCCCTTGGCCTGCCCGGTCGGCGAGTACCAGCGCACCGCGGAGCGCAGCCTGCGCACGGCGCTGCCGCCGCGTCCGACCAGGGTGCGCAGCCGCTCGAGGTCGGCCTCGGCGGCGTGCGTGAAGGCCGCCGCGACGAGCTTCTCCTTGGTCGAGAAGTGGTACAGGACGAGGGCGTTGCTCACATCGAGCGCCGTGGCCACATCGGCGATGCGCAGCGCGGCGACTCCGCGCTCCTCGATCTGCTCGACGGCCGCCCGCAGCAGCTCCTCGCGCCGTTCCTGCACGCTCAACCGGACTCTCGCCACGCCGCCACCCTACCTCCGTCACGGCCTCTCACCGGCCGGAAGGTTCCTGACGGCCCCTTGGCACTCCCGCGAGGCGGGGGCCACAGTCGTCCACTACGAACTGTGCGTGTGCACACCGGCGATGAGCTCGACCGTGTGCGGCGGGGATGCCGTGGCCTCCACCGCGTGGCGGGTCGCGCCGGTCGCTGACCGCATTCGGGAGGACGCCGCCCGCAGTCCGGCCTCGTCCTGAATCCCCAGGGCGCCGCCGCCTGCCTCCGTTTCGCCGGTCAGGCCCACAGGGTGGCGGGCCCGGGGGCTGGGCGTCCGCGCGCTCCCTCGTCGTCACCCGTACCACCCGAAACGCTCCGCGATCACCGGAAGCCGTTCCGCGACGATCGCATGGGCCGCCGCGCGGGGCGTGCTGCCGTCGGCCTCGGCCCTCGCCAGCATCCGGTCGATCAGGGCGCGCATGGACCGCCGGACGTGGCCGAAGGCATCATCCGCGTCGGGCCCGATGTCACCGAAGAGCGTCCACCACCACCACGCGTTCGTACCGGAGTTGACGACGACGTCCGGCAGGACGGTCACCCCGCGCGCCGCAAGCAGCTCCTCGGCCTGCGGCAGGACCGGCATGTTGGCCGCCTCGACCACCCAACGCGCCGTGATTCTGTGCTGGTTGGCGGCATCGATGGCGTACGAGACCGCGGCCGGGACCAGCACCTCCGCTTCGGCCTCCAGCCAGGCCGCCCCCGGCTGTTCGGTGTCGGCTCCGGCGCGGAGGGCGGAGCGGTCCACCGTGCCGAAGGGGTCGCGGGCGGCGAGCAGCGCCTCGATATCGAGCCCTGCCGGGTTCGCGATCGTGCCCTTGACGTCGGCGACGGCGACGACCCGCAGGCCCGCGCGGGCCAGGAAGCGCGCGGTGGCACCGCCCATCGTGCCGAGGCCCTGTACGGCGACGCGCGTCCCCTCGTACGGCATGCCCGCCCGGTCGAGGGCCGCGAGCACCGACTCGGCAACCCCGCAGCCGCCGACCAGCTCGTCGAGGCCGATGCCCTCCACCTCGACGGCGAACGCGTCGGCCAGCCGCCGGCGCGCGGCCCCTTCGTCGTCCAGCAGGGGATACACGGCCTGGATGGAGGAGACGAGCCCCGCCTCGACGGCCGCCCCGTCGACCAGGTCCTGGGTGAGGCCGAGGTCCTCGCCCGTGGTCCAGAACCGCTCGATGTACGGGCGCATCGCGCGGAGATAGCGGACGAGGACGCCGTACGCCTCCGGGTCGTGCGGGTCGCAGTCGATGCCGCCCTTGGCGCCGCCGAGCGGGACGTACCGGGCGCCGGGGTCGTAGTGCAGGGCCTCCTTCATGGTCATGCCGTGCGCGAGCCCGGCCACCTCCTCCAGGGTGCAGCCCGCTCGCATGCGCAGACCGCCGCTGCACACGCCGCGCACGAGTCGTTCCACGACGAGGAAGCCCTGGCGGCCGGTGACGTGGTCGGTCCAGGTGGTGGACAGCAGGGGCGGCGTGGTCACGGGGCGCTCTCCTCGGGTTCCCGGCGTTCTTCGGGCGCGTTGCGCTCTATGGGTTCGTTGGGCTCTATGGGTTCGTCGGCTCTTCGGGTTGTTGGGGTTGCTCGGGCTGCTACGGGCTACTCGGGCTGCCCGGGTGCGTCGAGGGCTTCGAGTGGCCCGGGCGTGTCGTGTACGGCGGGTTCTTCCGGCACGGTGATGACGGTGGGGCCGGGCGTGTCGAGGGCGGTACGGAGGGCGCGCGCGAGCTCGTCGGGAGCCGAGACGCGGACGCCGTGGCCGCCGTACGCGCGGGCGAGGGCGCTCAGGTCCACCTGCGCCAGGTCCACGGCGTCCGGGGTGTCGCCCCGCGCGGCCATCTCGTCCCGGATCTCGCCGTAGCCGCCGTTGTCGAACACGACGACGGGGAGCGGGAGTCGGAGCTGAGCGGCGGTGGCCAGCTCCTGGACGGTGAACTGCAGCCCGCCGTCGCCGCTCAGCGCGACCACCTGCCGCTCCGGGGCGGCGGCTTTCGCGCCGATGGCCGCGGGGAGCGCGTAGCCGAGCGTGCCGAAGCCGGTGGGGTGGAGGTAGCGGCCCGGCGGGTCGACGGGGAGGTGCGGGAGGGCGCCGTAGTAGCAGCACTGCGCGCTGTCGGAGGTGAGGATCGCCTCCGGTGGGAGGACGGACCGGATGGCGGCGAGGTAGGGCAGCCAGCGCGCGTCGCGCTCTGCGGTCTCAGCGAGCAGGGCCGCGCGCAGCGCGGCTGCCGCCTCGCGGCCTTCCGGCACATCGGCCGAGCCGCCCCGGGGGGCCCATGCGGCGTGCCGGAGGTCCGCCAAGGCCGTGCGCGCGTCGCCGACCAGGGCGATCCCCGCCGGCAGCCCCACGTACATCTGCGCCGGGTCGATGTCGACCCGGATCAGCGTGCCGCGCAGCTCCAGGTCGTCGCACCACACGTCCGACTCCGCCAGCTCCGTGCCGACCGCGAGAACCACGTCGCAGTCCGCGAGCCAGTCGCGTACGGCGCGGCTGTGCAGGGCGACACCGACGGAGAGCGGATGGGACTCGGGGACGACTCCCTTCCCGTTGGCGGTCGTCACCACCGGCGCGTCCAACTGCTCGGCTAACGCGAGCGCCAGGCACTCCTCCGCGGCCCCGCGCGCTCCGCCGCCCAGCACCATGGCCGGGCGGCGAGCCGCGCCGAGAGCCGCGGCTGCCGCGCGTACGGCCTTGGGCGCGGGCCGCGCGGGCGCCGCGGCAGGCGCGAGGCGCGCCGGGCCCACCTCCTCGGCCGTCTCCAGAAGGTCGAGCGGGATCTCGATGTGCACCGGCCGTGGACGTTCGCCGCGGAAGAGCGTGAACGCGCGGGCCACCGCCGCGTCGATCTCGCCGACCGACGACACGCGGTGGCCGAAGGCGGCGATGCTGCCGAACATCTCGCTCTGGCCGTGGGTTTCATGCAGCAGCCCGACCGGCTGCCGGGGGTGACGCAGCGGCATGCCGGGCGAGACGACGAGCAGCGGCACGCTGTCGGAGTACGCCTGTCCGACGGCTGCCGCGATGTTGAGCAGCGCGGGCCCGGTGGTGGTGATGGCGATCCCGGGCCGGCCGGTCGTACGGGCGTATCCGTCGGCTGCGTAGCCGGCGCCCTGCTCGTGGCGGGGCGCGATGTGCCGGATCCCGTACGTGCCGAGGTGCCGGTAGATCTCGAGGTTGTGCGTGCCCGGGATGCCGAAGGCGAGGTCGGTGCCGTGCGCGGCGAGCGCCCGTACGACAGCCTCCCCGCCGGTCAGCCTCCGGGAACACGAGGTGGACGGCCGCATCGTGGTGGATGACCGCATCGAGGTGGACGGCCGCATCACAGGCCCCGGGAGATGATCAGCCGCATGATGTCGGAGGTGCCTTCCTCGGTCTCCTCCAACTTGGCGTCCCGCATCCATGGTTCGATCGGCAGCATGAAACCGGTGATGCCCACCTCTGCCGCGGCCCGCCACAGGTCCCACGGCGTGGCGGTGTCGGCCTCGTCGACGGCACGGGCCCGGGGCCGGATCTCGTCCCGGGCGAAGGCGCGGGTCAGCTCGACGATGTCGCTCTGCTCGGGGGAGAGCGGGCACGGCTCGGTGGGGAGGACGGACATGGTACCTCCTGGGCCGGTTAACTGAATAGCGATTCAGTATCAGGACCGCGTCCGGGCCTGTCAACGACCCTGACGGCGGCAGTGCCTCATCAGGCCAGGCAACGGAGGAGCCCTCATCATGAGCACGTTGACCATCGCCCTGCTCCAGCTCGCCCGGCCCGGGCACGGTCTCCGGGCGAACCTCGTCACGGGGGAGGCCGGCTGCCGCCGGGCCAAGGCACTTGGGGCGGACATCGCCCTGTTCCCCGAGATGTGGAGCAACGGCTACGCCTCGGCCGTCCCGCCCGAGCCGGGGGAGCAGAACGTCTACCGGCATCCGGGGCTGTGGGCCGGTGCCGATGCCGACGCTTGCCCCGGGGGCGAGGCGGAGGCTGGGCGCGGCGCGGCGGCGTGGCGCGGCGAGGCGATCACCCGGGACTCGGCCTTTGTGGGCCACTTCCGAGAGCTGGCCGCGGACTTGGACATGGCGATCGCCCTGACCTACCTCGAGCAGTGGGACGGGGCACCCCGCAACACCGCCTCCCTCATCGACCGGCACGGCCGTATCGCGCTGAGCCAGGCCAAGGTGCACCCCTGTGCCTTCGGCCTCCCCGAAGCCGCCCTGACACCAGCTGACTCCTTCGACGTCTGCACGCTGGACACCGCGGCCGGTGCGGTCTCGGTGGGCGCGATGATCTGCTATGACCGTGAATTCCCGGAGAGCGCCCGCGCGTTGATGCTCGCCGGGGCGGAGATCATCCTCACCCCGAACGCCTGCGAGCTGGAGATCAACCGGCTCGCCCAGTACCGCGCGCGTGCCTTCGAGAACATGGTGGGCCTGGCCATGGCCAACTACGCGGGGCCCGGCCTCGGGCACTCCATCGCCTTCGACGGCATCGCGTACGCCGACGGGGGCTCCCGCGACATGCTCGTCGTCGAGGCGGGTGAGAGCCCGGGGGTGTATCCGGCGGTCTTCGATCTCGACGCACTGCGGGACTACCGGCGCCGGGAAACCTGGGGGAACGCGTTCCGACGCCCCAGCGCCTACGCGACACTGACGAGCCGTGACGTGAGCGAACCGTTCGTCCGCGTCAGCCGCGAGGGCCACCGTCTCCCGCGCTGAGCGGGCCGCCCGGCGCCGCCGGCGCCCGCGTTGACCGGAGCCGCCCCCGCCGCCCGCGCTGACCGCCCTGACCGCCCTGACCGGAGCCGCCCACGCTGACCCAGCCCCGCCCCGTCCCGCCCCCGCCCGCCGGTGCGGGCAGCCCGAAAATATCGTGCGGCCCGCCCCGGCCGCGCGGGAAGCTGTGGCATGGCGTGGATCACGACGGATGACCTCGAAGAGTTTCTGGCCGCCGCGGGCGGCTTCCTGCGAGCGCACCCCGCGCAGCACACCGTCCTGCTGACGGTCACCGCATCGCTGCGGGCCAGCACGCGGGTGTTCGGCGCCGCCCCGCCCGAATACGGCTGGTGGCGCGCGCCCGACGGCAGAACCGCGGGCGCCTTCCTGCGCACCCCGCCGTACCCCGTCCTGCTGTCGCAGATGCCGGGCGAGGCGGCGGACGACCTGGCGGGCGTACTCGTCGAGCGGGAGCGGCCGACCGGCGGGGTCAACGGCGGTCGCGTGGCCGCCGAGGCGTTCGCGGCGGGCTGGCAGCGCCGGACGGGCGCGACGGCGCGGCACGGCGAGACCAACCGGCTCTACCGCCTCGGCGAGCTCACCTGGCCCCGGCCCGCGCCACCCGGCCGCGCCCGCGTGGCCGGGCCCGCCGACCGCGAACTGCTCATCGAGTGGTACGAGTCGTTCGACCGGGAGACCTCCGCCCACGGAGGCGACCATGCCGGCAGTGTCGACGACCGGCTCAGCTACGGCGGGCTCACGCTCTGGGAGGTCGACGGAGCTCCCGTCTCCTTCGCCGGTGTCACGCGAACGATCGCGGGCATGGCGCGCGTCGCACCCGTATACACCCCGCAGCCGCTGCGCGGCCGCGGCTACGCGGGCGCCGCAACGGCCGCCGTCAGCGGCGCGGCCCTGGACTCCGGCGCCGAGGAGGTCCTCCTCTTCACGGACCTCGCGAACACCACGAGCAACGCGCTTTACCAGCGCATCGGCTACCGGCCGGTGGAGGACCACCTCCAGCTCTTCTTCGAGCCCGCTTCCTCGGGGCAGGGCGCTGCATGACGACCAACGCCGCGAGGCCGCCTGAAGCCGGAGCCGAAGCCGGATCCGAAGCCGGAGCCGGATCCACATCCGCTTCCGCATCCGCAACCGGAGCCTCAATTCGCCGCGCGGGGGCGGGCGACGCCCCCGCCCTGGTCCGCCTGCGGGCGCAGATGCTCCACGACATGGGGGTGGATGTCGGCGGTCAGGACGCGCCCTGGCGCCGCGCGGCCGAGGAGTGGTTCGTACAACGGCTCCACGAGAAGGGGGACTTCGCCGCTTTCGTCGCGCACGAGCCGGAACTCGGCGTGGTCAGCAGCGCGGTCGGCACTTGCGACCGCCACGCGCCCGGGCCCGCGAACCTCAGCGGCCTGCACGGCCATGTCTTCAACATCAGCACGGATCCGCGCCGCCGCCGGCTCGGATACGCCAGGGCCTGCCTGGACGCGCTCCTCGCCTGGTACCGGGACGAGACCGACGTCGGCGTCATCAATCTGAACGCCACCCCCGACGGCCTGAGCCTCTACCACTCCCTCGGCTTCGCCGCCCCGCGCTTCCCCGCCCTCCAACGCCTCTCGCACCTGCCCCACAGCCCGCCCGCCCGCAGGCGATCACGATGAGCATGCGCTCACGTTGCCGGATTCCACCGGGGGCGATCCGTGCGGGCGGTGACCCGCGCCCGCCCCGCGCGGAGGTGACCCCTCTCACGGTCCGTGACCAGGGCAGATGCTGGGACGACCCGCCGAGATCACATCTCGGCGCACATAATGGAACGACCGGAGTGCGCCCGCGCACGGGGCGTAGTCCACGCCGTCCTCGTCCTGGAGGTTTCGTGTCCGGATCCAGCCCCCGTCGCTCCCCCCTGGTGGGCCTGCGTCCCGCATCCTTCGGCGCGGACCCGGCCGGAGAGCGGCTGGAGCGGGTCCGGCGGTCACCCAATTACCGCGACGGGCAGTTCCGGAACCCCGTCCTTACCCGCACCATGGTCCCCGGCGCCACCCTGCCCATGCTGCGCACCCAGCTGAGCCGTGCCGACCGGGCCCGCAGGGCACCCGCCCGTCCCGTGCCGGTACACCGGCCCACCGCCGCCGACTGGGGCGAGCCGCCCGCCTCCGGCCTGCGACTGACCTGGATGGGGCACTCCAGCGTGCTCGCGGAGATCGACGGGGACCGGGTGCTGTTCGACCCGGTCTGGGGCGAGCGCTGTTCGCCCTTCACCTTCGTCGGGCCGCGGCGGCTGCACCCCGTGCCGGTGCCGCTGGCGGAACTCGACCCGGTCGACGTCGTCGTCATCTCCCACGACCACTACGACCACCTCGACATGCCCTCGATCCGCGCCCTGGCCCGTACGGGCACGCTGTTCGCCGTGCCGCTGGGCGTCGGCGCCGACCTGGAGCACTGGGGCGTCGCGGAGAAGCAGATCACCGAGCTGGACTGGAACGAATCGGCCCGGGTCGGGTCGCTGACCCTGACCGCGACGCCTGCCCGGCACTTCTGCGGGCGGGGGCTGCGCGGCGGGATGCGTACGCTGTGGGCCTCCTGGGTCGTGGCAGGACCCGAGCACCGGATCTTCCACAGCGGGGACACCGGCTATTTCCCCGGCTTCCGGGAAATCGGCGCGCAGTACGGGCCGTTCGACGTGACGATGATCCAGATCGGTGCGTACAGCGAGTTCTGGCCGGAGATCCATATGACGCCGGAGGAGGGGCTCCTGACGCACGCCGACCTGTCGGGCGGGAGCCCGGCCGGGGTGCTGCTGCCGATCCACTGGGGCACGTTCAATCTCGCTCCGCACCCGTGGGCGGAGCCGGCCGAGCGGACGGTCGCGGCGGCGCGGGAGACCAGGGCGAAGGTCGCCGTGCCGCGGCCGGGCGTACCGTTCGAGCCCGCGGATGTGCGGCCCGCCGACGAGCAGGCCGTCGACGCGTGGTGGCGTGCGGTCGCCGCGGAGTTGGGGGCGGCCGGTCGGCCCCCGGGCACCGTGCCCGCTGCGGACGTGGGCGCCGCCGACGCCGCCGCGAAGGACGGCACGACGAGCACCAGCGCCGGTTCGGCAACGGCGTAGGCCCGTACGGGTTCCCCGCCGCGGGCGGACCCCGGCGGTAGTGAACGCTCCGTCACCTGCGACCGCGAGGGTTGCGGTCGATTCGACACCGCCGGTCTCCGCCACAGCGCTGGCCGCACCCGCTACGGGCGACTTCCGGCGTCTGGCTCCACCGTGCGGAAGGTGAGCGAGAAGTCGGCCGGCGCCGCAGTGAGACGGTGCTGGGGGAGCACCCCGGGCCCACAGGACTGGCTCCCGATGCCGTGCAGCCCGTGGTCCAGGTTCACCCACACCGCCCCGCCCGGCCGCAAGTCCGTCGTGTGCGCGGCCGCGTCCAGATCCTCGCTCGTCCAGCGCCTCGCCGTGAACCAGAAGGCCGGCGCGCCCTCCACCCGCAGCCCCATGCCGTCCTCGCGGCGCAGCTCCGCCCACCGCACATCCGCCCGCGCGCCGTTCTCCTGCGGTCGCACGTACGGGGTCTGCAGCGCGTCAACCGGCAGTGTCCAGCGGCCGATCCGGGAGGCCGCGCGCGTGTCCGGGTACGCCTCACCCGGCCCGCCGCCGTACCACTCCGCGAGTCCGAGGCTGGTGCACACCCCCAGCCGTACGCCGAGCCGCGGCAACGGGCATGGCCAGTCGCCCTCCGGTACCACCGAGACGTCGAGCCGCAGCGCCGTCCCGTCCGCGGTCCACCGGAAGGCCGTGTCCAGGCCCAGGTCGGTCGCGGCCGGGGCCACCCGCGTACGGACCACCAGCTCGGTCTCCCCCTCCCGTACCGAGACCACCCGGTGCCGCATCCGGTGCAGGCCGAGCCGGCGCCAGATCGTGCCGTGGCGGGCGTCCGGCTGCCACTCCGCGCCCTCGTCGTTGTCCGTCGGGGCCCGCCACACGTCCAGCCGCGGCGGCACGATCTCGAACCCGTCCAGGTAGCGGAGCTCGCCGGTGGCCGTGTCGAAGGCGCCGCGGCCGAGCACGAACAGGTTGCCCTCGCCCTGCCGCAGCAAAGCCGGCGCGCCGGAGGACGTCAGCGGCGGGTGCGGTACGGCCGGGAGCTGAGCCCATGCGATCTCGTGCCCGGCCCCCGCCCAGTCGGTGTCGCCCGCGAGCACGGCCCGCACGGTCCACAGCGCCTCGCCCGGACGCTCCGGAGCGGGCGGCTCCGGCAGCTTCAGCTCCGTCGACTCGCCGGGCCCGAGCGGCGGTACGGCCAGCTCCCCGTGCCCGACCGCCAGGCCCTCGACCTCGTACGACCAGTGGAACGACAGGCCCGACAGGTCGGCGAAGTCGTACCCGTTGGCGATCCGCACCGTGCCCGCCCTGCCGTCGCCGCCGATCCGGACGGGCTCGATCACCTTCTTGTACTCGGTCAGCCCTGGGGAGGGGGTGCGATCGGGGAACAGCAGCCCGTCGCACACGAAGTTCCCGTCGTGCAACTCCTCGCCGAAATCCCCGCCGTACGCGTACCAGGACTCCCCGTCGCCCGTGTGGCGGGCGATGCCGTGGTCGATCCACTCCCACACGAACCCGCCCTGGCAGCGCTCGTACGTCTCGAACAGCCGCTGGTACTCGGAGAGGCCGCCGGGTCCGTTGCCCATCGCGTGCGCGTACTCGCACAGGATGAACGGCATGGCGCGCCGCCGCGCATCCAACTCGCCGTCGGCCCACGGGGCTTCGGCGCGCCGGCCGATCCGCTCGACCTCGGCGTGGTCGGCGTACATCCGGGAGTAGACGTCCACGTCCGCGCAGGACAGGTCGCCCTCGTAGTGGAGGGGCCGCGCCGGGTCACGCTCCCGGATCCACCGGGCCATGGCGGTCAGACCGCGACCTGTCCCGCACTCGTTGCCCAGCGACCAGAGCACGACGGACGGGTGGTTCTTGTCGCGCTCGACCATCCGGGCCGCCCGGTCGAGCAGCGCCGGGGTCCAGCGCTCGTCGTCCACCGGGTTGCCGCGCCAGCCCACGGCGTGGAAGCCGTGCGTCTCCAGGTCGCACTCGTCGATCACCCACAGGCCCAGCTCGTCGCACAGGTCGAGGAAGGCCGGGTGCGGCGGATAGTGGCTGGTGCGCACGGCGTTGATGTTGTGCTGCTTCATCAGCAGCAGGTCGCGGCGCATCGTCTCGAGGTCGACGGCCCGCCCGTGCTCGGGGTGGAACTCGTGCCGGTTGACGCCCCGGAAGAGGATGCGGCGGCCGTTGACCTTGAGCACGCCGCCCTGGACCGCGACCGTACGGAACCCGATGCGCAGCGGGACGCGCTCGCCGTCCGTCTCCAGTACGGCGTCGTACAGCCGCGGGATCTCGGCGCTCCACGGCTCGACGGGCACGGTCGCCGACTCGCCGGTCGCGAGGTCGAGCCCCAGCTCGGGCACGGTGACGCGGCCTCCGGGCTCCGCCTCCACGCGCAGGGTGCCGGTGCCGTCGGCGTGGTCGTACGAGGCGTGGACGAAGAAGTCGCGCACCGCGCCCTCGGGGCGGTGCAGCAGCGTCACGTCCCGGAAGATGCCGGGCAGCCACCACTGGTCCTGGTCCTCCAGATAACTGCCGGACGACCACTGGTGGACCCGTACGGCCAGCAGATTGCCGCGCGGCCGCAGCAGCCCGCCGACCTCGAACTCGTGCGGCAGCCGACTGCCCTTGAAGGTGCCCAGCTCCTGCCCGTTGAGCCACACGCGGGCACAGGACTCGACGCCGTCGAAGCGCAGCACGGCGGCCTGGCCGGTCTCGCCGCCGCCCCAGCCGGGCGGCAGGTCGAAGGTGAAGCGGTGGTCGCCGGTCGGATTCTCGGTGGGCAGGTGCGGCGGGTCGACCGGGAAGGGGTACGGCGTGTTGGTGTACGCGGGGGAGCCGTGCCCGTGCAGCACCCAGTGAGCGGGGACGGGCAGTTCGTCCCATCCGGAGACGTCGAACTCGCGGTGTGCGAAGGAGTCGTCCGCGGCGGTCGCGGTCGGCGAGAGCCGGAAGCGCCAGATGCCGTTCAGACACAGCCGGGCGGCATCGGAGGACGCAAACCAGGCGCGGGGCGGGAGGGTGCCCCGGGCAGGGGAGACGTCCTCGTAGTACGGGAGATCGCGTTCGGCGAGGACGTCCTGCGGGTTGCTCATGCTTCTCCTCGATGGCGGCCCTTGACGTCGGTCTATGCCAAGCCTGCCGCAAGGGCTTGCTCCGGAAAATGGACTCGCGTACTGAGTTGTTGGATTTCGCGCGGGCGCGGCGCGGCAGGGTGCGGGCACGGCACGGCACGGCAGGGTGCGGGCACGGCACGGCAGGGTCCCGGGTCACGTGATCCGTCCGCCCGCGATGCACTCGACGCGCGAGCGCAACCCCCCGACGGCCCGGCCGTCGGGCGCCGGCGGCGCAGTGCCTAGCCCGAGCGATCGGTGCGCAACTCGTCCAGGGCGCCCGCCATTTGGCCGTAGGTGAGCGGCGGAGCCGGGAGCGGGCGGGCGGCGTCGGGGCGGAGCCCGTCGAGGAACAGCGCGAGGTATCGGCGCCAGGCATCGGGGGCGACGGCGACGGAGGCCGGCACGACCTTGCCCAGCGCCGCGAGGGTGAACAGCAGGTCCTCGGCAACGACATCGGCCCGTACGGTGCCCTGCTCCTGAGCGCGCGCGATCAGGATGCCGATCGTCTCGCGGTTGTGGGGGTGCAGCGCGTCGAGGGACGGGACGCCTCGGATGCCGGTGGTCAGCAGGTCGTTGGCGCCGCGGTCATCGGCCAGGCCTTCGAAGATCCGCTCCAGGTACCGGGTCAGCCCGCTCCAGGCATCCGCGGCCAGCCGGGCTTCCTCACCGGCCTGCCTGGTCGCGGCGAGAGATTCACCGAAGACGGCTTCGATGAGGTCCTGCCGGGTGGGGAAGCGCCGGTAGAGCGTGGCGTTGCCGACGCCGGCCCGGCGGGCGATGTCGTCCAGCGGTGCCGCCAGGCCTTGTTCGGCGAACACCTGCCGGGCGGCCGCGATCAGCAGTTCCCTGTTGCGCTGAGCGTCGCGTCGCAGCGTCGCCGGTCGCTCGGTCTTGCCCACGAGGGCGACCCTAGCAGGAGCAACCCCCTAACTGGGGACACCTCCCCAGTTGCTGCTATGGTCGTCCGCGGTGAACCGGGGAGTCCTCCCCGTTTCTGGGGAGGGAGGTTACGTGATGAGGCGGACGGGCGAGCGGGTGGCGGACTGGGCGGACGGCCGGCTGGGCATTTATGGCCTGGCGAAGGCCAATATGCGCAAGATCTTTCCGGACCACTGGTCGTTCATGCTGGGTGAGGTTGCGCTCTACAGCTTCATCATCATCATTTTGACGGGTGTGTATCTGACGCTGTTCTTCCACCCGGCGATGAACGAGGTGGAGTACC
>NZ_JBQQBY010000033.1:0-97685 GCF_052246385.1 Streptomyces sp. 8N616 | reverse complement strand
GTGGGTGCGCACCGCCCCGACCGCAGTCGGCGTGAAGCCGTATTCCGGCGTAGCGGCGCCGCCGAGGGGCTTGTCCCGTTCGGAGGCGGAGGGCGCCTCCTGAACGATTTGCGCTGGTCGATCGCGTGCGGCTACAGTTGTCACTACCGACGCGGGGTGGAGCAGCTCGGTAGCTCGCTGGGCTCATAACCCAGAGGTCGCAGGTTCAAATCCTGTCCCCGCTACGAGAGCGAAGGCCCGGATCCTTGAGGATCCGGGCCTTCGGCATGTGGGGTGTGGCTGGCACCAGCGGTGGCACCAACGGGCCATGGCGCCCCACCGCACGGGGCCCCGCGCCCGAAGGACGGTCGAGCGCCCGGGCGCGCATCTCCGCCGGGTACGGGTTCTGGTGCGGATGCCACGCCTGCACGCGATCTGAAGGGTCCGTCAGGTCGCTGAGGGGTTGCGCAGAAGGTGACGTGCGGGCTGTGCGGGTCGTGCTGCCGCTCAGCCGGAGGCGCAGTTCGGGCAGAGCCCGCGGTAGGTGACCTCGACGTCCGAGACGGTGAAGCCGAAGCGCTCCTCGTCGGGCAGGTCTGCGAGCGGGTTGCCGCCGGGGTGGACGTCGCGGACCGTGCCGCACTTCGCGCACACCAGGTGGTGGTGCGGCTGGTGCGCGTTCGGGTCGTACCGCATGGCGCGGCGGTCCGTGCTGACCTCGATCACTTCGCCGAGTGAGACCAGCTCACCCAGCGTGTTGTACACAGTCGCGCGCGAGATCTCGGGCAGGCGCTCGGCGGCGCGCGCATGGACCTCGTCGGCGGTCAGGTGGACGTGGTTCCCATCGAGAACCTCGGCCACGACCCGCCGCTGCGCGGTGAGCCGCCAGCCGCGTTCACGAAGGCGTTCCAGCAGGTCACTCATGACATTCAGCCTAACAGTGGGGAACCCGTGCCACGAACGGGTACGGTCTTCGGTCATTTCTTGACTTGGACTAAGTCCAATGTAGGATCGGTTTCGGTATTAGCCAAGGGACAGACGATACGCAGGAGGCGCACGTGACGGTGCAGGCTGAGACGACAGGCCCGCTGACGACGGAGTCCGGTGCTCCGGTCGCGGACAACCAGAACAGCGAGACCGCAGGCGTCGGCGGCCCGGTCCTGGTCCAGGACCAGCACCTGCTGGAGAAGCTCGCGCACTTCAACCGCGAGCGCATCCCGGAGCGGATCGTGCACGCGCGCGGTGCCGGTGCGTACGGCACGTTCACGGTCACCGCCGATGTGACCAAGTACACCCGCGCGAAGTTCCTCTCCGAGGTCGGCAAGCAGACCGAGGTCTTCCTGCGCTTCTCCACGGTCGCGGGCAACCTGGGCTCGGCGGACGCGGTGCGCGACCCGCGCGGCTTCGCGCTGAAGTTCTACACCGAGGACGGCAACTACGACCTCGTTGGCAACAACACCCCGGTGTTCTTCATCAAGGACGCCATCAAGTTCCCGGACTTCATCCACACCCAGAAGCGCGACCCGTACACCGGCTCCCAGGAGGCGGACAACGTCTGGGACTTCTGGGGTCTCTCGCCCGAGTCGACCCACCAGGTGACCTGGCTGTTCGGTGACCGCGGCATCCCGGCTTCGTACCGCCACCTGAACGGCTACGGCTCGCACACGTTCCAGTGGAACAACGAGGCGGGCGAGGTCTTCTGGGTCAAGTACCACTTCAAGACCGACCAGGGCATCAAGAACCTGACCTCCGAGGAGGCGGCGAAGCTCGCGGGCGAGGACCCGGACAGCCACCAGCGCGACCTGCGCGAGGCCATCGAGCGCGGCGAGTTCCCGAGCTGGACCGTGCAGGTGCAGATCATGCCCGCGGCCGAGGCGGCCGACTACCGCTTCAACCCCTTCGACCTGACCAAGGTCTGGCCGCACGAGGACTACCCGCCGATCGAGATCGGCAAGCTGGAGCTCAACCGCAACCCTCAGAACATCTTCGCCGAGGTCGAGCAGTCGATCTTCTCGCCGGTCCACTTCGTGCCGGGCATCGGCCCGTCCCCGGACAAGATGCTGCAGGGCCGCCTGTTCGCGTACGGCGACGCGCACCGCTACCGCGTCGGGATCAACGCCGACCACCTCCCGGTCAACCGGCCGCACGCCACCGAGGCCCGTACGTACGGGCGTGACGGCCTCCTGTACGACGGCCGCCACGCGGGCGCCAAGAACTACGAGCCGAACAGCTTCGGCGGCCCGGCCCAGACCGGCAGGCCGCTGTGGCAGCCGGTCGACGTCTCCGGCCGGACCGGTGACCACGAGGCGCCCTCGCACGCCGAGGACGACGACTTCGTCCAGGCGGGGAACCTCTACCGCCTGATGTCCGAGGACGAGAAGCAGCGTCTGATCGACAACCTCGCCGGCTTCATCGCCAAGGTCTCGCGCGACGACATCGCCGAGCGGGCCATCGCCAACTTCCGCAAGGCGGACGAGGACTACGGCAAGCGGCTCGAGGCCGCGGTCCAGGCCCTGCGCGGCTGACGGACGCTTGTCGTGGCGAGTGACGAGGGGCCGGATCCCGGTCGGGGGTCCGGCCCCTCGTGCTGCGCTCAGCCCGCCAGTACGGACGGCTGCGGCCGGGCCGGGACCCAGCAGCGGATGATGTCGCGGACCGAGACGACCCCGACCGGTTCGCGGTCGTCGAGGACTATCAGATGGCGGAATGCGCCGCGCGTCATGGCTGCCGCGGCCTCCTCCAGGGTCCACTCCGGGGCGGCGAAGACGACGTCGGTCGTGGTGTGGGCATGGGCGGTCTCCCGGTCGGGGTCCTGGCCCGCGCCCACGGAGTTGAGGATGTCGCGCTCGGTGAGGATGCCGAGGCCGCTGGTGTCGGTGTCGAGGACGACCGCCGCGCCGACCCGCCGCGCGGACATCAGGCGGGCCGCCTGGCGGAGCGTGTGCGTCGGCCCGATGGTGAGGACCACCGTGCTCATGGCGTCACGGACGAGCATGGAATGGAGCCACCTCTCTCGTGATCCAGGTGAGCCGTGAATCCGCGTGCCGCACCAGGCGTGCCGCAGCCACGTGGCACATCTCCACGTGAAGGGATTCACAAGTTCACAAGCTGGGGGACTCTCATGTTCACATGCGCACGGGAGGCCAACAAGAGGGCGTGCGGAGGCTCGTAAGGCTCAGTACCGCTGGTTGAGATACCCCAGCAGCTCGTTGTGCAGCAGGCCGTTGGACGCCGCAGCGTTCGCGCCGCCTGGACCGCGTACGCCGTCCAGGTCGGTGAACTCGCCGCCCGCCTCCTGCACGATGACGGCGTTCGCCGCCATGTCCCACAGGGACAGCTCCGGTTCCGCGCAGATGTCCACCGAACCCTCGGCGACCATCATGTAGGGCCAGAAGTCGCCGTAGCCGCGGGTCCGCCAGCAGGCGCGGGTCAGATCCAGGAACCCGTCCAGCCGGCCCTGCTCCTCCCAGCCGGTCAGCGACGAGTACGCGAACGACGCGTCCTCGATCTTGCTGACCTTGGAGACCCGCAGCCGGGTCGCGGAGGAGAGGCTGCGGCCGGTGTACGCGCCCGCCCCCTGCGCGGCCCACCATCGCCGCCCCAGGGCGGGCGCCGACACCACGCCGACGACCGGCTGGTACCCGCCACCACCCGGCACCATCAGCGAGATCAGCGTGGCCCACACGGGGACCCCGCGGACGTAGTTCTTGGTGCCGTCGATCGGATCGATGATCCAGCGGCGGGGGCCCGCGCCCTCGCTGCCGTACTCCTCGCCCAGTACCGCGTCGCGCGGTCGCGCGCGAGAGAGCGAGGAGCGGATCAACTCCTCAGCGGCCTTGTCGGCCTCACTCACCGGCGTCAGGTCCGGTTTGGTCTCGACCTTGAGGTCGAGCGCCTTGAACCGGTCCATGGTCGCGGCGTCCGCGGCGTCGGCCAGCACATGGGCCAGACGCAGATCATCGTGATAGTCGGGCATGAGCGAACAGTATCCAGCTAGGTTCGGACCTAACACATGGGATGTCCGTACGGGTGTGGTCGTGCTCCGTCAGAGCTATTGACACCCCCATGTGGCGCGTCAATCCTTTTTGCGCAGTGCAGGTCATGTGAGCCGCATGGCCGGGGAGGCGATGGTGCCTACTGCGCGTGAATCCCTGCTGGACGCCGCGTTCGCGGCACTCGCGGGCCGGCCGTGGTCCGGAGTGCGGATGGTCGACGTCGCGGCGGCCGCCGGGGTGTCCAGACAGACGCTCTACAACGAGTTCGGCAGCAAGGACGGGCTGGCCAGAGCCCTGGTCCGGCGTGAGGCCGACGCGTATCTCGCCGGCGTCGACGGCGCCTTGTCCACCGGCGCGGGCGCGGCGAGCCACGGCGCGGACGCGGACGGCGGTGCGGATCCCAGCGGGCGGCTGGCCGCCGTGGCGGACTGGACCGTGCGCAGCGCCCGGCGGAGTCCGTTGCTGAGAGCCGTGCTGACCGGTTTCTGGAGTGAGCGGCTGCCCGTACCCGTACGGGTTGCGGGGCCGTCGCCTTCGTACGTGCCGGCGCAGCGGCGGGCCGACGCCGCGCTGCCCTCGCCCGGCGAACTGCTGCGCCAGGTCCGTGACCGCGCCCTGGCGGTGCTGGAGCGGGAGCGTCCGCAGGAGGAGGCGGAACGGCTGGCCCGCGCGTGCGAGGTCGCCGTGCGGCTGGCGCTGTCGTACGTCGTCGTGCCCGCGGGGGCGGATGATCCCGCCGTGCTCGTGCGGGGCGTTGTCCCCGGTGCTCCCGGTGCTCCCGGTGCCCCGTGTACCCCCGGCGGCGCGTCAGTGGCCGCCGAGATCCGGCAGGCCGTGCTGGTGCGAGGTCAGTGAACGCCGCCTGACAGCTGCAGGCCGATGACGCCCATGATCACCAGCGTGACCGAGATGATCTTCAGCGTGGAGACGACGTCGCCGAGGAAGATCATGCCGTAGAGCGCCGTTCCGGCGGCGCCGATGCCCGTCCACACCGCATACGCAGGACCCACTTCCAGCCTCTTCAGGGCGAGGGTCAGGAGTCCGAAGCTGCCGAGCGCGAAGGCGCAGAACGCGACCGTGGGCCACAGGCGCGTGAAGCCGTGCGAGAGCTTGAGGCCCACCGCGAAACCGACCTCCAGCAGCCCGGCGACGATCACCAGCAGCCACGCCATCCGATGTGCCTCCCCGTCTGCAGCGACCGCCTGGTGCCCTTGTCTGCCTTGGCGCGATTATGCCCTTACCATCCGGAACGGCGGGCAAACGTCAGGAGATCAGTCTCCCTCGCGCCGCTCACGCGTCGCGAGGAGCCGCCGCAGCGAGTAGAGCCGGGCCGGCTCCGCGTGCCCGTCGGCGACCCACTGGTCCAGCGCGCAGTCCTTCTCGTCGTGGCTGCACGCGCGCGGGCAGCCCTCGGTGCCCGGCTCGAGGTCCGGGAAGGCGTGGATGACCCGCGAGGGGTCGATGTGGTTCAGCCCGAACGACCGCACGCCCGGGGTGTCGATGACCCAGCCGTCCCCGTCGGGCAGCGGGAGCGCGAGGGCCGAGGTCGTGGTGTGGCGGCCGCGCCCGGTGACCGGATTGACCACGGCTGTGACCCGCTGGCGGTCCGGGACCAGGGCGTTGACCAGCGTCGTCTTGCCGACGCCAGAGTGCCCGACGAAGGCGGTGACCCGGTCGGTCAGCCGGTCCCGCACCAGCTCCGCGGCGGCGCCGTCGGCCAGCTCCTCCCGGCTGGTCACCACAAACGGCACGCCCAGCGGCTCGTAGGTCTCCAACAGCGGCCGGGCCGGGGCGAGGTCCGACTTGGTGAGTACGAGCAGCGGCTCGAGGCCCGCGTCATAGGCGGCGACCAGACAGCGGTCGATCATGCGGGGCCGGGGCGGCGGGTCGGCGAGGGCGGTGACGATGGCGAGCTGGTCGGCATTGGCGACGACCACCCGTTCGTACGGGTCGTCGTCGTCCGCCGTCCGCCGCAGCACCGACGACCGCTCCTCGACCCGGACGACCCGGGCGAGGGTGTCCTTGCCGCCGGACAGATCACCGACGATGCCGACGCGGTCACCGACCACCACCGCCTTGCGGCCCAGCTCGCGGGCTTTCATCGCGGTGATCGTGCGGCCTTCGACGAGGCAGGTCAGCCGGCCGCGGTCGACGGTCAGGACGAAGCCCTCGGCGGCGTCCTCGTGCTTGGGCCGGATGCTCGTACGCGGCCTGCTGCCCCTGCGTCCTGGCCGGACCCTGACGTCGTCCTCGTCGGTGTGCTTGCCATAGCGGCGCATTGCGGGGCCGCTCTCAGGCTCTCCGCACGGGAATCTGCCCGGACGGCTCGCCGAGCATCGCGGCCCAGAGGTCGGGGAAGTCCGGCAGGGTCTTCGCGGTCGTGGCGACGTTCTCCACCTCGACGCCCTCGACCGCGAGACCGATCACCGCGGCAGCTGTGGCCAGCCGGTGGTCGTCGTACGTGTGGAAGATCCCGCCGTGCAGCGGGCGCGGCCGGATGCGCAGCCCGTCCGCGGTCTCGGTGACGTCCCCGCCCAGCTCGTTGATCTCCTTGGTCAGCGCGGCCAGCCGGTCGGTCTCGTGCAGCCGCAGGTGCGCCACGCCACGCAGCACGGACTCGGACTCGGCCAGCGCCGCGACCGCCGCGATGCCCGGGGTCAGCTCGCCCACGTCGCCGAGGTCGACGTCGATGCCGCGGATGCGGCCGCTGCCGGTGAACGTCAGGCCCGCGTCGGTGAGTTCACACGAACCGCCCATTTCGGTGAAGATCGCGCGCAGCGCGTCACCGGGCTGAGTCGTGCGCTCCGGCCAGTCGGGGATGGTGACCCGGCCGCCGGTGACCAGGGCCGCGGCCAGGAAGGGCTGGGCGTTCGACAGGTCGGGCTCGACGACCAGGTTGCGGCCGAGCAGCGCGCTGGGCTTGACCCGCCAGACGTTCGGCTCGCCGCCGGCCTCGGGGGTGTCCACCTGGGCGCCCGCGACCCGCAGCATGTCCACGGTCATCCGGATGTGCGGGAGGGAGGGCAGGGAGTTGCCGATGTGCCGCACCTCGACGCCCTGGTTGAAGCGCGGGGCCGACAGCAGCAGCGCGCTGACGAACTGCGAGGACGAGGAGGCGTCGATCTCGACGGGGCCGCCGTCCAGCGCCCCGCCGCCGAACACGGTCATCGGCAGAGCGCCGCGGCCGTCGTCGTCGATCCGGGCGCCCAGCGCGCGCAGGGCGTCGATGACGCCGTGCAGCGGGCGCTCGTACGAGCGGGGGTCGCCGTCGAACCGGACCGGCCCGTCGGCCAGGGAGGCGACGGGCGGCAGGAAGCGCATGACGGTGCCGGCGTTGCCGACGCCGACGGTGGCGGGCCCGTGCAGTCCGGCGGGGATGACCCGCCAGGCCTCGCCGCCGTCGGTGCTGCTGCCCGCGCCCGACGTCGTACTGGACACCGTCTCCTCGATGCCGACGCCCAGTGCGCGCAGCCCCTCCGCCATGAGGAGGGTGTCGCGGGAGCGCAGCGGGCGGCGCAGCCAGCCCGGCTCCGAGGAGAGCGCGGCCAGGACGAGGCCGCGGTTGGTGACCGACTTCGATCCGGGCACGGTGACGGTCGCGTCGACGGGGCCCGACGCGAGCGGGGCGGGCCAGAGGGCGGAGTGCACGGGGTTACCGGTCATGGCCCTCACTTTAGTGGTTCACGCCCGGCACAGATCTTGATCAAAAGCGGAGAAACCCCGCCGAAATACTGCAGTGGTAGAGGAGTCACAGTCCGAGAAGCCAGCGCCCTCCGCCGATGAGAGAGCTCAGCGAGACGGCGTGGAAGAGGAACAGCCACAGGGCCGCCGGGACATTCGTGAGCCGCGAGAGCTGGTCGGCGTCGGAGTCCGGCGCCCCTCCGCGGCGGCGCTTGGCCTGCAGCTCGAAGACCGGCCGCACTCCGCCGAGGAGCAGGAACCACACCGCGCCGTAGGCGAAGGCCGCCTGGATGGCGGGCTCCGTCAGCCAGGAGACGAGGAAGAAGGCGGCGCCGGTGACGACGACGGTCAGCACGCCGTACGCGTTCCTGATCATCACCAGCATCGCGACGAGCAGCAGGATCGCGCCCCAGAGGAGCAGGGTGATGTGCCCGGCGACCAGCAGCCAGGCGCCGCCGAGCCCGAGCAGCGGGGGCGCGGTGTAGCCGGCGGCCGCCGTGAGGATCATGCCGATGCCGGTGGGCTTGCCGCGCGAGACGGTCAGTCCCGAGGTGTCCGAGTGCAGCCGTATGCCATCCAGGCGGCGGCCGCTGAGCAGGGCGACGAGGCCGTGGCCGCCCTCGTGTGCGATCGTCACGGCGTTGCGGCTCAGCCGCCAGGCGGTCTGCGGCACGACGGCCGCGAGCGCGAAGACCGCTGTCACGGCCACCAGCCAGACGGAGGGGTCCGGCTGGGTCCCTATGACGCGGTCCCACAGATCGCCGATGCTCGTGCTGTCCATGGACGGGCGGCTCCCTCATGACGTGTACGGGTGCGGACGTGTCGCTCGGTACGGGCGTCGTGGCAGTGTTGCACTCATGTGCGGTCGATACTCAGCGAGTCGGCGGCCCGAGGATCTGGTCGGGCTGTTCCACGTGGCGAAATGGGAGCCCGAGGAGACCCTCGCCCCGGACTGGAACGTCGCCCCGACGAAGGACGTGTACGCGGTCCTGGAGCGCCCGGACCGGGAGTCGGAGAGCCCGGATCCGGTGCGTCAGCTGCGCATGCTGCGGTGGGGGCTCGTTCCGTCCTGGGCCAAGTCGCCCGAGGTCGGGGCGAAGATGATCAATGCCAGGGCCGAGTCGCTGCACGAGAAGTCGTCCTTCCGCAAGGCCTTCGCCGCGCGGCGCTGCCTGCTGCCCGCCGACGGCTACTACGAGTGGGTCACCGGGAAGTCCGAGCGCGACCTCGAGGAGCGGGGGAAGCGGAAGCGGGCGCGGAAGCAGCCGTACTTCGTGACGCCGGCCGACGGGTCGGTGATGGCCATGGCGGGCCTGTACGAGTTCTGGCGGGACCGGACGCTGCCGGGGGAGCACCCCCGGGCCTGGTGGGTGACCTGCACGGTCGTCACGACGGAGGCGGAGACGACGCCGCTGGCCGGGGCGCCGGCGGCAGGCGGGGACGGGCCGCGGGCGCTCGCGGAGATCCACCCGCGGATGCCGCTGGTCCTGCCGGAGGACCGGTGGGCGGCATGGCTCGACCCGGCGCGGACGGATCCGGACGATCTGCGCTCGCTGCTGGCGCCGCCGCCGGCCGGGATGATGCGGGCATATCCCGTCTCGACGGACGTCAGCAACGTCCGTAACAACGGCCCGGAGCTGCTGAAGGAACTCGAGGCCCCGGAGGAGGGCACGCTCTTCTGACGCCCGCGGGTCTGCTTTTCGGCGCGCTTCCGACGCCTGCTTCCGAGGCCTGACGGGCGGGACCCTGCCCCCACGCGGGCGTGCCCGCGCGGCGGGCCGGGCCTCGGCGCGGCAGGATGGTGGCGTGATCGAGACCCAGGTTGTTTCCACTCCGGCGGGCGACGCGCGGATCACCTGGTGCCGGGGCGCCAGAACGGCGCGGCTCGTGCTGGCCATGAGCCACGGCGCCGGCGGCGGCATCGAGGCCCGTGACCTCCAGGCGCTGGCCGCCACCCTCCCCGCACACGGCGTGGCCGTCGCGCTCGTCGAGCAGCCCTGGCGGGTCGCGGGCAAGAAGGTCGCCCCCGCCCCCAAGGCCCTCGACGCGGCCTGGACCGCGCTCTGGCCCGCCCTGGAGAAGCCGGGGCTCCCGGTCGTCGCGGGCGGCCGCAGCGCGGGCGCGCGCGTCGCCTGCCGTACGGCGCGCGACCTCGGCGCACAGGCCGTGCTCGCGCTCTCCTTCCCGCTGCACCCCCCGGGCAGGCCCGAGAAGTCCCGCGCCGACGAGCTGACCGGCGCAGGCGTGCCCATCCTCGTCGTCCAGGGCGGGCGCGACCCCTTCGGCCGCCCCGAGGAGTTCCCGTCAGGCACCCGGATCGTCGAGGTGCCGTACGGGGATCACGGCTTCGCCGTCCCCAAGGCCTTGGGCCCCACGCAGGAGGAGGCCCTCGCAGTGATCACCGATGCCGTCGCCGAGTGGCTGGACTCGATCTCCGTCTGATGCCCGCCGAGATCGCTCCGACCGTCGGGAATGCGCCGGGGACCGATGGCGTTGTGGGGGATGTCCGTACGTAGGCACCGCAAGGCACAGCAGAGGGAGTCTCCCGCATGGGTTCGATCCAATGCCCGCCCCGTCCGCAGGCCGCCCAGGCTGTGTGGTCGCAGATGGCGGTGGCGCAGCCTGCCCTCCAAGGAGCGGCGGGCGGAGTGGATCGTCGTCTATCCTCCGATTCGAGCGGATCCGCTTTCGGGTCCGTGGACGCGTTGGAGGAGGTGGGTCCGGTCACTGGTACCGAGGCAGGGACCGACGACGGCCAGCCGCATGAGACGGCCGCCGAGCGCAACGCGCGCTTCGAGCGGGATGCCCTGGGCTTCCTCGACCAGATGTACTCCGCCGCGCTGCGCATGACGCGCAACCCTGCGGACGCCGAGGACCTCGTGCAGGAGACGTACGCCAAGGCGTACGGCTCGTTCCACCAGTTCCGCGAGGGCACCAACCTGAAGGCGTGGCTGTACCGGATCCTGACGAACACCTTCATCAACTCCTACCGCAAGAAGCAGCGCGAGCCGCAGCGCAGCGCCACGGAGGAGATCGAGGACTGGCAGCTCGCGCGCGCCGAGTCGCACATGTCGACCGGGCTGCGCTCCGCCGAGTCGCAGGCGCTCGACCACCTGCCCGACTCGGACGTGAAGGCGGCGCTGCAGGCGATCCCCGAGGAGTTCCGGATAGCGGTCTACCTCGCGGACGTTGAGGGCTTTGCGTACAAGGAGATCGCGGACATCATGGGTACACCCATCGGTACGGTGATGTCGCGGCTGCACCGCGGTCGCCGCCAACTGCGCGGTCTGCTCGAGGACTACGCCCTGGAACGCGGGCTGGTCCCTGCGGGCGCGGGCGCTGCGTCGACCGAGTCGCACGATCGGAAAGGCGCGGGATCATGAGCTGCGGAGATCCGCACGAGACGGACTGCTCGGAGGTCCTCGACCACCTCTACGAGTTTCTCGACCGTGAGATGCCCGCAGGCGAGGCCGACAAGTTCAAGGAGCACTTCGACGAGTGCTCGCCGTGCCTCGAGAAGTACGGCCTCGAGCAGGCCGTGAAGAAGCTCGTGAAGCGCTGCTGCGGCCATGACGACGTGCCCACCGACCTCCGGTCCAAGGTGATGGGCAGGATCGAGCTCATCAGGTCGGGTGAGGCCGTGCCCGAACAGACCGTGATGGAGCAGGCGGTGGCCGACCAGCAGGCGGCCCGGCAGGCGCAGGACGCCGACGTGTCCGCGCGAGCCACGCGCACGGCCGAGTCTGCCTGACCGCGGCAGCCCTCACCGAGGGCACGCAGAGACCCTGGCGCGCAATAGTCCTGCCGGGCCCCTCTTCCTGTCATGTCACCCGTAGGTGCGAATCGGGACTCGTCGGACCCCTTTATACGCCGATGGGCCTACCCCGGCGCGGACGCGGCCCTATTCTCCCCTTCCTGACGCGTGCGTCGATAAAGAGATCAGCGCGCAGCGAGCAGGGGGAGGACATGCCATGCGAGGTGTGCCGCCGGGGGCTCGCGCGTACATCCTGTGCGCCGTGCTCGCCACCGTTGCGTGCGCCGGACCCGCTTTGCGACCCGGCGCCGGGACCCCCTGGGGGGCCGTCCTTCTGCTCGCCCTGCTGTACGCCGGGTGCGAGCAGCTGACCCGGATCCCCTTCATGGGGCACCGGGCGCCCACCGGCATGGGCTCCTTCGTCCCCGTCCTGCTCGCCGGGGCCTATCTGCTGCCGCCGGCCGCGGCGGCGCTCGTGGCTCTGCCCGGCGCCCTCGTCGGCCGCGTCGAGCAGCAGCCGGCGTGGCCGCGGCGGGTGTGGCACGCTGCCCGGTTCGCGCTCGCCTCGTACGCCGCGGCGCACGCGTTCAGCGGCGGGAGCTTCACCGAGGGCGGCCGGAACGCCGTCTCCGCCGCCGACTTCCCATACGCCCTTCTGCCCGCGGCCGCCGGCGCCGTCACCTTCTGCCTGGTCCTCGCCGCCCTCGACGGCGGGATCCTCGTGACCGCCGAGCGCTGCTCGCCCCGTACCGCCTGGCGCGGACTGGCGCTGCGCTCGCTCGCGCCGCACCTCGTGCACGGCCTGGCCGGGCTGATGATGGCGGTGCTGTGGCGCAGTCCGTACGGGCCGGTCGCCGCGCTGCTTGTGCTGCTGCCGATGTACGTCTCCTGCTGGATCTTCGCGCTGTACCACCGCGAGCGTGCAGCGCACCAGGCCACCATCCGCGCCCTCGTCCAGGCCGTCGACATCAAGGACCGCTACACGCGCGGCCACAGCGAGCGCGTCGGGCGCGCCTCGGTCATGATCGCCCGCGAACTCGGCATGGACGACGACCGGATCGAGGTGCTGCGCTTCGCGGGCATCCTGCACGACGTCGGCAAGCTGGGCGTCCCGACGCGGCTGCTGCGCAAGGACGGGCCGCTCACCCCGGAGGAGCGGCGGATCATCGAGCTCCACCCGGAGTACGGGCACGAGATGGTGCGCGGCATCGGCTTCCTGGGGGAGGCGCGGGCGGCGATCCTGCACCACCACGAGAGGCTGGACGGGCGCGGCTATCCGTACGGGCTGTCGGGCGGGCGGATCCCGGAGTGTGCGCGCGTGGTGGCGGTCGCCGACGCCTTCGACGCGATGACGTCGACGCGGTCGTACCGGCGGGCGCGGCCGGTGCCCGTGGCCGTCGAGGAGCTACGGCGGTGCATGGGGGCGCAGTTCGACCCGCGCATGGTGCTGGCGCTGGCCCGCGCGATCGACCGGCACGGCTGGCGCCCGGGCGTCACCGCGGACGCTCCGGAGGCCGTCGACCTCAGCGGAAACGTCCCGCCACCGGAGCGCGGGGCGGCCCCACGCCCGGGGCCGGCCGGGTACGCACCTCCCGCCGTGGGGGAACCGGCCACCGGCTCCGCGCGCGTGCCGGACCCGGCGCTCGGCACGCCCCCGGCCGGGCACGCGTTCGGGCACGCGGGCGCGCGCGGGCCGGGATCCCCGTCCCCCGCGCGGCTTTCGGCAGGGCCTGGAGGCATACCCGCTTCCGGCCCGGAGCCGGATGCCCCGGCGGGGCAGCGCGCGGGGCTTCCCGGCGGTTCGGCTGCCGGGCGGTCCGACCGGGGAGGTCCCGCATGACGAGCGGCTCCGCCTCCGAGCGCCCACCGCGCAGGCCACCCGGTGCGCCGGACGCGCGGGTTGCCCCGCTTGCGGACGGCACTGACGGCATCCCCGGCGCCCGCGCGCGTGCCGCCGGACCGGCGGCTGGCGGGTCCCCTTCGGCAGCGGACGATGCGGGAGCAGAGGGGCGCATCCCTGGACCGGCGGGGGTCGGGGGCCCGCTGGGAAAGGGCCATGGGCCCGCCGACGCGGGTGTCAGCGGACCCATGGACGCAAGGGCCGCGATGGACGCCATGGCCGGGGCAGACGCGCCGGGCCCTGGCGCGGCGGCGGCCACGTCTGGGTCGGCAGAGGGGCATGAGGCCGCAGCGGAGGGCGCCGCCGGTGGCGGGGCGGTGGCCCGGTGGGAGCCCGGCGGCAGCGGTGGGCACGCGACGCACGCGCATGGGCGGCATCGGGCTCCGCACGGGCGGCGGGGACACGCGCGCGTGCCCTGGGTCGTGGTGGGAGTGCGGGTCGTCGCCGCCGGGGTGGGGGGCGCCGGTTTCGGGTGGACGCTGTGGCACGGCGTCGACGAGCCGGGGACCGCGCTCGCCTTCGGGGTGCTCATCGCCGTCGGCGAGCTCGTCCGCGGGGGGCCCGACGGCCGCGAGGCCGCGCCGCTCGCCGCCGCCGGAGCCCTCGCGTACGCGCTGCTCGGGGAGATCGCGGGGCACCCCGCGACGCACGGCGTTCCCCAGGTCGTCACCGTCGTCGGCGCCGCCGCCCTGGCCGGCACCGCCCCGCACGTCGCTTTCGGCCGCGCCCCCATTCTCGACCACCTCGCCCGCCGCGTGCTGACGGCCGGCTTCGCGGCCACCTGCTTCCAACCCCTCTATGGGTCCGGCGCGTTGGACGAGTGGCTCGGCCAAGGCCCGTACTACGCCGTCCTGCTGCTCCTGCTCCTCACCCTCACCTGCCTCTGCGACGCCGTCCTCGGCGCCGCGCTCGCCCGCGCCCGCACCGGCTGGCCGTACGGCCCGCTGCTCCGCGACGAGCTGCGCGCCCTGCTCGGCGTCGGGTCCGCGATCTGCGCGACCGGCGTGGTCATCGCCCTCGCCATGGCCGTTGCCGGGCTCTGGGCGCTTCCGGTGTTCTGCGTGCCCCTGCTGCTCACGCAGTTCTCCTTCCGCCGCTACGCCGCCGTACGGGCCACCTACCGCCAGACCATCGCCTCGCTCGCCCGCGCCACCGAGATCGCCGGCTACACGCCCACCGGTCACGCCCGCCGGGTCGCCGCGCTCAGCCGGGCCGTCGGCCGCGAGCTGGGCCTGTCGGAGCCCGACCTGACCGTGCTGGAGTACGCGGCGCTGATGCACGACATCGGCCAGCTCTCCCTCGTCGACCCGGTTCCGGCGGGCGCCACCGAGCCGCTGCCCGCCGAGGAGCAGCGCCGGATCGCCCTGCTCGGCGGCGCGGTCGTACGGCAGACCGGGGTGCCCGCCGAGGTCGCCGTGGTCGTCGAGCGGCAGGCCGACCCGTACCGGGAGCAGCCGCTCTCGGCCCGGATCGTCCGCACCGTCAACGCCTTCGACGACCTCGCGGGCTGCGGCGGGGGCCTCGGCGGTCCGCTCTGTGCGCTCGAGCGGCTCCGGCTCGGCACCGCCAGGGACTACGAGCCGCGGGTCGTGGAGGCGCTGGCGCGGGTGCTCGCGCGCGGTGGCGGCCCGCCGTCGTGAATCCGGCGGGAATCCACCGGCGAAGCCCGGCCGTCAACCGTGCCCGCAGCGCCGGCCGTGCATCCAGCCCGCAGCGGGCCGTGAACCGAGCCGCGAGCCCGCCCGCAAGCAGCGCCGTACGTGCCGCAGCGGCGCTTCGACCAGCGGCACCCAGCAGGTAACAGCCGTCCCTGAAGCCGCAGAACCCGTGGGTAATGAGCGGACGCTGAGACGGGCATGGTTGGATGCGAGGAGAGGGGGTTCGGAGTTCGCCCGGGCGGCAAGGAGCAGTGGTGAGCGTCGGGATCCAGGCTGAGATGACGGGCAATCTGTGGCAGGTTGTCCTCAAGGAGGGCGACGCGGGGTACGTCGTACTGGAGGGGCACGTCCTGGCCGTCATCGGCTGACCCACACAGGGCGCACACCAAACACGGCAAAAGGACACGGAGCGAACCGGCAGGCGGGAATCGTGAGGATCTTCGGCAAGGTACGGCATCGGCCCTCCGCCTCGTGGCGGCAGGCGACCGACCGGGCTTTCACTCTGATCGGCGACGGCCGGTACGAGGACGCCGGGGCCCTGCTCACGCAGGCTGCCGATCTCGAGCCCTGGCTCTCCGAGTCCTGGTTCAACCTCGCCCTGCTGCACAAGTTCCGGCACGACTGGGAGCAGGCGCGCGCCGCGGGGCTGCGCGCTGTCGCGCTCCTCGACCGCGAGGCGGGCGCGCCTGACTGGTGGAACGTGGGGATCGCCGCGACCGCCCTCCAGGACTGGCCGCTGGCCCGCCGCGCCTGGCAGGCGTACGGGCTGAAGGTGCCCGGCGAGGGCGCCCCGGCCACCGAGCCGGTCGGTATGGAGCTGGGCAGCGCGGCGGTGCGCCTCTCGCCCGAGGGCGAGGCCGAGGTCGTCTGGGGGCGCAGGCTCGATCCCGCGCGGATCGAGGTGTTGTCGATTCCGCTGCCGTCGTCCGGGCGGCGCTGGGGCGAGGTCGTGCTGCACGACGGCGTCCCGCACGGTGAGCGGATCACCTCGGCGGGCCCTTCGTACCCCGTCTTCGACGAGATCGAGCTGTGGGCGCCCTCGCCGGTGCCGACCTGGGTGGTGCTGCTCGAGGCTGCAGCGGAGTCCGACCGGGACGCGCTGGAGCAGCTCGCGGCCGACGCGGGCTTCGCGGCCGAGGACTGGTCGTCCTCGGTGCGGCTGCTGTGCCGCTCGTGCTCGGAGAGCCGGATGCCCAGCGACGAGGGCGACGGCGAGCAGCACCTGGACCCCCACGACCACAGTGAGCCCGGCCACCCGGGGCCGCTGGGGCACAGGACGGCGGGCGACCTGTGGGTGCCGGAGCGGGAATGCGGGATCGCGGCGCCCTCGGGGCTCGTCCGCGGCCTGCTCGACGGGTGGGTCGCCGACAGTCCGGACACGCGCGCGTGGCGCGATCTGGAAGAGGTCTGCTGAGTCCGGAGGGTCTTGAGGACCTGGCCCGCCGCCGTCGCCACTGGCCGTACCCTGTACGGAGCCCTGTCACGGGCATCGCATCAGGCATGAGGAAGGCGTACGGCGGAGATGGCGCAGCAGGAGAGCGGGCAGCAGGTGGCGGATGCCGAGGCGGAATCCTCGGAGTTCATCGACGACACGGTGGACGCCGAGGCGCGGGAGAAGGCGCACCGCGAGCGCGGCACCGCCCGCCCGATCACCGTCGTCGGCAACCCGGTGCTGCACCGGCGCTGCAAGGACGTGACCGAGTTCGACGACAAGCTCGCGCAGCTCGTCGACGACATGTTCGCCAGCCAGCGGGCCGCCGAGGGCGTGGGCCTCGCCGCCAACCAGATCGGCGTCGACCTGCGGGTCTTCGTCTACGACTGCCCGGACGACAACGGTGAGCGGCACGTGGGCGCGATCTGCAACCCGGTGATCGACGACCTGCCCGCCGAGCTCCGGGTGCTGGACGACTCCAACGAGGGCTGCCTGTCGGTGCCGACCGCCTATGCCCCGCTGGCCCGCCCCGACTACGCGGTCTGCCGCGGCCAGGACCTCCAGGGCAATCCGATCGCGGTCGAGGGCACCGGCTACTTCGCGCGCTGCCTGCAGCACGAGACCGACCACCTGAACGGCTACCTCTACATCGACCGGCTGTCGAAGCGGGACCGGAAGGACGCGCTCCGGCAGATGGCCGAGGGCACGCCGCGCTACGAGACGGTCCCGAACGACTGACCTTCTCCGTGCTCGCGTAAGGGGCGGCCTCCTTTGAGGCCGCCCCCTTACCTGTGCGCCATGCTTGGGGGCTGCCGCAGACCCGCGACACCGGGCCTGCGGCAGTCGGTCGTTCAGAAGTCGTCGTCGAAGGCGACCGAGCCCTCGACCGCCACCTGGTACGCGGACGGGCGGCGCTCGAAGAAGTTGGTCAGCTCCTGGACGTTCTGCAGCTCCATGAAGGAGAACGGGTTCTCCGAGCCGTAGCGCGCCGGCAGCCCCAGGCGGCGCAGCCGCTGGTCCGCGACGCACTGCAGATACTCGCGCATCGAGTCGGTGTTCATCCCGGGCAGGCCGTCCCCGCACAGGTCGCGGGCGAACTGCAGCTCGGCCTCCACGGCCTCCTCCAGCATCGCCGTGACCTGCTTGCCCAGCTCCTCGTCGAAGAGATCCGGCTCCTCCTGGCGGACGGTGTCCACGACCGAGAAGGCGAACTCCATGTGCATCGACTCGTCACGGAACACCCAGTTCGTACCGGTCGCCAGGCCGTGCAGCAGACCGCGCGAGCGGAACCAGTAGACGTAGGCGAAGGCACCGTAGAAGAACAGGCCCTCGATGCACGCCGCGAAGCAGATCAGATTGAGCAGGAAGCGGCGCCGGTCCTCCTTCGTGCGCAGCCGGTCGATCTCTTCCACCGAGTCCATCCACCGGAAGCAGAACTGCGCCTTCTCGCGGATGGACGGGATGTTCTCGACCGCGGCGAAGGCGGCCGTGCGGTCGTCGGGGTCGGGGAGGTAGGTGTCCAGCAGCGTCAAGTAGAACTGGACGTGGACGGCCTCCTCGAAGAGCTGGCGGGAGAGATAGAGACGCGCCTCTGGGGAGTTGATGTGCTTGTAGAGGGTGAGGACGAGGTTGTTGGCGACGATCGAGTCGCCGGTCGCGAAGAAGGCGACCAGGCGGCCGATCATGTGCTGTTCGCCCGCGGAGAGTTTGGCGAGGTCGGCCACGTCGGAGTGGAGGTCAACCTCCTCCACGGTCCAGGTGTTCTTGATCGCGTCGCGGTAGCGCTCGTAGAAGTCCGGGTAGCGCATGGGACGCAGGGTCAGCTCGAAGCCCGGGTCGAGAAGGTTTTTGGAGGTAGAGGTGTCGGCGCGAAGCGCCGTCTTCGAGGGGTGGTGGTCGGGTGACGGGTGGGCACTCATTTACTGGCAGGCCTCGCAGGACTCGGGGTTCTCAAGGGAGCAGGCGACCGCCTCGTCGGGGGCGGCCTGCTGGACTGGAATGGTCGCCGCGGTCGCCGCGGTCGCCGCGGTCGCCGCGGTGGCGGCGGTGTCGGCCGTCGCCGCGGTGGCGGCGCGCGCGGACTGGGCGATCCGCGTCGCCGGGCGCGACCGCAGGTAGTACGTGGTCTTCAGGCCCTTCTTCCACGCGTACGCGTACATCGAGCTGAGCTTGCCGATGGTCGGTGAAGCCATGAAGAGGTTCAGCGACTGGCTCTGGTCGAGGTACGGCGTACGGGCCGCGCCCATGTCGATCAGCGCCCGCTGCGGGATCTCCCACGCCGTCCGGTACAGCGCCCGTACGTCCTCCGGAATCCAGGTGAAGTCCTGCACCGAGCCGTTGGACTCGCGCAGCGCCTCCCGGGTCTGCGCGTCCCACACGCCGAGCCGCTTGAGCTCCGCCACCAGGTAGGAGTTGACCTGGAGGAACTCGCCCGACAGCGTCTCGCGCTTGAAGAGGTTGGACACCTGCGGCTCGATGCACTCGTACACGCCCGCAATGGAGGCGATCGTCGCCGTCGGCGCAATCGCCAGCAGCAGCGCATTGCGCATGCCGGTCCGGGCGATACGGGCGCGCAGCGCGGCCCACCGCTCGGGCCAGCGCGGCTGCGCGGCGTAGTGGTCGGGGTGCAGGACGCCACGCGCGGCGCGGGTGGCGGACCAGGCGGGGGGAGGGCCGTGCCGCTCGGCGAGGGCGCACGACGCCTCGTACGCCGCCAGCATGATGCGCTCGGCGATCTGCGTGGAGAGCCGGGCGGCCTCGGGGGAGTCGAAGGACAGCTTCAGCCGGAAGAAGACGTCCTGGAGGCCCATCACGCCGAGGCCCACCGGCCGCCAGCGCTCGTTGGAGGCCGCGGCCTGCGGCGTGGGGTAGAAGTTGATGTCGACGACCCGGTCGAGGAAGGTCACGGCGGTACGGACGGTGGCGTCGAGCCGCTCCCAGTCCATCTCGCCGTCCTCGCCCAGGTGGGCGGCGAGGTTGACCGAGCCGAGGTTGCAGACGGCGGTCTCGCCGTCCTCCGTGACCTCGAGGATCTCGGTGCAGAGGTTGGAGGAGTGGACGACCCTGCCGGGCTCGGCGGTCTGGTTGGCGGTCCGGTTCGCGGCGTCCTTGAAGGTCATCCAGCCGTTGCCGGTCTGCGCGAGGGTGCGCATCATCCGGGCGTAGACCTGGCGGGCCGGGATCTGCTTGACGTAGCGGCCCTCCGCCTCCGCCTTCCGGTACGCGGCGTCGAACTCCGCGCCCCACAGGTCGACCAGCTCCGGTACGTCCGCGGGCGAGAACAGCGACCACGGCCCGTCCGCCTCGACCCTGCGCATGAACTCGTCCGGGATCCAGTGCGCGAGGTTGAGGTTGTGGGTGCGGCGCGCGTCCTCGCCGGTGTTGTCGCGCAGCTCCAGGAACTCCTCGATGTCCGCGTGCCAGGTCTCGAGGTAGACGCAGGCCGCGCCCTTGCGCCGCCCGCCCTGGTTGACCGCGGCGACGGAGGCGTCGAGGGTGCGCAGGAACGGCACGATGCCGTTGGAGTGCCCGTTCGTGCCGCGGATCAGCGAGCCGCGCGAGCGGACGCGGCTGTACGGCAGGCCGATGCCGCCCGCGTGCTTCGAGAGCCGCGCGATCTGGTGGTAGCGCTCGTAGATCGAGTCGAGCTCGTCCAGCGGGGAGTCCAGCAAATAGCAGGAGGACATCTGCGGGTGGCGGGTACCGGAGTTGAAGAGGGTGGGGGAGCTGGGGAGGTAGTCGAGGCGGCTCATCAGCCCGTAGAGCGCGGCCACTTCGCCGACAGCCCGCTCCGAGCCGTCCTCCGCGAGTCCGCAGGCCACACGGAGCATGAAGTGCTGCGGGGTCTCGATGACCTGACGGGTGATGGGGTGGCGCAGCAGATAGCGGCTGTGGAGGGTGCGCAGACCGAAGTAGCCGAACCGGTCGTCGGCGCCGCCGGCGAGGGCGGACTCGACGAGCGCGTCGAGGCGGGCGGCGTGGGCGCGGACGAACTCGGCCGTGGCGTCGGCGATCAGGCCCTCCCGGTGGCCGGTCGCGACCGAGGCGGAGAAGGAGACGGCGCCTTGGCTCGCGGCCTCTTCGGCGATGGCGCGGGTGAGCAGGCGCGCGGCGAGCCGCGAGTACTCGGGGTCCTCGGAGATGAGCCCGGCCGCCGCCTCTGTGGCCAGCTCCCGCAACTCGGCCTCGTCGGAGCCCGCGTGGCGGCCGCGGAGCGCGGCCGCGGCGACCCGGCCCGGGTCGGTCGCGGGCAGGTCGGCGGTGAGGTCGGTCAGGGTGCGCAGCAGGGCGGCGCCGGGGCCGCCGGCGACGCCCGCCTCCACGGCTGCTGGTGCGGTCACCGCGGCTGTGGCGGGCTCCGATACGGACTCGCGTGACGCAGGATCCGCGGGCGCGATGGTCACGTGGCTCTCCCTCGCTCGGCTGGGGCCGCGAGGGGTGGTGCGCCACGGGCGCGTGCGGGCGTACGTCACCCCCGGGAAAGGGCGGCAGCACACCGCGCAGCGTCCGTCGGCCCAACCCACGAGACCCGGGACGATTCGCCGCCCGGTCCGGTCGAGCCGGGCGGTGCTGCCGGCAGGTCCTCGGACTCGGGACATGCGCGAACACGCACATCCACACCGTTGCGGGACAGTTCCGGATTCGCACCGGATTCCCCTGTGGTGGCAGCGAGCACGAGCATACATCTTGTGTCGCCGTCCGTGCGCACCCCTACATATTGTGTCAGCGGGGGAACGGGGTAGAGGCGGTGGGTGAGTTACTCCGCCGCCGTCCCGAGCTCGGCGGTGAACACCCACAGCGGGAACCCGGGTATCGGCTCCCAGTCGCGCTCCGGAGCCCGTACGAACCCCAGCCGCTCGTACAGCCGGTGGGCCGTCAGCATCCGCTGCTGGCTGGACAGGACCATACGCCCGAGGCCCAGCTGCCGCGCCCGCTCCAGGCACGCCCGTACGAGCCCCTCTGCGGCCCCGCGGCGCCGCGCCGCAGGCGCCACCGCCAGCATCCGGAACTCGGCCTCCCCGGGCCCGGCCACGTTCGCATACGGGCTCCCCGGCGCTACGAACGCGACCCCGCCGAGGAGTTCATCGCTCGCCCCGTCCGCCGCCACCAGCACCTCCGTGTGCTCAGCCCGGCTCCTGACATCCCGCAGCTGTTCCAGGTACGGGTCCGAGGCCCCGAAGTCGAGCAGCCCGTCCCCCAGGTAGGCCTCCGCCGTGATCTCCCCGAGGGCGTCGAACTCCTCCGGGCGGGCGGCACGAATCGTGATGTCCATGAGCATCAGTCTGCAGGAGGCGTCTGACACCCGTCACCGGAGATTCCGCGGGCCCGGACGCCGCGTCGGATGCCGACGGCACGGACGCCGTCGGCGTGGACTCCGTGGTGATGGACGCCCGCGGCGCGGACCCGGGCGCGTGCACCACGGCCACCGCCGCCGTGCACACGAGCATGCCCGGAGCGGCGACAGTGTCTTGCCGAACATCGCGAAGCGGCCGACCACCCACGCGATCGCGGCCCAGAAACCGGGGAATACGGGGGCGCGACGCCGCCCGCGCAGAGGGTGATCCCGGTGAAGAGCACGGCACTTGTCGTGCAGCCGCCGGCGGACACGCTCCACCACGGTCGCCGCGACCAGGCCCACCATTCCCATGAAGGGAAGGGTGTACGTCCACGCGGGCGTGGACGAGGGCCCGCCAGACGCCGCCGACGACCAGCAGCACCCCGCCGAGGCCGAGACCGAGACCCGCCGTTCGGCAAGGCCGTCGAGCTGCCCGATCCCGTGGGAATCACCGTGGAGACCGCGCCTCTCAAGGACTGGGTGCGCTGACGGCGAACGGCCGCCGCAATCCCCGGTGGCGGGGTACGGCGGCCGTCCTACGACCACGAGTTCAACAGCAGCGGAAGCCCTCCCGCGGGTCGGCCTCCCGCGCATCGGTGCGCTGCCGCTCGAACTCGCGTCGGCTCAGCACCTCCGCCCGCGGGTCACGGGCCCGGGCGTGGGCGACGTACCGGTCGTACGTCGCCTCGCCCGACGCCTCGCGCCAGAACCAGCGGATCTTCGAGGCCGTCCTGCGGAGGCCCGCCGCGCCTTTCACGGCTGGGGCTCCCGGTCGCGGGCTCCGCCCTGCTCCCCGGAACCGGCGTCCGCACCGACCCCGGCCGCCACGAGCTCCGCCTTCTCCTCCTTGGTCGGGAAGAGCCCAGCGGGGGCAACGATCTTCGACTCCTCGAATGGCACTTCGTGCAGCGTGACGCTCTGCGGGTCGCGGATCGCCTTGTAGCAGACCCGGCCTGCGTCGGCGATCACCACGACGATGAGGAGCGCGAAGAGCGCCGCGAGCACGCCGTCCACCGTCGCGTTGGTGACGATGGTGTGCATGTCGTCCATGTTCTTGGCGGGCGGCAGGACCTTCCCGGCGTCGATGGCCTCCTGGTTGAGGGCCCGCTGCTTGAAGAAGCCGACCCGCGGGTCGTCGGAGAAGACCTTCTGCCAGCTCGCGGTCAGCGTGACCGCCGCGTCCCAGGCCAGCGGAACCGCCGTGACCCAGGCCCACTTCAGCCGCCCGGACTTCACCAGCAGCGTCGTGCAGACGGCCAGGGCGACCGCCGCGAGCAGCTGGTTGGCGATGCCGAAGAGCGGGAAGAGCTGGTTGATGCCGCCCAGCGGGTCGTGTACGCCGACCCACAGGAAGTAGCCCCAGCCGCCCACGACGACGGCGCTGGCGAACCACACGCCCGGCTTCCAACTGACCTGCCGGAACGGCTTGTAGACGTTGCCGAGCATGTCCTGGAGCATGAAGCGCCCGACCCGGGTGCCCGCGTCCACCGTGGTGAGGATGAACAGCGCCTCGAACATGATCGCGAAGTGGTACCAGAACGCCTTCAGCCCGGCGCCGCCGATCACCGAGGAGAAGATCTCCGACATGCCGAGGGCGAAGGTGGGCGCGCCGCCCGTACGGGAGAGGAGGCTCTGCTCCTCGACCGACTTGGCCGCCGCGGCGAGCTGGTCGGGCGAGATGGAGAAGCCGAGGCCGGCCACGGCCTGCGATGCCGAGTCGACCGTCGAACCGATTACGCCCGCCGGCGAGTTGACCGCGAAGTACAGCCCGGGGTCGATGATGCAGGCGGTGATCATCGCCATGACGGCGACGAACGACTCGGTCAGCATGGCGCCGTAGCCGACCATCCGGATCTGCGTCTCCTTCTGGATCATCTTCGGGGTGGTGCCCGAGGAGACCAGGGAGTGGAAGCCGGAGAGCGCGCCGCACGCGATGGTGATGAAGACGAACGGGAAGAGCGACCCGGCGAAGACGGGCCCGTTGCCGCTCGTGGCGAAGCTGGTCACCGGGTCCATCTTCAGCGTCGGCAGCGCGATGACGACGCCGAGCGCCAGCAGTGCGATCGTTCCGACCTTCATGAAGGTCGAGAGGTAGTCGCGCGGCGCCAGCAGCATCCACACCGGCAGCACGGAGGCCACGAAGCCGTAGACGACCATCCAGATGACCAGGGCGCCCGGCGACAGCGTGAAGAAGTCGGCGAGCGAGGACTCGGCGACCCAGCCGCCCGCGACGATGGCGAGCAGCAGCAGCGCGACGCCGATGGCGGAGACCTCGGTGACCCGGCCCGGCCGCAGTACGCGCAGGTAGAAGCCCATGAAGAGGGCGATCGGTATGGTCATGCCGATGGAGAAGACGCCCCACGGCGAGTTCGCCAGGGCGTTCACGATGACCAGCGCCAGCACCGCCAGCAGAATGATCATGATCGCGAAGACCGCGACCAGGGCGGCGGCACCGCCGAAGGGCCCGATCTCGTCCCGCGCCATCTGGCCGAGCGACCGGCCGTTGCGGCGCATCGAGAAGAACAGCGTGACCATGTCCTGCACCGCGCCGGCGAAGATCACGCCGACGATGATCCAGATGGTGCCGGGCAGGTAGCCCATCTGCGCCGCGAGGACCGGGCCGACCAGCGGGCCCGCGCCCGCGACCGCCGCGAAGTGGTGGCCGAACAGCACCCGCCGGTCGGTCGGGTGGAAGTCCACTCCGTTGTTGAGCCGCTCGGCGGGCGTGGCCCGGGACTTGTCGACCTTCAGGACCCGGTTGGTGATGAAGCGCGCGTAGAAGCGGTACGCGATGGCGTACGAGCCGAGGGCCGCCGCCACCATCCAGGCCGCTGAGACCTCTTCGCCCCGGGAGAGCGCCAGCACGGCCCAGCCGGCCGCGCCTATCAGGGCGACGAGCGTCCAGACCGCCACGGATTTGGGATTCAGGTTGCGCGTGGGGGTCTGTGGTGGTGTTGCTGGCTCTGGCATGGCAACGAACTCCGTCCCTGCGGCCGACTCCTGTGTAACGCGCAGGAAATCTAAGCCAGCGGTGTGGGAACCGTCACCACCCGTCCGCATACCGGTACGGACACGGTTGCCAAACCCCCAGGTCACGGAGGTGTCCCGAGCTCCCGCTGATCAGCCCTGAGGGCGCTGCAGACGCGCGACGAACTTGTAGCGGTCGCCGCGGTAGACCGACCGCACCCACTCCACCGGACGGCCGTCCGCGTCCAGCGAGTGCCGCGACAGCATCAGCATCGGCAGCCCCACGTCCGTACCCAGCAGCCCGGCCTCGCGGGGCGTGGCCAGCGAGGTCTCGATCGTCTCCTCGGCCTCTGCCAGCCGGACGTCGTAGACCTCCGCGAGCGCCGTGTAGAGCGAGGTGTACTTGACCAGGCTCCGGCGCAGCGCGGGGAATCGCTTTGCCGACAAATGTGTCGTCTCGATCGCCATCGGCTCGCCGCTCGCGAGCCGCAGCCGCTCAATGCGCAGCACCCGCCCCCCGGTCGCGATGTCGAGCAGCCCCGCGAGCCGGTCGTCGGCGGTGACATAGCCGATGTCCAGGAGCTGGGAGGCCGGTTCGAGGCCCTGGGCCCGCATGTCCTCGGTGTAGGAGGTCAGTTGCAGGGCCTGCGAGACCTTGGGCTTGGCGACGAAGGTGCCCTTGCCCTGGATCCGCTCGAGTCTCCCCTCGACCACCAGCTCCTGCAGGGCCTGGCGCACGGTCGTACGCGAGGTGTCGAACTCGGCGGCGAGAGTCCGCTCCGGGGGTACGGGCGTGCCGGGCGGCAGCGTCTCGGTCATCTCCAGCAAATGACGCTTGAGCCGGTAGTACTTGGGCACGCGCGCGCTCCGCGCGGCGAGGGTGCCGTTGTTGCCGTTGCCCTCGGCGTTGTCCCCTTCGGTTTCCATGGCCAGCCTTCCCGACTGCTGTCCTGCTGCCGTCACCGGCTCCTCCGTCCTCAGCGGCTCACATCGTGGCACGGTCCCGGCCAATGGCGGCCATCCAGCTCAGGTGTCGGTCCGGTAACGGAGCCGACGCGACTCTTATACACCCTTGACACCCCAAAAGGTCTAGGCCAAGCTGCCGAGCACTGGTCTAAACCATTAAAGACCATGTCCCCGAGCCACACACAGTGCGCGCCCGTAACGAGTCGGTTCAAGGGCTCAGCGACCTGACGGGGGTGGGGGAGTTCTCTGGCATCCGTTGAAGGAGGGTGGCGTGAGGCGCAAGCTCATCGCGGCGGTCGGCGTCGCGGCAATGATCACCGGAGTGGCGGCGTGCGGGTCGGAAGACTCGGGGGCGTCGAAGGATCCCAAGGACCGGAACGAGACGCTCACGGTCTGGCTGATGGTCGACGCGCAGAGCACCTGGCCCGAGCTGGTCAAGGACGTCAATGCGCAGTTCAAGAAGAAGTACCCGAAGGTCACCGTCAAGGTGCAGTACCAGCAGTGGGCGGACAAGGCCAAGAAGCTGGACACCGCACTCGGCGGCAGCAAGTTCCCCGACGTGGTCGAGCTCGGGAACACCGAGACCATGACGTACATCCTCAACGGGGCGCTCGCCGAGATCGACCCCAAGAAGTACGACAACTCCGACACCTGGATCCAGGGCCTCAAGGACACCTGCACCTTCGAGGGCAAGCAGTTCTGCGTGCCGTACTACGCGGGTGCGCGCGTCGCCATCTACAACGCGGATCAGTTCAAGAAGGCGACCGGCTCGGACGCGCTCCCGGAGACCGAGGACGACCTCCTGAAGGCCGCCGACAAGGTCCAGGCCGAGTACGGCAAGAAGGACAAGCGCTTCTCCTCGCTCTACCTGCCCGGCCGCTACTGGTACGCCGCGATGTCCTACGTCGCTGCGTACGGCGGGCAGATCGCCGAGTACGACGAGGGGTCCAAGGAGTGGAAGGCCACCCTCAGCACCCCCGAGGCGCAGCAGGGCATCGAGCACTTCGTCAACCTGGTCAAGAAGTACAACAAGGGTGACCAGACCAAGGACGAGCAGGACCACGCCAACGTGATGGCCAACGAGAAGGCCGCCCTCCTCTACGGCAACGGCTGGGAGGCCGGCAGCGTCATCGACGGCAAGAACAACGGCAACCCGAAGCTCGAGGGCAAGATCAAGACGGCCGGTATGCCGGGACCGAACGGCAAGGCCCTGCCCTCCTTCATCGGCGGCTCGGACCTCGCCGTGGTCAGCAAGTCCGAGGTCCAGGACCTGGGTCAGGAGTGGATCTCCCTCTTCACCAGCGAGAAGTCCCAGGAGGTCCTGGCCTCCAAGGACATCCTCCCCAACAACACCAAGCAGCTCGAGCCGCTGAAGCAGAAGGAGTCCACCGCTCCGATCGCCAATGCGGTGCCGGACGCCTGGTTCACCCCGATCGCCCCCGGCTGGACCGCGATCGAGAAGGAGGAGGTCCTCGAGGTCATGCTGCTCGACATCCTCAAGGGCACCTCGGTGGCCGACGCCACGAAGAAGGCCGACGAGAAGATCAACGAGCTGATCAACAAGGCGTCTTGACCCGATCGGTCCGACCGCGCCATGCGCGGCAGGCGGGGGCCCGCACCCGGGGCCCCTGCCTGCCGCCGCCCCCTCCGGTGCAGAGAACGAACGGAAGGTCAGCACTGTGACTGCCGCCGACACACGAGCAGCCGCTCCTCCCCCCGGGGTGGCCGAGGTGCGCGCCCCGCGCGCGCCCGGGAGACCCGGCCCCCGGCCGGCCTCCAAGGCCGGGTCGCCGCGCCGCGGCAGGAGAGCGGGCGCGGCACTGCCGTATCTGCTCATCGCCCCCGCGATCGTGGCCATTGCTGCCGTGTTCGCGTTCCCCCTGGTCAAGACCGTGGTCATGTCCTTCCAGGACATGGGGCGGCGGGAGCTGTGGACCGGGGACTCCCCGCCGTGGGTGGGCTTCGAGCAGTTCACCGACATCCTCGGCGACGCGGAGTTCTGGTCGGTCACCGGCCGCACGGTGCTCTTCATGGCGGTCTGCGTGCTGCTGACCATGGGGCTCGGGCTGCTCATCGCGCTGCTGATGCAGCGTCTGTCCGCCTGGGTGCGGCTGCTGCTGACCGGCGCGCTGGTCGCCGCCTGGTCGATGCCGCTGCTGGTCGCGACCTCCATCTTCCGCTGGCTGTCCGACTCCGACTACGGCCTGATCAACACCCTGATCGACAAGCTCCCGGGGATCGAATTCCTGGGCCACAACTGGTTCCTCGACCCCTGGCAGGGCTTCACGATCATCGTCGTCCTGGTCGTCTGGGGCGCCATCCCGTTCGTGGTGATCACGCTCTACGCGGCCCTCACCCAGGTCCCCGGCGAGCTCGAGGAGGCGGCCCAGCTGGACGGGGCGAGCTCCCTGGGCGTGTTCCGCTTCGTGACCTGGCCGGTCATCAGGCCGGTCTTCCAGATGGTCGCCACCCTGTCGGTGATCTGGGACTTCAACGTCTTCGGCCAGATCTTCCTGCTGCGCGGCAACAAGCCCGAGCCCGAGTACGAAACCCTGGGCCTCTACTCGTTCAGCAAGGCCTTCGAGTCCACCTCCTTCAGCCAGGGCACCGCGATCGCCCTCGTCACCGTGCTGCTGCTGGCCGGCGTGGCCGTCTACTACCTGCGCCAGCTGATGAAGACAGGAGAGGTCGAATGAGTGCCTCCGCGTCCGCCGCTCCGCAGGCCCTGCGCCCCGACCGCAAGAAGCACCGGCTGGTCTACGACGTCCTCGGCCTGATCACGTTCCTGGCGGTGGCCTTCCCGGTCTACTGGCTGGTGATCAGCGCCCTCCGGCCCAACCACGAGATCCGCAGCTACGAGCAGACGCTGTGGCCGTCGTCGATCACCTTCGACAACTTCGTACGCGCCACCGGGCAGCCCAACTTCACCACCGCGATCCAGTCCAGCCTCATCATCTGCCTCACCGCGGTCATCGGAGCGATGGTCATCGCCACCATCGCGGCCTTCGCCGTCGGCCGGTTCCGGTTCTACGGCCGCAAGGCGTTCCTGATCGTGCTGATCATGGTCCAGATGCTGCCCCCGACCGCGATGCTGATCCCCATCTACATCCAGCTCAACGCGATGGGCGCGCTCAACGAGTACTGGGGCGTGATCATCGTCTATCTGGTCTCCACGCTGCCGTTCGCGGTCATCATGATCCGCGGCTTCGTGGTCAACATCCCGGTGGAACTCGAGGAATCCGCGATGGTCGACGGCTGTACGCGGATGGGGGCCTTCCGGCGGGTGGTCTTCCCGCTGCTCGCCCCCGGGCTCGCGGCGGCCTCCATCTTCGCCCTGGTCAACGCGTGGAATGAGTACCTGTTCGCGTACGTCCTGATGAACGACAACGACAAGTACACCCTCAACGTGTGGCTGATGACCTTCACCACCGAGCGCGGCACCGACTACGGCGCGCTCATGGCCGCCTCCGTCCTCATCGCCCTCCCCGTCGTGATCTTCTTCATGATCATCCAGAAGAAGATGGCCGCGGGACTCACCTCCGGCGCAGTGAAGGGATGACGCACCTCCATGACGACCCTCGCACGAGGCACTGACACCCTCACCCGCGACGCCCTCGCTGTCCTCCAGCCCGGGTTCACCGGAACCACCGCCCCCGACTGGCTGCTGCGCCGGCTCGGCGAAGGCCTCGCCGCCGTCGGCCTGTTCGGCCGCAACATCACCTCACCCGGGCAACTCGCCGAGCTCACCGCCCAGCTGCGCGCCGAGCGCGGCGATGTCCTCGTCGCGATCGACGAGGAGGGCGGGGACGTCACCCGGCTCGAGGTCCGCACCGGCTCCTCCTTCCCCGGCAACCTCGCGCTCGGCGCCGTCGACGACACGGCGCTGACCCGGTCCGTCGCCCGCGAGCTGGGCCGCCGGCTCGCCGAGTGCGGGGTCAACCTCAACTGGGCCCCGTCCGCGGATGTCAACTCCAACCCGGACAACCCCGTCATCGGCGTCCGCTCCTTCGGCGCGGACCCGGATCTCGTGGCCCGCCACACCGCCGCGTACATCGACGGCCTCCAGTCCGCGGGCGTCGCCGCCTGCGCCAAGCACTTCCCCGGCCACGGCGACACGGACGTCGACTCGCACCACGACCTGCCGCGCATCGCCGCCGACCTCCGCACCCTCTACGACCGCGAACTCGTGCCCTTCCGCGCCGCCGTGAAAGCAGGCACCAGGGCCGTGATGAGCGCGCACATCCTGCTGCCCGCGCTCGACCCGGACCGCCCGGCCACCCTCAGCCCCTCCGCCCTGAACGGCCTGCTCCGCGCCCCCGCGGACCAAGGCGGCCTCGGCTTCGACGGGCTGATCGTCACCGACGGCATGGAGATGCGGGCGATCTCGGCGGCGTACGGCATCGAGCGCGGCAGCGTGCTGGCCATCGCGGCGGGCGCGGACGCCATCTGCGTCGGCGGCGGGCTCGCGGACGAGGAGACCGTGCTGCGGCTGCGCGACGCGCTCGTACGGGCCGTACGGGAGGGCGAACTCGCCGAGGAGCGGCTCGCGGACGCGGCCGCCCGCGTACGGGCCCTGGCCGGCTGGACGCTCGGGGTGGGCGCTGAGGCGGGCACGGACGAAGGGGCCGCGCCCGAGGTGGGCCTGACCGCCGCGCGCCGCGCCCTGCGGGTGACCGGCACGTACGGGCCCGCCACCGAGCCGGTTTACGTCGCCGCCCTCACACCGGTCGCCAACATCGCCGTCGGCGACGAGACACCCTGGGGCGTCGGCGCCGAGCTCGCGCGGCTGCTGCCGGGCACCGGCACCGGCTCGTACGGCAATCCGGACGGGGCCGCCGGAGGGCTGTCTGCAATGATCGCAAATATGCTCGAGGCGGCCGCTGACCGTAGGATCGTCGCTGTGGTACGCGACGTTCACCGGCACCCCTGGATGGCCGACGCACTGGCCGTCCTGATCGCCACCCGGCCCGACACGACCGTGGTCGAGATGGGAGTCCCGCAGGCGCCGCCGGCCGGAGCACTGCACATCGCGACGCATGGCGCCGCCCGCGTCTGCGGACGGGCCGCCGCGGAGGTCATCACCGGCAAGGGCGCCGGGGGCTGAAGGCCTCGGCGCAAGAACACTTACGCCAACTGGAGGCACCCAGCATGTCCGCCACGACGCCGACCCAGCCGAGCTCGCAGCCGGGCCGGATCATGTCCGGCGAGATGGCCGAGCAGCCGGCCGTGCTGCGGCGGATCCTCGACGAAGGTGCGCCGAGGATCCGGGAGATCGCGGAGCGGATCGCGGCCCGCAACCCGCGCTTCGTCCTGCTCACCGCGCGCGGCACCTCCGACAACGCGGCGCTGTACGCCAAGTACCTGCTCGAGGTGCTGCTGGGCAAGCCGTGCGGTCTGACCTCCATGTCCACCACGACCGCGTACGGCGCCAAGCCGGACCTCACCGACGTGCTGGTCATCACCGTCAGCCAGTCCGGCGGCTCCCCGGACCTGGTGGCCTCCACCGAGGCGGCCCGCGAGGCCGGTGCGATCACCCTCGCGGTCACCAACAACGCGGACTCGCCGCTCGCCGCGGTGTCCGAGTTCCACATCGACGTCCTCGCCGGCCCGGAGAAGGCCCTCCCGGCCACGAAGACCTACACCGCCGAGCTGCTCGCCCTCTATCTGTTCGTCGAGGGCCTGCGCGGCGGCGACGGTTCGGCGGCCAAGGTGCTCCCGGAGCTGGCCCAGCAGGTCCTGGACCGCAGGGACGAGGTCAAGGCGCTGGCCGGCCGCTACCGCTTCGCCGAGCGCATGGTCCTGACCTCCCGCGGCTACGGCTACCCGACCGCCAAGGAGGCCGCGCTGAAGCTGATGGAGACCAGCTACATCCCGGCGCTCTCGTACTCCGGCGCGGACCTGCTGCACGGCCCGCTCGCCATGGTCGACAACATCTCGCCGGTCATCGCCATCGTCACCGAGGGCAAGGGCGGCGAGGCCCTCCAGCCGGTCCTCGACCGGCTCCGCGGCCGGGGCGCCGACCTGGTCGTCATCGGCAGCCGCGCGGAGGTCGAGAAGGCCTCGGCAGGCTTCGCGCTGCCCACCGAGGGCGTCGCGGAGGAGGTCCAGCCGATCCTGGAGATCCTGCCGCTGCAGATGCTGGCGTACGAGGTCACCATCGCCCGCGGCCAGGACCCGGACGCCCCGCGCGCCCTCGCCAAGGTCACCGAGACTCACTGAGGCAGGGCCCGTAAGGGCCTGCAGGGCCCGGAAACACCCGCGGGCCGCGGCGCCGGGACAGGACCCTCAACCTGTCCGGCACCGCAGCCCGGAGCTTATGCCGACGAGCCGCGGCCGCGAGGTGTGCGGTTCCCCGCGGACGGTTCTGCCGGCCTGGAGGCCACGGCGCAGTCAGGGCAGAGAGCGCCGCGATCCCCGTTCCATCCTCCTGTGCGGGGAGGATGGACGTTTTACTATTTCATTGTGGACTAGACCATTCTCGTCTGTCTACGCGTTCGCCGAGGAATCGGCGCCGAATCCATTCTCCTCCACCCCGGTAGGCTCGCACACGTGCCCTCCATGAACGACCTCGTACGCCAGCACACCGCCCTCACCGAGTCCGACCTCGAGTGGCTGCACCTGCTGGTTTCGGAGTGGCAGCTGCTCTCCGACCTCTCCTTCGCCGACCTCGTGCTGTGGGTCCCTACCCTCGACGGCACCCGGTATGTCTCCGTCGCGCAGATGCGGCCCAACACCGGCCCCACCTCGTATCAGGACGACATGGTGGGCCATCTCGTTCCCCGCGGCCGCCGCCCGATGCTCGACACCGCACTCGACGAGGGCCGGATCGTCCGCGAAGGCGACCCCGAGTGGCGCGAGGAGGTGCCGGTCCGGGTCGAGTCCATCCCGGTGCGCCGGGAGAGCCGGGTCCTCGGCGTCATCGCGCGCAACACCAACCTCCTGACCGTACGGACCCCCAGCCGGCTCGAACTCACCTATCTCCAGAGCGCCTCCGACCTCGCCCAGATGATCGCCGCGGGCTCCTTCCCCTTCCCCGGCCAGCAGGTCGACATGGACGCCTCGCCGCGCGTCGGGGACGGCCTCATCCGGCTCGACGCCGACGGCATCGTCCAGTACGCCAGCCCCAACGCCCTCTCCGCCTACCACCGGCTCGGCCTGGCGGCCGACCTCGTCGGCTGTCACCTCGGCCAGACCACCGCCGAACTCGCCCCGTCCCGCGGCCCGGTCGACGAGGCACTGGTCAAGCTCGCCAGCGGCTGGGCACCTCGCGAGACCGAGGTCGAGGGCAACGGCGGCGTCATCCAGCTGCGCGCCATCCCGCTCAAGCCCAAGGGCACCCGCATCGGTTCGCTCGTCCTGCTCCGCGACGTGACCGAACTGCGCCGCCGCGAGCGCGAGCTGATAACCAAGGACGCCACCATCCGGGAGATCCACCACCGGGTGAAGAACAACCTCCAGACCGTCGCCGCCCTGCTGCGCCTCCAGGCGCGCCGGATGGACTCGGACCAGGGGCGGGAGGCGCTGGAGGAGGCCGTGCGCCGGGTCGGCTCGATCGCGATCGTGCACGAGACGCTGTCGCAGAACCTGGACGAGCGCGTGGAGTTCGACGACATCGCCGACCGGGTGCTCGCCATGGTCGCGGAGATCTCGCCCGGCCGGGTCACCGGGCGCCGTACGGGCCGCTTCGGCATCCTCGACGCCGAGGTCGCGACCCCGCTGTCGATGGTGCTCACGGAAATCCTGCAGAACGCCCTGGAGCACGGCTTCGGGCCCGGGGAGACGGGCACGGTGGAGGTGTCGGCGGTACGCGGCGGTACGCGCACCGAGGGCCGCCTGCTGGTGACCGTGCAGGACGACGGGCGGGGGCTGCCGGAGGGCTTCGACCCGCAGAAGGCGGGCAACCTGGGCCTGCAGATCGTACGGACGCTGGTGGAGGGCGAGTTGGGCGGAACGTTCGACATGCTGCCCGCACCCGGCCGCGGCACCCGCGTGGTCCTGGACATGCCGGTCCGCGCGGAGAAGAGCTGAACAGCGGCACTGAACAGGACTCAACAGCGCTGAACAGCCTTGAGCCCCGGGCCAGTCGGTCCGGGGCTCAAGGCTGCTGTTGCTGAGCGCTCTTGGTGTACTGCGCGCTGCGGCTCGGGGGCGGGAGGTGCGCACACACCGTACGCGCCGCCCTGGCACAGGGGCTGGGTCAGGCGCTGGCGTTGCGCGCCCGGTTGCGAGCGGCGCGGCGCTTCATAGCGCGGCGCTCGTCCTCGCTGAGGCCACCCCACACGCCGGAGTCCTGACCGGACTCCAGCGCCCACTGCAGGCACTGCTCCATCACGGGGCAGCGACGGCAGACGGCCTTGGCTTCCTCGATCTGCAGCAGCGCAGGACCGGTGTTGCCGATGGGGAAGAAGAGCTCGGGGTCTTCCTCGCGGCAAACGGCGCGGTGACGCCAGTCCATGGCTGCTCCATCTCCTTGTGTTACCAGCTGATTGCTTGTGAATGTGAACGCTTTCACGAATCCCCTCGCAAGGGAAGGGGCCGTCTTCCAGTTACCTGGTGCGGTCCCAGGGGGAGTGAGGGGGATTCGGGCTCTCAAGGGGGCCGTGTTGCTGGGGCCGTCCCGATCGCCATGAAGAGACTCGCAAACCTCGGCGGCGGATACAACCCCTTCTGGAAAGTTTTTTTTGATTCCTTGGTGTCGCCTCGGTCACAGCCGTACTTCCGGGGGGTGGAGGCTGGCCTAAACGTTCGAGTGGAAGGACTTTTGCCTCTTCCGCTCACACAATCACACGCAGTGCACGCCGTACGCCTGTGAACGTCACGCTCCTACGCAGTCCCAGGTGGTCACCGTCCATCTGAAACGGGAGCGGCGCCTGGGAATGCAAGGTGAAGTCCGTCAGGTCGTGCAGCGACAGGGCGTGCTTGCCGCGCGGCCCGCGCTCGGGCGAGGAGGTGAGCAACTGGGTGGCGTAGCGGGCCACGGCGGCGGAGGAGAGCTTGCTGAGCCCGAGCACGTCGAGGGCCGTGTCGAAGGAGGCGGCCGGGGCCGCGTAGACCGGGCGATTGCCCAGGTAGGTCCACGGGGCGGTGTTACAGACTATCGACAGGACCAAGTCCTTGACCGGGTCCTCGCCCGGGCGCTCCAGGGTGATCGTGCCCTGCTGCCGGTGCGGCTCGACCAGGAACTGCCGCATCACCTGCCGTACGTAGAGCGCGTGGGTCGAGCGTTTGCCGCGCTCGCGCTGCTGTTCCACCCGGCCCACCACGCCCGCGTCGAAGCCGAAGCCGGCGCAGAAGGTGAACCAGCGGGCGGGCACCCCCTCGTCTTCGGTGCCCGGCGTACCGGCCGCGAGGCCCAGGCCGATTGTTCGCTCGCTGCGCTCGTGCAGCGCGTTCAGCAGGGCGCCGGTCGCCTCGACCGCGTCGTTCGGGAGCCCGAGGGCGCGGGCGAAGACGTTGGTCGAGCCGCCCGGGACGACGCCGAGTCCTGGCAGCGCGTCGGGGGCGGGGCCGCTGTGCAGCAGCCCGTTGACGACCTCGTTGACGGTTCCGTCGCCGCCGAGCGCGACGACCAGTTCGGTCTCGCCGCCCTCGGCCGCCTGGCGCGCCAGGTTCCGGGCGTGACCGCGGTACTCGGTGGTCACGACCTCCAGCTTCAGATCGCTCGCCAGCGCATGGATGAGGACATCCCGAGTGCGGGCACTGGTGGTGGTTGCCGCCGGATTGACCACAAGGAGCGCGCGCATGCGAAGCAGACTACCTACCCCCCGGTACGCGGCCCAGCCCCGGGAAAGATCACCGCTGGTACGGAGCCCCGCCGGGCGCCGGAAAGATCGCGGCCGCCGCGGGCTACGCTGCTGAGGTGAGCAGCGAGCAGACCAGGACCACCGAAGACCCCGAGCCGGCCGGACCCCGCCCGGCACGGCTCACGGCCGCGGCCGCGCTGGCCGCCGTGGAGGGTGCGGCGATCGCCGCGTTCGGCGCGTACCTGCTCGTCATGGGGCTGATCGGCGACCCGAACAGCCCGCGGCAGGCCGAGATGGGCGGGCTCACGCTGCTGGCGCTGGCCGTACTGCCGCTGGCCGCGGCGCGCGGGCTACTGCTGCGGCGCCGCTGGAGCCGCGGGCCGGCGCTGATCGTCCAGATCATGGCCGTGCCGGTCGCCTGGACTCTGATCAGTACGGGCGGGGCGATGATCGCGGCCGGGATCGCGCTGGGAGCCGTCGCCCTCGCCGTACTGGTCCTGCTCGTCAACCCCACCGCGACCGAGGCCCTCGGCATCGCCCCGCGCGCGTAAGCCCGTCCAGGCAGGTTCCGGGGCCGGGTTGCGGTTGGTCCGGCTCCCCCAGCTACCGCTGGGAGGTGCCCCCATCCGGTCCGCACCGTACGGGTTCTCGCCGTTGCGGCGGGAAAGTCTGGCCGCTGCAACGGCGAGCTACTGCTCTGGCCGGGCCGGTGGCTATTCCTCCACCAGCAGCCTGTCGCGGAGCTGGGCGAGCGTCCTGGCCAGGAGGCGGGAGACGTGCATCTGGGAGATGCCCACCTCCTGCGCGATCTGCGACTGCGTCATGTTCCCGAAGAAGCGGAGCAGCAGGATCTTCTTCTCCCGCGGCGGCAGCTCCTCCAGCAGCGGCTTGAGCGACTCCCGGTACTCCACGCCCTCCAGCGCGTCGTCCTCCGCGCCCAGGGTGTCGGCGACGGCCGGGGACTCGTCGTCCGTGTCCGGCACGTCGAGCGAGAGCGTGCTGTACGCGTTGGCGGACTCCAGGCCCTCCAGCACCTCCTCTTCGGAGATGCTCAGGTGCTCGGCCAGCTCGTGGACCGTCGGCGAGCGGCCGTGCCGCTGGGACAGTTCGGCGGTCGCGGTGGTCAGCGAGAGCCGCAGCTCCTGCAGCCTGCGCGGCACCCGCACCGCCCAGCCCTTGTCGCGGAAGTGCCGCTTGATCTCGCCGACGACCGTCGGCGTCGCGTACGTGGAGAACTCCACGCCGCGCTCCGGGTCGAACCGGTCCACCGACTTGATCAGGCCGATCGTGGCGACCTGGGTCAAGTCGTCCAGCGGCTCCCCGCGGTTGCGGAACCGGCGGGCCAGATGCTCCACCAGCGGCAGGTGCATCCGCACCAGGTGGTTGCGCAGCTCGGCACGCTCGGGGGAGCCGTCGGGGAGCTTGCGCAGCTCGATGAACATGGCCCGGGCGCCACTGCGGTCGTGCGGATCCGGCAGCTGGCCGTGCTCGTGCTCGTAAGCGTGCTCCGGCTCCTGCCGGCGGTGCTCGTGCTCGCGCTGCTCGCGCTGGTGCTGGTCCATGTGGTCCGCCCGCTCTGCCTGCGGCTGCTCGGGAATGGCCGTCTTGGGCACCACTCGCGAGATGCGCCTCTCGTCCTGCATCGGCCTGCCCGTCCCGTCCGTCCCGTCCGTCACGGCTGGCCGGGGCCCGCGCCGCGCTTCTTGTGCAGGCTGATGCTGACCGTCCGGTCCTCCCCGACCGTCGAGTCGACTTCCCCGGCGAGTGCCGAGAGCACCGTCCAGGCGAAGGTGTCCCGCTCGGGCGCCCTGCCATCGGTGGTCGGCGCCGAAACGGTCACCCGCAGCGCGTCGCCCACCAGGCGGAACACGCAGCTCAGCACGGACCCTGGCACCGCTTGCTGAAGCAGGATCGCGCACGCCTCGTCGACCGCGATGCGCAGATCCTCGATCTCGTCGAGGGTGAAGTCCAAGCGCGCTGCGAGACCGGCCGTGGCCGTACGCAGCACCGAAAGGTAGGCACCCGCAGCGGGCAGCCGGACTTCCACGAAGTCCTGGGTCCCGGGCTCGCCTGCGATCTGGGACACCCTCACCTCCAAGGTGGCACAAGCTCGTTGAGCTGGTATGAACGCCGTCTCGCGCCCCGCTCGGAGGCGGGGGCGGGCCGACGCGGCACATGGTTCGGCTGCGACGCTATCGCGATCCGCGGGCAGAGGTCCCGCGGACCGGGGAGCGTCACTCATTGTAAGTCTGCGGGTACGGACAGTGGCTAGGGGTCGGCGGACCCAATTCGAAGAGATGCGCGCCCGGTTGGGGCGGCGGACGAGATCAGATAATCGTCTGGTCGGTGAAGCACCAGCGCCAGCTCTCGCCCGGCTCGAACGAACGCATCACCGGGTGTCCAGTGTCCTCGAAGTGCTGCGAAGCGTGCCGCTCCGGCGATGAGTCACAGCATCCCACGTGACCGCACTGCAGGCACAGACGCAGGTGAACGTAGGTGCTGCCGGCGGCCTGGCAGTCCAGGCATGTGTCGCCCACCGCCGGGGGTTCGGGGCGCGGCAGTCCGGGAACATGAGTGCACTCGCTCATGATTGCCAAGGTTAGATCGCCCGGGAGCGGAACGCGGTGGCCCGGCGAGAGCGGACGGTGGCGGGCAGTGACGGACCGGGACGGAACGGCATAGATGGACGCGACTCCTCTGCTGCTGATGGTCGCGGTCAGCGCTGCTGTCGCGGGCGCGGCCCGCCGTACGCCGGTGCCCGCCCCGCTGCTGGTGGTGGCTGCCGGTCTCGCCGCGAGCTTCGTACCGGGCGTGCCGGAGTACACCCTCGATCCGGACGTCGTGCTGCCTCTGGTGCTGCCCCCGCTGCTGCACCTGGCGGCGCTGGACAGCTCGTATCTCGGGCTGCGGGCCCATGCGCGCCCCGTGCTGCTGCTCTCGGTCGGCTACGTGCTGTTCGCGATGGGCGTCGTCGGCTGGGTCGCGTACGCGGTGGTGCCGGACCTCCCGCTGACCGCCGCGCTGGTGCTGGGCGCGGTCGTCGCCCCGCCGGACGCGGTGGCCGCCACTGCCGTCGCACGCCGGATCGGGCTGCCCGCCAAGATCACGACGATTCTGAAGGGCGAGTCGCTGTTCAACGACGCGACCGCGATCACCGCCTACAAGGTCGCGCTGGCCGCGGCGGTGGGGGAGGGGGCGACCTGGGCGGGCGGGCTCGGAGAGTTCGCGGTCGCGGCCGTGGGCGGGGTGGGCGTCGGCCTGGTGCTGATGGGGCCGCTGAACTGGCTGCGGACCCGGCTGCGGGAGCCGTTGCTGCTGAACACGCTGTCGCTGCTCGTCCCGTTCGTGGCGTACTCGGCCGCGGAGGCGGTGCACGCCTCCGGCGTGCTCGCGGTCGTGGTCGTCGGCCTCTACCTCGGGCACCGCTCCTGGCAGGTCGACTTCGAGACAAGACTCCAGGAGGCGGCGGTGTGGCGGATGGTCGCCTTCATCCTGGAGTCGGCGGTCTTCGCGCTCATCGGGCTGCAGCTGCGGGTCGTGCTGCAGGGTCTGGGGGAGTACGAGGCGGGGGAGGCGGCGACGTACGCGACCGTGGTGTTCGCGGCGGTCGTGGCCGGGCGCTTCGTCTGGGTCTACACGACGACATATCTCCCCGGGCTGCGCAGCCCGGGGAGCCCTCCGCCGTGGCGGTACCCCTTCGTGGTGTCCTGGGCCGGGATGCGCGGGGTGGTCTCGCTCGCGATCGCCTTCGCCGTCCCGATGACCGTGCACGGCGGGGATCCCTTCCCGGCGCGGAACCTCTTGCTGTTCCTGACCTTCACCACCGTGATCGGGACGCTGGTGGTGCAGGGGCTCACGCTGCCGCCGCTGATCCGGCTGCTGGGCCTGCCGGGGCGCGACCTGTACCGGGAGACGCTGGCGGAGGCCCAGGCGCAGAGCGAGGCGTCGCGCGCCGCGGAGCAGCGGCTCGAGGAACTGCTCGCCGACCCGGGGAACGCGCTGCCGCAGCCCTTGGCCGACCGGCTGCGGGCCGTACTGGAGCGGCGCAGGAACGCGGTCTGGGAGCGGCTGGGCACGGTCAGCGAGGTGACGGGGGAGTCGGCGGACGCGACGTACCGGCGGATGGCGCGGGAGGTGATCGCCACCGAGCGGGACGTGTTCGTGAGGCTGCGGGACGAGCGGCGGATCGACGACGAGATGCTGCGCGTGCTGCTGCGCAGGCTGGATCTGGAGGAGGCGGCGGCGTTCTACCGGGAGGACGCGACCGACTGAGGTGTCCGGTTTCACGGCGACGGCCGGGGCGCGGACAGGGGCCGGCCACGGTGGGGGCTGGTCGCGGCGGGGCCTTGTCAGGGCGGCGGTCGGGTCAGGGTGGGGTGCCGGTTACGACGGGGTGCCGGTTACGACGGCGGCGACCGTTGTGCCGGGCGGGAAGGCGCCTTCCTCGGCGAGGGTGGTGAGCCCGAGGAGCAGTTTGGCGACGTAGAGGCGCTCCACGGGCAGGCCGTGCCGGTCCTCGAAGTCCTCGGCGAACGCGTGCAGTTCGGGTGTCGTCCTGGCGTATCCGCCGCAGTGGAAGCGGTCGTCGAGCCGCCAGTGGCCGGTCCGCATGCCGAACGCCGCACGCTGGAGGCGCTCGGTCTCCTTGTCGAGAAAACCGCCTTTGACGACCGGGAAGCCGACGGCCGTCTGCTCCGGGGCGAGTCCGGCGGCGAGCCCCGCCAGGGTGCCGCCGGTGCCGCAGGCCACGGCCACGGTGTCGGCGGCGCCGCGCAGCTCGCGCCCGAGCTCGGCGCAGCCGCGGGCCGCCAGGGCGTTGCTGCCGCCCTCGGGTATCAGGAAGAAGTCGCCGAACCGCTCACGCAGCGCGGCCGGCACCTCGGGCTCCGCCTTCCGGCGGTACGTATCGCGGTCGAGGAAGGTGAGCCGCATGCCGTCCGCGGCGCAGCGCGCCAGAGAGGGGTTGAGGGGGCGGTCGGCCAGCTCCCCGCCCCGTACGACGCCGATCGTCGAGAAGCCGAGCAGCCGCCCGGCGGCGGCGGTGGCCCGCAGGTGGTTGGAGTAGGCGCCGCCGAAGGTGAGGAGGGTGGTGTGGCCCTGCTCGGCTGCGGCGCGCAGGTTGGGCGCGAGTTTGCGCCACTTGTTGCCCGGCAGCTCCGGGTGGATGAGGTCGTCCCGCTTGAGGAGGAGTCCGACGCCCCGCCGGGCGAACCGCTCGTCCTCGACCGGCTGCAGCGGCGACGGCAGCCGCGGTTCCAGCCGGTCGAGGACGAGGTCGAGGACGGGGCCGGGGGCGGGATCGAAGTCGCGGCCCTGGAGGGGAGCGGGAGCGCGGGCGGGGATGCTCACCTCCCCATTGTCACGTGTGTACGTGAGCCGGCTGGTCGGCGGGGCACGCGCGGTGCTGCGCGCGGTCGGCTGGGACCGGCCGCGGTCCGCCGCGATCGACCGCGGTCCTTCGCGACCGCGGTCAGCGGCGGGTCAGGGGCGCATGATCAGCTGCGCTCGCCCCGCATGAAGGAGTCGCCGTGCGACGAGGCGTGGCTCTCCACCGCCGCCATGGCCTTCTGCGTGGCCTCGGGAGAGCCGGTGCCGTGCTGCTGCGCGTAGTAGGCCGCGCCCAGCTTCTTCAGCAGGTCGCCTCCGGCCCGCTGCGCCTGCACCTCGTCGAGCTTGTGCCTGCCCTGCTCGAGCCCGCGCTGCGCCTGCTCCTTGGCGCGGTCCAGGAACCCTGCCATTGCTGCCTCCTGCTCATCGGTGCGGCCGGGACGGAGGTGGTTCCGGTCCCTCAGTCCGCACAACGGCTCCGATCCGGGACGGGTTCCCTCGCTTCCGCCCGGAATGCATGAATTCACGGTCAAAAGGTCGTTCTCAGCCTAACCGAGACCGGATATCGCGCCTCTCCTCGTACGCCGTGCAGGGGGAGGGCCGGGATCGCGGGTCTCCCCGACCCGGCGTGACCTATTCCCACTCCTTTGAGTAATGGCCCGCCGAAGAGCCCGCTGCCACGATGAATGGGCAGGTGGGAGACCTGCGTTGGCGAGGGAGGGGTGGGGACCATGGACACGTATGCACGGTGCCGGGAGCCGCGGGACGCCGCGGATCTTCTCGCGCGGTCGCGCGGTGCCGTGGACCCGGTGCTGCGCGCCGCGGTCGATTCGCTGCCCGGCTCGATGCGGCGGGTGGCCGCGTACCACTTCGGCTGGCAGGACGCCGACGGTTCACCGACCGCGGGGGCCGCGGGCAAGGCCATCCGCCCGGCGCTGGTGCTGGCCGCGACGCGGGCGCTGGGCGGGCGGTCGGAGCAGGCCGTGCGGGCCGCGGCCGCCGTGGAGCTGGTGCACAACTTCACGCTGCTCCACGACGACGTCATCGACCGCGACTCCACGCGCCGCCACCGGCCCACCGCCTGGGCGGTGTTCGGGGTCGCGGACGCGATCCTCGCGGGGGACGCGCTGCACTCGCTGGCCCTGCGGACCCTGGCCGAGGACCCGCATCCCGCGGGCACCGAGGCCGCGGGCCGGCTCGCGGCGTGCGTCGTGGAGCTGTGCGACGGGCAGCACGCCGACTGCGCGTTCGAGCACCGGGCGGACGTCGGGCTCGAAGAGAGCCTGGCCATGGCGGAGGCCAAGACCGGGGCCCTGCTCGGCTGCGCCTGTGCGCTCGGCACGCTCTACGCGGGGGCGGGCGGAGCCGCCGCCGACGCGATGGAGGACTTCGGCCGGCAGGCCGGGCTCGCCTTCCAGCTCATCGACGATCTGATCGGGATCTGGGGTGACCCGGCGACCACCGGCAAGCCGGCCGGCGCCGACCTGTCGGCCCGTAAGAAGTCGCTCCCGGTCGTCGCCGCGCTGACCTCCGGCAGGCCGGGCGCGGCCGAGCTCGCGGGAATATACGCGGCGGCCGGCCCGCTGGACGGTGCCGAGCTGCGGCAGGCGGCTGAGGAGGTCGAGCGCGCGGGCGGGCGGGACTGGGCGCAGGGGGAGGCGTGCGTGCGGATGGCGGGCGCGGTGGATCACTTGGCCCGGGCGGTGCCGGACCTCGCCCAGGCCGGGGAACTGCTGGCGCTCGCGGAGTTCGTCACGCGCCGCACGCGCTGAGTGGCGCCGCCGCGGGCGGGGCCCGTTGCCCACCCGCACCCGCATCCGGCGACGGCGCGCCAGCCCTACCCGGGGGTTTCCGTTTCGTGCGTGGGTGCGGGCCGGTGGTCGGGTTGTGCCCACCCTCCCCCATAGCCTGACCGGCATGGGGGCACACCCATCGCCCCGCGGAACGCATGCCCACAACCGGCCGGGGCTGTGCTCAGGGGGCCACGGCGGGCCCCGGCTGTCTGGTCTGGGTGATCCGCCACAGCCGCCGTGGCAGGGTGCCCTCCTCGAAAGCGTGCACCTCGCGCAGCTCCCAGCCCTCCGCGAGGGCGTCGACCAGCTCGCGGTCGAAGAAGTGGACGGCGAAACCGCCGTGTTCGTAGATGCCGTCGCCGTGCGACGTGCCCACCCCGTAGTGCGCGTCGCCGGTGTGCCGGACCGTGTAGACGAAGACTCCGCCCGGGCGCAGCACGCGCATCACTTCGTCGACAAGGGCACGAATCTCCTCGGTGGACAGGGCCATGCACAGCAGCATGTGGGCGTAGACCCCGTCCACGCTCTCGTCCGGCAGCGGCAGCGGGTCCCGTGCGTCATGCTCGATCGTGTGCACGCGCTCGGCCGCGCCCTCCGCCTCCGCGTGCTCGCGCAGCCGCGCGAGCGCGGTGGCGCTGAAGTCCGTGGCGGTGACCTCGAATCCGGCGCGCGCCAGGTACACCGCGTCGCGGCCGTGTCCGGCGCCCAGCTCAAGGACCGTACGGGCGCCCGCCTTGCGGAACATCACCGCGGCGTGGACCGCCGGCTCGGAGGGCTGCGGCCCGTACAGGTCCGGGCGCTCCTCGTACGTCTCCTGCCAGTGCCGCCGCTGCTCGGCGGCCAGGTCCTGGCCCGGGCTGTGCAGCCGGAAGGCGAGGCCGGGATACGTGACGACCAGCCCGTCGCGGTCGAACTCGAGGTCGCTGCGGAAGTCGCCCGAGGTGAACCGCACCCGCGCGCCGTGTTCCGCCGGGCCGAGGTACGTATAGGTCTGGAGCGAGGGCTGCACGGTCAGGTCCGGGACCGAGACCCAGGCCATCAGGAAGTCCTGCTGCCCGGGCCCGTCCTCGGCGGCAGCCCCCGCCTCGGCCCCTTCGTGCAGCCGGTGCCGCAGCACGGGCATGGTGTTGGTCAGCGGGGAGAGGCCGAGGTCGCAGTCGTCGGCGCCCGCCACCTCCGGCAGCGGCTGCCCGTTGGCGGTCCACTGCCCGTCGTCGCCGCGCCGCAGGTCGAGGCTGCGGGAGTCACCGGACGCGTCCTCGGCCGTGACGAGCAGCCGGCGCGTCACGTAGTCCTCGCCGGTCTCCAGCTCGTACGTCATCCAGTACGGTTCCGGCACGGTGCCGAGGACGCGGCCGCGGGCTCGCAGGACGGTTCCGGAGACCTCGACCCACGCCGTCTCGAAGCCGCGGCTCCCGGTGATCCGCCAGGTCACCCCCTGTGCTTGACCGGTCATCGATGCCCTCCGTCTCCGCAAGCCACAAGATCGATGCTCTCACCGGACCGGCACGGACGGGGTGTGGCTCCGGTGGCGGGAAGTGCCGGTTGGGTACGTTCTGCGCGAGAGATCGCCCGGCTCCGGGAATGTCCCGCGGAAATCTCCCGCCGGAATTTCCTTCGGAATTTCTGCCGACCGGATGTCGAGGACGGGCCCCCGGCTCCGACGTCTCATGCGAGAGGTGCCCGAAGGGGGCGCCGCCACCAGCCGCACCATCCGGCACCTGAGGAGACACGACATGAAGTACCTGCTGATGGTTCTCGGAAAGCAGTCCGACTACGACGCCATGAGCGGCAAGCGGACGGACGGGCCCGCCTGGACGCCGTCCGATCTCAAGGCGATGTTCGAGCACATGGGGGCGATCAACAACGATCTCGCCGAGGCGGGCGAACTGGTCGACGCCCAGGGGCTGGCGGAGCCGTCCCAGGCCAAGCTCGTCACCGCGGACCAGGACGGCCGGCCGGTCGTGACGGACGGGCCGTACGGGGAGAGCAAGGAAGTCCTGGCCGGGTACTGGGTGATCGACGTCGAGAACCCCGACCGGGCCACCGAGATCGCCGCCCGGGCGTACGCCTGCCCCCTGCCGGAAGGCGCCCCGAACTATCCGGTGATCGTGCACCCGATCCAGGGGCCGGGCGGGTGCGAGATGTGACCGGTGACAAGCGACGGGAGACGTGACAAGGGACCAGGGACGTGACCGGTGACAAGGGAGCCGAGGACCTGCTGCGACGCCTGGCGCCGCAGGTCCTCGGCGCGCTCGTACGGCGCTACGGGCACTTCGACGCCGCCGAGGACGCCGTACAGGAGGCGTTGCTCGCGGCCGCCGTGCAGTGGCCGGAGGAGGGCGTGCCCGGCAATCCCCGGGGCTGGCTGATCAAAGTGGCCTCCCGCCGCCTGACCGACCTGCTGCGCGCCGAGCAGGCACGCCGCCGCCGCGAGGAGACGGCCGCGGCGCTGACGCCGCCGGACGAGTTCGTGGCCCCGCCGCCCGGCGAGGCCCGGGCGCCGTCCGAGGAGGACACCCTCACGCTGCTGTTCCTGTGCTGCCATCCCGCGCTCACCCAGGCCTCCCGGATCGCGCTCACCCTGCGCGCGGTCGGCGGTCTGAGCACAGCCGAGATCGCCCACGCCTTCCTCGTCCCCGAGGCGACGATGGCCCAGCGCATCAGCCGGGCGAAGCAGCGCATCAAGGCGACGGGCAGCCACTTCAGGCAGCCGGAGGAGCCGGGGGAGCGGGCGCGGCGGCTCGCCGCCGTACTGCACGTGCTCTACCTGATATTCAACGAGGGCTACACCGCCACATCCGGTACCAGCCTGCAGCGCACCGACCTGGCCGCGGAGGCGATCCGGCTCACCCGCGCCGTGCGCCGCCTGTTGCCGCACGAGGGCGAGGTGGCGGGGCTGCTCGCCCTCATGCTGCTCACCGATGCCCGCCGGCCGGCGCGCACGGCGCCCGACGGCTCCCTCGTCCCGCTCGCCGAGCAGGACCGGTCCCTCTGGAACCGGGAGTCGGTCGCCGAGGGCGTCGCGCTCGTCACCGACGCGCTGTCGTCCCGCGGCGAGTCCGTCGGCCCGTACCAGCTGCAGGCGGCCATCGCCGCGGTCCACGACGAGGCCGCACGTGCCGAGGACACCGACTGGGGGGAGATCCTCGCGCTGTACGAGCTGCTGGAGCGCCTCTCGCCAGGGCCCATGGTCACGCTCAACCACGCCGTCGCGGTCGCGATGGTGCGGGGCCCGCGGGCCGGTCTCGCGATGCTCGAATCCCTCGACACCGACGACCGGTTGGCGGGACACCACCGCCTCGAGGCGGTCCGCGCCCACCTCCTGGAGATGGCCGGTGACACGGAGGCGGCCAGGACCGCGTACGGGAAGGCGGCCCGCCTGACCCTGAGCATCCCGGAGCGCCGCTACCTCCAGAGCCGCGCCGCCCGGCTGGCCTGAGGCCTCGCCGCCCTTTTCGGGGAGGGCGGGCGGGAAGGCCCGCGCCGCAGGCGCGGGGACAATGGGCGGGTGATCCACCGCTACCGCTATCGCGTACTCGGCGCCACGCAAGTGCTCCGCCCCGACGGCACCGAGGTGCCGCTCGCCGGGGCACGGCTGCGGGCCCTGCTGGCCGCGCTGGCCGCGGGCGGCGGCCGGGCGGTGCCGACGGGACGGCTGGCCGCCCAGGTGTGGGGCGAGGACGAGGCATCGCCCGCCGATGAGACGGCCGCGCTCCAGGCGCTCGTCGGGCGGCTGCGACGAGCGCTGGGCAAGGAGACCGTGGTCTCGGCGCCCGGGACCGCGGGCTACCGGCTGGCCGCGGAGCGGGACGAGATCGACCTCTTCCGCTTCGAGCGACTGGCGGCGGAGGGCTCCGCCGCGCTGGACGAGGGCGAGGCCGAGAAGGCGGCCGCGGTGCTGGACGAGGCGCTGGCGCTCTGGCGCGGGCCGGTGCTGGCGGATCTGCCGGGCCGGGACGGTGAGCCGCTGACCGTACGGGCCGATCGGCGGTATGCGGAGGCGTGCAGGTTCCGGCTGGCAGCGGAGGTGGCGGCGGGCCGGGCGGAGGGTGCGCTGGCCGAGCTGGCGGCGCTGACCGCGGGGCATCCCCTGGACGAGCCGCTGCAGGCGCTGCGGATCCGTGCGCTGCGGGCAGCGGGGCGGCAGGCCGAGGCGCTGCAGGCGTACGAGGAGGTGCGGGTTCGGCTGGCCGACCGGCTGGGCGCCGATCCGGGGCCCGAACTGCGCACGCTGTACGCGGAGTTGCTCTCCCCGGCCCCCGTCCCCACCGGAGCAGCCCTTTCCGAGCCCGGGGGCTTCGCAGCCGGACCTCCGTCAGAGCCCGCGTCCCCGGACCGCCCGGGAGGGGACGGGGCGCACCCGCCCGGCAACCTTCGCGCCCGGCTCACCTCCTTCGTGGGGCGGGAGACGGAACTGGCGGAGCTGACCGAGCAGTTGAGGGGGCAGCGGCTGGTCACCCTGACCGGCCCGGGCGGCGCGGGCAAGACCCGGCTGTCGCTGGAGGCGGCGGAGGCCGCGGCCGAGGCGGCTGCCGCCGGGGCGTGGCCGGACGGCGTATGGCTGGCCGAGCTGGCGCCCGTACGGGATCCGGGGACGGTGCCGGAGGCGGTGCTGACGGCGCTCGGGGCGCGTACGACCGGGGTGCGGAGCGCGGCGCAGGAGCTGAGCGCGCCCGAGTCGGCGGCGGCCCGGGCGGCCCGGGCCCGGGATCCCCTCGCGCAGCTGGTGGAGCACTGCGGGCAGCGGCGGATGCTGGTGGTGCTGGACAACTGCGAGCATGTGATCGGCGCCGCGGCCGAGTTGGCGGAGACCGTTCTCACCTCCTGCCCCCGGGTGACCGTACTGGCCACCAGCCGGGAGCCGCTGGGCGTGCCCGGCGAGTCCGTACGGCCCGTGGGCCCGCTGCCGCAGGAGACGGCGCTGCGGCTGCTCGCCGACCGCGGCCGGGCCGCGCGGCCCGGATTCCGCACGGACGAGGACCCGTCGGCGTGTGCCGAGATCTGCCGCAGGCTCGACGGGCTTCCGCTCGCCGTCGAGCTGGCCGCGGCCCGGCTGCGGGCGCTCACGCCACGGCAGATCGCGGACCGGCTGGACGACCGCTTCCGGCTGCTGAGCTGCGGAAGCAGGACCGTACTGCCCAGGCAGCAGACGCTGCGGGCGGTGGTGGACTGGTCCTGGGACCTGCTGGACGAGGGCGAGCGGGCCGTCCTGCGGCGGCTGGCGGTCTTCTCGGGCGGCTGCCGACTGGACGAGGCGGAGGCGGTGTGTGCGGATGCGGGTCTTCCAGGTGATGTCGTCGGGCCGCTCAGCTCCCTTGTCGACAAGTCGCTGGTCGTCGCCGCCCCGGACGGGCGAGGCGGGATGCGCTACCGGCTGCTGGAGACCGTCGCCGAGTACGCGGGCGAGCGGCTGGCCGCGTCCGGTGAGCGGGAGGCCGTCGAGCGGCGCCATCTGACCGCCTACCGGGAGCTGGCCCGGACCGGTGAAGGGGAGCTGCGCGGGCCGCGGCAGGTGGAGTGGCTGGAGCGGTTCGAGGCGGAGCACGACAACGTACGGACCGCGCTGCGCACGGCAGTTGACCTGCGGGAGGAGCAGGACGCGCTCTGTCTTGTGCTGTCCATGAGCTGGTTCTGGCAGCTGCTGGGCCACCATGTGGACGCCGGTATCTGGTCGGCCGCGGTCGCCACGCTGGCACCCGACCCCTTCGACGAGCCGGTACAGGCGGCCGTACCCCTGCGCGACCGGTGCACGGACGCTCCGCCGCCCTGGCCCGAGGAGCAGCTGTGGGAGGCCAGGCGCGGAGTACGGCTGATGATCCGCGCAGGCAGCACCGAGGACGACGCCGCCGACCTGGCGAAGCCCGAGGCCCAGGCGTATCTGGGCCGGATCGTGACCGCGTACCGGCAGGGACAGCCGCAGACCTGCCGGCAGCCGGGCTCCGTGTGGTACTTCGCCCGGCTGATGACGGGCGAGTTCGCCAGTCTCGAGGAGACCTTGGACGCCGTCGTGCGCGACTGCCGGGAGCTGGGGCCTGACCACGGCTGGGAACTGGGCTTCACGCTGCTGATGCGCGCCAAACTGCGCCACCGCCCCGACGCGCTGGACCGCGCCGCGCACGACGCCGACCAGGCGCTGGAGCTGTTCGAGCGCGCCGGGGACCCGTGGGGGATCGCCGAGTCGCTGTCCGCGCGCGGGGAGGCGTACGAGCGGCGCGGGAGGTACGAGGAGGCCGCCGCTGACTTCGAGCGGGCGATGGAGGGTTCCGCGCGGATCGGCGCCCGCCTCCAGGTCCCGGTGTTCAAGGCCCGGCTTGCGGACGTACGGCTGCGCACCGCCGTCGACACCGGGGCCCGGGAGCGCGCCGAGCGGCTGCTGCTCGAGGCGGTGGCGGAGTCGCGCCGGTTCGGCGGGGAGACCATCAGCACGGCCGGGCTGCTGCTCATCCAGCACTACGGGCGCACGGGGCGTACGGGGCGGGCGCGGGAGCAACTGGACGAGACGGAGCGGGCGTTCCCGCCCGGCACACCGGCGTTCTTCGGCGGCGTGGCGGCGGGGCTGCGCGGCTGGCTGGACTGCCTGGACGGGGAGTACGGGCAGGCCGAGGGACACATCCGGGAGGCGGTGCGGCGTTTTGAGAGCCTGGCCTATCTGGTGGCGCCGCGGCTCGTCACCGACCAGTTCCTGGGCGCGGCCTGGGCCAAGGCGCACCTGGGCGGGGCGGAGGACGGGGCGCGGCTGCTGGGCGCGTACGACCGTAACGCCCTGACCGGGGGCTTCGGTCTCCGTCCGTTTCCGGACGAGGCCGAGATCCGGCAGCGGGCGGAGGGTGCGGTGCGGGGGGTGCTGGAGGCGGCGGCGTACGAGCGTGCGTACGCGGAGGGCGGCGGCCTCACGGTGAAGGAAGCCGCCGCCCTGGTCTGAGGGCTCGTGACGAGGTCCCGGTCACTACCGGGCGTGCGACAGGAGTTCCCGTGCGTCGGCGAGATCGTCCGGGGTCGGGGCGTCGTCCTGGGTGAGCTCGAGCCGCCAGTACCCGGTGAAGTCGATGGACCTCTTGTCGATGCCGCGGTCGTTGACCAGGTGCCGCCGCAGCGCGCGTACGGTGCCCGCCTCACCGGCGAGCCAGGCGAACACCGAACCGGACCCGGACGGGAACTCCGCTGCGCGCACGGCTTCGACGAGCGCCCGGCCCTGTGCGTGCCTGTGCGCTTGGCTGTGTGCGTGGCCGGGCGACTGGTTGTGCGTGGGGCCGAGCGACTGGTTGTGCGTGGGGCCGTGCCCGGCCGGGTCCGTGCCGCGGTGCAGCCAGTGGACGGTCAACTCGCCCGCCGTCTCGAACCGCTGCTCCTCGGCCGCGTCGGCGACCTCGATCCAGGCCACCGCGCGAGCGCCCTCGGGCAGCGCCTCGATCAGCGTGCTCATGGCGGGCAGCGCAGCCTCGTCCCCGGCCAGCAGCAGCCAGTCGGTCGTACCGAGAGGGATGGGCCTGGCGAACATCGCCGACGGCCCGAACATCCCTAGCGTGTCCCCGGCCGCGGCGGCCCCCGCCCACCGCGTCGCCGGGCCCCCGCCCGCGTCGTGGTGCAGGACGAAATCGATGTCGATGGTGCGGTGCTGTGGGTGGTGCGCGCGGATCGTATAGCTGCGCATCCAGGGCCGCTCGTCCTCGGGGATCGCGCTGAACGCCTCGTACCACCGCATGACGTCGCCATCCGTCCCCGCCTCGGGAAGGCGGGGCACGGCCTGGCCCGGTTTGGGAAAGTACAACTTCACCTGCTGGTCGGGGCCGTCGAGGCCGAAATCCGCGAGATCGTCCCCGCCGAAAGTGATGCGGGCCATGCGCGGCGTGACCCGCTTGACCTCGGTGACCTGGACGAGCCGTACGGGCAGCGGCTGCTCCATAGAACGAACCTCCTGAAGGATGCGTGTAGGGGTTGGCAGCTGTACTGGTGCGGCCACGCGGCCGACCAGTGGGCACGGCCCTCCGGCGCGGGGCCGGGCCCCTGTCCCAACGACCCTCGCAGCGGGCCCCTATACGCGACCGACAGCCCGCCTACACGCGCGTGCAGGCGGGCCGCATGTCTTACGGTTCGCTTACGCGGGTCGTTCCCGCCCTGCCGGGCCGTATCGCTCCTCTACGCTCGCGGGCATGCCCACCAGCGAGCTGGGCCCCGCCCTCCGCACCATCGCCCTCCGCACCATCGCCCTCCGCGACATCGTCCTCGTCAGCGCTCCGCCCCTGATGCTGGCCGGGGCCGGGCTGGTTCACCCGGACGTGCTCACCCGGTCCACCGCCGGCCACTGGGCCGGTCTGCACATCTGGCTGCTGCCGCTGTTTCCTCTGCTGGCTCTGGGCGTGGTGGTGCCGCTGTGGGGGCGGCCGGGCCGTGACGCGGCCGGTGCTGCCACCGTCGTCGCGTGGGCCGGCGCCTTCGGCTACGCGGTCTTCTACACCGGTCTGGACGCGGTGGCCGGGATCGCCGCAGGAACGGTCCGCGGGCACGCGGGCGCGCACCCCGGCACCGTCGTGCACCCCCTCTTCCGCACCGGCGACGCCCTCGGTCACGCCGGCGCCCACGCCCTCGGCGGCGCCGTACTCGCCGCGTCCGTCGCGCTGTTCCTACGGCATCGGGCACGCGTCCTGCCCGGCGCGGTGCTGCTCCTCATCGCCTGCTGGTCCTTCACCGACAGCCACATCTTCTGGCCCCGCGGCGTGCTCACGATGCTGGCATTCGCCCTCGGTTTCGCCCTGCTGGCAATGGCGCCCCGGCGCGCGTGACCCTTCGCCCGGTCCGTTCAGCCGGTCCGTTCAGCAGGAGGCCCGACCCCGCCCCTAGACTCGAACACGTGCACGAATTGCCGCCCGACCTGCCGCGCCTCCGCGTCCTCGAGACGTACCTCCGGCTCCAGCTCGCCGCCGTCCAGGCCGCCATCGTGAAGGCCGAGAAGCGCGGGGGCCGGACCGACGTGGAGTGGTGGGTCATCTGGGAGCGGACCCGGCCCGGCGTAACGCGACGCGGCACCATCCACCGCCGCGGCTGCTGGAGGGAGGGAGAGCCGACGCTCAACGCCGACCAGGCGACGAAGGCCCTCCGGGACCCGCGGATCGCCCCGTGCGACCTGTGCATGGGCGAGTTATTGCGCCGCGGCATACGCCCGGATCCGGCCTGACGAAGACTTCGGTCCTCCGCCCCGGAGGCGGAGGACCGGGAGGATCTTCCGCGTTGACAGGCGGCTACCGGGTGGTTGTAATGATGGGCGTGTCGCGTGACGCCGACCAAAGAGCAGTGGGCCGGTTGGCAGTTGGGCGGGCACCCTTCGCGAAGGGACGATGCCATGGGTTCGTATTCCACAGGCCGCGCCTGACGTAAGTGCCTCCGCGCGAGGTCCCTTGTTCCGCGCGTAGTCCCTTATTCCCTGCGGTGCCCGGATGCCCGGCACACAGGGCGTGACGTCCGTACGCCCCCCAAGTACGTCATGCTGCAGACGGCTGCCGTGTGCCCGTGTCCCGGCGAACCGTCCGCGGATCCCCGCACCTCCCCACACTTTCTCTGGAGACCCGACACCGCATGCCCACGCCCACATCCTTCAACCAACCGATCATCGAGGAGTTCCGAGCCAACGGAGGAAAGGTCGGTGGTCCCTTCGAGGGCGGCGACCTCCTTCTGCTGACCACCACCGGCGCGAAGTCGGGGCAGGAGCACACCGTTCCCCTCGGCTACGTCCGCGACGGCGGCCTGCTGCTGGTCGTCGCGTCCGCCGGCGGCGCGCCCCGTCATCCCGCCTGGTACCACAACCTGCTCGCCCATCCCCTCGTGCGTGTGGAGCTCGGGACCGAGGTTTTCGAGGCGGTCGCGGTCCCCGCCGAGGGCGCGCGGCGCGACCGGCTGTTCGCGCGCGTGGTGCGCGCGGAGCCCGGATACGCCGACTACCAGACCCGTACCACCCGGACCCTGCCCGTGGTGGCGCTGGAGCGCTCCGAGCCCGAGACGGGAGAGGGCCGCCGTGAGGTCCGCGAGGCCGCCAACCTCGCCGACAAGCTCCTGGAACAGTTGGAGGCTGACGTTGCGCGCCTCGCTCGCTCGTACGTCAGCCATCCGCTCCTTGAGCTGTACGCCTCGGCGACTACGACTCCGCAGCCACCCACGCGCGCACGTCCCGTGCGCGTGAGCGGGTGGGTGATGTGGGCTGCGGCAATGGGCTCGCTCAGCGCCGGTGTTCGGCCATGACCAAGGGGCGCTCTTTCCCGTCTGTCAGGCACTGCCCACACTCCTCGGCAAGGGACGGCGGAGGGAGGGCTTGAGGTGGCTACTCAGCGGGGGCGGAGTTCGGCGGCCTCTCGCACGCTCAGTCCGCTTGATCTTCGTACAGCTTCCAGGCGGGATAACGCATGGCGGTGCCTCCGTGCTTGCCGCCGTCCAGAAGCTTCTTGCGGTGCAGCATGAGTCGTAGGTGTCGTGCCGCGTTGCTGTCGTCGCTCGGACCAGAGTCGAACAACACAGCAGTCGGAGCGTCCTCGGCCTTTCTCAGGATCGCATCGGCGGGGTGTCCATTGATCTTTTCTCCGAGCGCGACGCTGGTACCCGGTTGTGTGGACAGCTCTTGGTAGAGGCGTTTCAACAGCTCGTCCGTCTCGCCTTCGCCAGCACGAGGAACGATGTCACCGGCGGCCTCCAACAGGGTCGCGGCGACACCGCCTCTTTTTCTCCAGAGGCCCGCGTCTCCCACCACGATGAGGTGGCTGCGGGCTCGGGTGATCGCAACGTTCCAGAGGTTGAGCTGGCGGTCGACCCAGCTGATTGCGCCGGGGTACATCCCTTCACCGGCGACGAGAGAGAACACCATGACGTCGCGCTCACCGCCCTGGAAGGTGTGCACCGTGCCGACGCGCAGCCGTTCCTGGTCGTATCGGCGCAACTGGCTGCGCAGCTCTTCGGCCTGGCCCTTGAAGGGGGTGACCACGCCGATGGTGGCTTCGGCCGGCAAGTGCTCCAGCAGATCCCGTACGAAGCGTTCCACCTGACTGATCTCGTCGCCGTTGACCCATGAGCTCCCGTGGTGAGGGCGAGCGGCCCTTCCTGCCACATGGGACCAGAAGATCGGGGGACGAGGTAGGGACGGCCGGTCCCGGGTGTCTGTGAGGACGGTCAATCCGCCGTCGTAGAAAAGCCCGTTGGAGACGGCCGCGATGGCCGGGTGGCAGCGGAAGTGCTCGTTGAGGAGCAGGGTGCCTCCCGCGGAGCGTTCGGCAGCGTGGAAGGCGGAGTGCCGCCGGTACGCGAGGCGCTGCTTCTCCTGCCAGTCGGAACGCAGCCCGGCCTTGCGCCGGATGAGGGCCTCGCGCTCCGGGCCTATCTTCGCGATGTGCGGCAGCTGCATGGCATCGCCGATGACCAGGGCGCGTCGCGCCCGGAAGAGCAGAGGCAGGACGTGCGGGATGGCGCACTGGCTGGCCTCGTCGATGATGACCAGGTCGAAGAGTGCGGGCTCGGGTGGGAATCGTCGCGCCGAGAGGCTGGTCACGGCCCAGGCGGGCACCGCGGGCAGGGCCGCCTTCACTGCCGGCCAGTCGCTGCGGCCACTGTCCCGCGCACTCAGCAGGCCGAGGATGGGTTGACGTCCTCTGCGGGCATTGGTCTGGACTGTGGTCTCCAGGAGGGCACGCGAGCTGTTCTGGACGGCCTGCTCCGCCGTGTTCAGCGCCGCAGCAAGTTCGTCATCATGCACATCCGCTGCCTGTCCGTGTCTGCGGCGCCAGTTCGCCTCCGCGGCCGCGAAGTCGGCAAGCGCGATACAGCCCTCGGCGGAGTCACCGTTGTAGGTGCCAAGACCGACTCGGCGCAGCAGGCGGTTGCGCCGCTGTCTGCCGAGGATGCGTGCGCGGGCGAGGCGTTTCGCCTTGTGCATCACCTGATCCAGGTCCGTCACCTCCGCAAGGAGGCTGACGAGTTCGGCTGCCGGCATGCCGAGCTGATGGGCGTGTTCCTCCCGGGCCTCGCCTGCGCGGCGCAGTTCCTTCTCGAGTACTGCCGCACGAGCGAGGTCCTGCCGCACGTGTGACAGCCGGCCGCTTGCCACCTCCGCATCCATGGCCACCGTGGCCACGGTGTGTGTGGGAATCGCCATGGCGCGCAGCGCGTGGAGGGCGGTGGCCTCGGTCTGCGTGTAGTCCATCGCCTTCGCCCGGGCGGAACCGGTGCGCACCACGGTGCCGGGGACTAGCTTCTCGCAACGACGCCAGACCTCGTCCACGGCCTCGTTGTTGTTGGACGCCACGAGCACGGATTGGCCGCCGGCCACCGCGGTGGCAACGAGGTTGGCCACGAGCTGGCTCTTTCCAGTGCCCGGTGGCCCGGTCGCCACGGTGAGGCGGTGCGTCATCGCGGAGTTGAGGACCGCGGCCTGAGCCTCGTTGCAGGGCAGAGGCGTCACCAGACGTGCGGGCGCCGATTCCGAGCGCGCGAGAGCCTGCGTCCGCTCTGCCTGATCGGGGGAGAGGGCGGCGAGTGCCGTCGAAGGTATGCGGGTCGTGAGTCTTGCGATGGCGTCGAAGTCGTCGATCAGCTTCTTCGTGAAGTTGGTGTCGGGAAGCGCCAGGAAGAGGACGGCGGCGTTGCGAGCTCCGTGGCCGGGCGTACGTACATCGATGTGGTCGTCGAGCTGATCGGGGCGTGGCTCTTGCACGCACGGCAACTCGAATTCCTGCGTGAGCAGGTTGCGTACCTCGACGGCCATGCGATCGTGCTGCCCGCGATGCCAGGTGGGCTGGTACGTGTCGGCAAGCTGGGCGGCTTCTTCTTCACCCAGCCAGTCCCGGGCCAGACGAGGATGCGGCTGGACGGGACCGTACGGCTTCAGGCGCACCTGGCCGTCCTGGTGGACGATTTCGATGCGGCGCACCAGCAGCGGAGCGAACTTCGGGTGGCGCCAGGGGCGCCCACCGCGCGGTCCGTTGAGGACCACGGCGGGATAGCCCGCCCAGAGTTCGGCATCGTGCTCCGCCGCCGACTCGACGAGCGAGGCCGCCTCCGCGGGGAGAGCCGTGCAGCCGTCATCGTCCACGTCACCGGCCAAGAAGCGCTCCGAGCCGGAGAGGCAGACGTACGACGTGTCATGATCGCCGACCGACATCAGTGGCGTCTCGGTGTCATCCGACAGAACGCACTCCCGGTAGTAGTCCAGGAGATCGTTCCATGTGGGCTGGGGCAGCGCCGCCTTGGGCTGGGGACGCACTGGACCCTCTGGCTGTGCCGCTGGCCTACGGCTCAGCGGCACGAGGAGCGGGGCGCTGCCGAGCGGGCAGCTGGCGAGGACGATGCGGTCGTCGACGCCGTGCGCGGACTTCACCGGCACCTGGCGGCCGCCGCCCTGGGCCCGCATACGCCGGTTGACGTAGTGGAACAGATCGTCCACCGACACTTCGCCGCTGCCGTCCTTGCCCACCTTCCCCGTCCGCAGCGCCTCGATCACCTCGGTCGTGAAGGCGGACGGCTTCACCTCGGCGGCGCCCACGGTGTCGGCGTAGGAGTCCTCACCGGCCCGTGAGGAGGACAGTACGTAGACGCCACGGCTGGTCAGCAGGGCTTCCTCGCCGGACTTCGCCACCGACGCGGCTTGCCGGTCGGAGGTGCGCAGCCCCACGGCAAATCCGCCGCTACGGCAGCAGTCGATCATCATGACCTTCTGCGGAGCCCAGCACTGCTCCAGTTGCTCGTTGACGAAGCCGGCGCTCACTCCGGTCTCCGCGATCCGGTCGAAGTCCGTGTCCGTGGCGATGAAAGAGAACTCTCCGCCGGACTGGACCAGTCGGGTTCCGTGCCCGGATACGTACACCAGGGCCAACTCGTCCTGGTCACAGCTCTCGAGGAACTCGCTGATGGCCTGCCGCATGTCGTCTGCGGTGAGGTCGGTCAGGGTCATGACCGAGGCGAAGGCGCCGATGTTGCGGTGCTCCAGGACCTGGCGCAGTTCCCAGATGTCCGCCTGAGTGGACGGCAGAGCGCTGAAGCGACCGTCGTCGTACCGGTCGTTGCCGATCAGCAGGGCCCTGCGACGGATCAGCCGGGTCACGAGGCGTCGCCTCCCGTACTGCCGTTTACGTCGCCGCTCACCTTGTCCAGGAAGTCGCGGACCATTCGCTCCTGAGCCGCGTCCGGCCGACCTGTGATCGTGACGGTGTTTTCTTCGTAGGTGAGCTCGACCTTGCGGTGCCGTTCCTTGCCACACCATTCCGTGATCAGCGTGATCAGGATCTGGGAGATCGGGCGGGAGGCTGCGACTGCGGCCGCCCATAGCGCCACATCTCCCACACCGGCGCCCTTGTGACCGGCCTCGACGGACTCGTCGCCATCGACGAACCCGACGGCGAGCCCGTCTGCGCTCCCCAGCGCGGCATGTAGGTCTCGCGTCAGCCGTTCTTGCCGTAGTGCGTCGCCACCGGCTGGAACAACAAGCTGCCACGGGCGCCCCCCGCTCTTCATACACCGCTCCTCAGTTGGGCGGAGGATGAGCGGGCCTGTACGTTCCACGGCTTCGACAGGTCCTTCAGTACTTCCGCTGCGTCCCTCACCATTGGGCCCCCGAATCACGCTCAGTGGTACAGCAAGGGCCGGACGCTAACGCCGGTACGCGGGGCGCACACAAGGGCGCAGACGCGCACGGGTCTCCGCATCATGATTCCTTACGGATTTCCCCCGAGCGAGCCTGAAGAATTCGGACAGATTTCCGGGGTGTTCGGATTCCTGGCCGCGAATGTCAGCGGGATCTGGCACCCTCCGCCTGTACGGGAACGATCACAGCGGCGGCGCCGCACGAGAGCTGGGAGGGCGGGAGTTGACCTTGCTGAGGCCGACGGAGGAGCAAGAGGCTGCCATTCGACGATTCACTGCCGGCGACGACCTGGTCCTGCAGGCCGGCGCGGGCACGGGGAAGACTTCCACCCTGGAGCTTCTGGCTGCTTCCGACCTCTCGCGCCGCGGTGTCTACATCGCGTTCAACCGGGCGATCAAAGACGAGGCAGCCAGTCGATTCCCGTCGCGCGTACAGTGCAGCACGGGCCACGGACTCGCCTACCGCGCCGTCGGATATCAGTACCGGCACCGGTTCGGAGGTGCACGCGTACCGGCATGGAGGACGGCGGAAATCCTTGGCCTCCGCAGGGCGTTGACCGTGGGGCATAAGGTCTTCGAGGCAACCAATCTGGCATATGTCACCAAACAAACGGTGCTGCGGTACTGCCAGTCCGCGGACCGCGAGCTGGGTCCTCAGCACGTTCCCGTTCAGCGTGGCGCCGAGGACCCGCAGATCCATCGTGTCCTTACGAGCGCTGTCCTGCCCTACGCACAGCACGCCTGGGAAGATCTTTGTCGCCCCGACGGTGACAAGCTGCGGGTCGACCATGACCACTACCTAAAGGTCTGGCAGTTAACTGATCCCTACATCGCCGGCGACTACCTACTCCTCGACGAGGCTCAGGACACCAATCCCGCCCTGGAGTATGTCCTCATGGGGCAGCGTGATCACGCCCAGTTGGTGTTGGTTGGTGACTCCGCCCAGCAGATCTACAGTTGGCGCGGCGCTCGCGACATCATGACCGGCTTCAATGGCACCCACCTCAGCTTGTCCCAGTCCTTCCGGTTCGGCTCCGCACTGGCAGATGAAGCCAACCGTTGGCTTGCCATCACGCGCTCCCCGCTACGCCTGACCGGGCACTCCGAGATCACGACACGGATCGAGGAGGCCAAGAGTCCGGACGCGATTCTGTGCCGGACCAACGGTGGAGCGATGAGCGAAGTGCTCCACCTCATGGATGACGGTCGTCAGGTTGCCATGGCCGGCGGAGGCGGCTCGTTGCGCAGTCTGGCCATGGCCGCCCGTGATTTGAAGGCAGGCAAGGGAACCCGTCACCACGAGTTGTTCCTGTTCAAGACGTGGGGCGAGCTACAGGAGTACGCCGAGAACGATCCAAATGGCGCTGACCTTCTCCCCTGGGTCGAGCTGATCGACGACATCGGCACCGAGGCCGCACTCGGCGCCGTAGACCGCCTCGGAGCGGAGGACCAATGCGATGTGACCGTCTCCACCGTCCACAAGGCCAAGGGGCGTGAGTGGTCGAGCGTACGCATCGGTGACGACTTCCCCGAGCCCGAACCAGACGCTCTCGGCCGCCCCGGCCGGATTCACCCCGGCGAAGCGCGTCTCGCATACGTTGCCGTGACCCGCGCACGCCACCATCTCGATATCGGCGGCCTGGCATGGATCCACTCACACCCCCAAGGCCAGCCAGGTACTGCAAACCCTCTCCCGCCAGGTCGGTCGCATGCATCCAGCCCCTGGGACAAACTCGGGCCCCTTTCGCATGAGGACAAGACCCAGCATGAGTGAAGTGGCAGGAGGCGGCGATCGCGGGCGATGCAGTCACGTGGATCACCGACAAGGCCCTCCGCGTCCAGCGGGTCCAGGTGGTGCTCGGGCAGGCATCCGCCGTCATCACCTGCGGATCCACGCGCACCTGTGGACCGGCGCATACGACCGCACCCGGTCCGTCATGGACTCCGTGCTCGGAGTCCTGCGGACCGGGTGCGGACCGAAACGTCCTGCGGTGAAGAAAAACCACAGGTCAGAGGGGATAAATCAAGATCAGGCGTTCTTGGTCTCCCAGAAGATCTTGTCGATCTCGGCGATCAGGTCCAGCAGCTTCTGGCCGGTCGCCGGGTCCGTCGAGCCCTTGGCGGCGCTCGCGGCCTTCAGGGCGTCGTTGACCAGCTGGTGCAGGTGCGGGTACTTCTCGAAGTGCGGCGGCTTGAAGTAGTCGCTCCAGAGCACCGAGATGTGGTGCTTGGCGAGCTCCGCGCGCTGCTCCTTGATGACAATGGCCCGGGCGCGGAAGTGCGCGTCCTCGTTGGCCTGGTACTTCTCCTGGATGGCCTTGACCGAGTCGGCCTCGATCCGGGCCTGGGCCGGGTCGTAAACACCGCAGGGCAGGTCGCAGTGGGCGCTGACCTGTACCTTCGGGGCGAACAGGCGGGAGAGCATAGAGCTGTCCTTCCTCGTGATCGTCTTCTCAGGTGGGAGATTACTCCCTGGGCGAGGCGTTTTCGCGAGTGCCCCAGGGGGCTTAGGACAAAAGTCCAGTGTCAGGCTGGTACTGGTGGAGGAACGGACCGGGAGCCGGGAGGTGCCGGATGCCGGAAGGTGGCCGGTGGCAGGGTTTTGAACACGGCGAGCGCGGTGAAGACGGCGAGCACGGTGATCGCGGCGTACGCGGTGAACACAGCGGACGCAGCGAACGTGGTCAGGGCCGTGGACACGGTCTCGGGCGTGAGCCGGAGCCGGACCGTGAGCAACGGGCGGCTCGGGCCTTCGGGCTCGCCGACGTCGTCGGTCCTTCGATGGTGCCGACGCTGAAGCCGGGCGACCGGCTCGTGGTCCACTACGGTGCCCCGGTGCGCCCCGGTGACGTCATCGTGCTGCGCCACCCGATGCAGCAGGACCTGCTGATCGTGAAGCGCGCCGTGGAGCGGCGCGAGGGCGGCTGGTGGGTGCTGGGCGACAACCCGTACACCGAGAACGACAGCCGGGAATTCGGCCCGGTGCCGGAGGAGTTCGTGCTCGCCCGCGCCCGTGTGCGGCTGCGCCCGCTGGGCGCACTCGACGGTCAGCGGTCGCCGGCCGCGCTGCTGGCCTGGGTCTTCTCCGCCGTGCGGCTCGTGCGCTCCACCGCGCCCTCGTCCGTACGGTCGCCGGGCGGCCGGCCCGACCGCTCCGTCTCCAGGCGCTTGCGCGCGCGGTAGGCGGCCACGTTGGCGCGCGTCGCGCAGCGGTCCGAGCAGTAGCGCCGGGACCGGTTCGTCGACGTGTCGAGATAGGCGTTCCGGCAGGGGGTGGCCCGGCAGATGCCGAGCCGGTCGACGCCTAGGTCGGTGAGCTGGAAGGCGAGGCCCATGACGGCGGCCGCGGTGTAGCCCGCGGTCGCGTTCGCCGCGTGGTCGGCGATGTGCATGTGCCACTTGGGGCGGCCGTCCTCGTCGCGGAGCTCATGCCCGGAGATCTGCGGGCTCACCGGGAACTCCATCAGCAGCGCGTTGAGGAGGTCCACCGCCCGGACCTCCTCGCCCTCGTCCGCCGCCTCGAAGACGGCGCGGAGCCGGGCCCGTACGGCGCGCAGCCGGGTCACGTCGGCGTCGGTCGCGCGCCGCGCCGCCTGGGAGCCGCCACCGAAGAGAGCCCGCACGGCATCGACCGACGTGAGCCCGTCCTTGCCGCGGGGCGGGTCCTCACTGTTGACCAGGCGGACGGCATAGTCCGAGTAATAGGCCAGTTCCACTTGTCTTCCTTACGGATGCGGTCTCGCGTCGGTCGCGGGCGGTGTAACAGACGTTGCTGCTCCGAGGGTATTACGAGGGCGGACGAGGTGGAGGGGACGGGATGACGGAGACGGTGGCCCGCGCCGACTGGGCGGCCTGGCAGGCCAGGCCGGCGGCCGAGCGTTTCAAGATCTTCGGCAACCCGGCCGCGCGGCGATCCTCGGGCTCCAGTGAGCCCACGCCCGTACGACCGCACCACGCGTGCTGACCGCACGACGCGTGATCACTGAGCAATGCGTGCCGACCGCACGACGCGTGGGGCCCTCCGCAGCAAGCGCACTGCGGAGGGCCCCACGCGATGTATGCCTACAGCACCTTCGACAGGAACGACTTGGTGCGTTCGTGCTGCGGGTCGGTCAGGACGTCGCGCGGGTGGCCGGACTCGACCACGACGCCGTCGTCCATGAACACCAGCGCGTCGCCGACCTCGCGGGCGAAGCCCATCTCGTGGGTGACCACGATCATGGTCATGCCGTCCTCGGCCAGGCCGCGCATGACATCCAGCACGTCCCCGACCAGCTCGGGGTCCAGCGCCGACGTCGGCTCGTCGAAGAGCATCAGCTTCGGCTCCATGGCCAGCGCGCGGGCGATGGCCACCCGCTGCTGCTGACCGCCGGACAGCTGCGAGGGGTAGGACGCGGCCTTGTCGCCCAGGCCCACCCGGTCCAGCAGCCGCAGCGCCCGCTCCCGCGCGACCGCCTTGGTCTCCCCCTTCACCTGGACCGGGGCCTCCATGACGTTGGCCAGCGCGGTCATGTGCGGGAAGAGATTGAACCGCTGGAACACCATGCCGATGTCGCGCCGCTTCCGCGCGACATCGCTGTCCTTGAGCTCGAAGAGCTTGTCGCCCCGCTGCCGGTAGCCGACCAGCTCGCCGTCCACGTAGAGCCGCCCGGCGTTGATCTTCTCCAGGTGGTTGATGCACCGCAGGAAGGTGGACTTGCCCGAGCCGGAGGGGCCGATCAGGCAGAAGACCTCACGCGGGGCCACCTCGAGATCGATGCCCTTGAGGATGTGGGCGGCACCGAAGGACTTGTGCACGCCCTCGGCCTTGACCATCGCGCTCATGCCCGCACCTCCGGGGACCGCTTGAAGATGCCCAACGCCCTGATCCGCTGGAGCGGGGTGAGCGGCAGGCTGCGCACCGTGCCTCGAGCGTAATACCGCTCCAGGTAGTACTGGCCGACGCTGAAGACGCTGGTCAGCACCAGGTACCAGAACACGGCCAGGAACAGCATCTCGACCACGGCGCCCGAGGTCTGGCCGATGTCCTGGGTGGAGCGCAGCAGCTCGGGGTACTGGCAGGCGCTCGCCGCGAGCGACGAGGTCTTGAGCATGTTCAGGAACTCATTGCCGGTCGGCGGCACGATCACCCGCATCGCCTGGGGCAGCACCACCCGGCGCAGCGTCCTGCCGTGGGTCATGCCCAGCGCGTGCGAGGCCTCGGTCTGGCCCTCGTCGACCGACTGGATGCCGGCCCGGACGATCTCCGACATGTACGCGGCCTCGTTGAGGCCGAGACCCAGCAGAGCGGCCATGAACGGGGTCATGAAGTCGCTCATCTCGTCCCGGTAGAACCCCAGGTTGATGTAGGGGAAGACCAGGGCGAGGTTGAACCACAGGATCAGCTGGACGAAGACCGGGGTGCCGCGGAAGAACCAGATGTAGCCCCAGGCCACCGAGGAGGTGACCGGGTTCTTCGACAGCCGCATCACGGCCAGCACGATGCCCAGCACCAGGCCGACCACCATGGACAGCACCGAGATCAGCACCGTCCTCCACAAACCCTCCAGCACGCTGGAGTCGAACATGAAGTCCGGGATGGCCGACCAGTTGATGTCGGCACCGGCGAAAGCATTCACCACCAGCGCCAGCAGCCCCAGCACCACGAGGCCGGATACCCACCGCCCGTAGTGCCGGACGGGAATCGCCTTGATGGTCTCAGGCGGCGGGCCCGGCGGCGGCGCGTCCTCCGGGCCCGTCTTGTCGATCGGAACAGTCACGGGTGTTGCCTTTCAGCGTTCCTCGAGAGTCGTACGAAACCGGGGGAGGTCGTACGTCAGGAACCGCCGTTGATCTTGATTTCCTTGACCGCGCCGTCCTGGACGCCCCACTTGTCCATGAGCTTGTCGTACTCGCCGTTCTTGATCACGGACTCGAGGGCCGCCTTCAGGGCGTCGCGCAGTTGGGTGTTCTTCTTGCCGACCGCGATGCCGTACGGCGCGGCCTCGACCTGCTCGCCGACGAGCTCGAAGTCCTTACCGCCGCCGGAGGTCTTCACGGCGTACGCGGCGACCGGGAAGTCGCTGGCGCCCGCGTCGGCGCCGCCCGCGCGCAGCCGGGTCTGGGCCTCGACGTCGGTGTCGAAGGGCTCGATGGTGATCACCTTCTCGCCCCCCTTCTTGCACTTCGCCGACTGGTCCTTGGCCAGGTCGTGCGAGACCGTGCCGCGCTGGACGACGACCGTCTTGCCGCAGAGGTCGTCCCAGGTCTCGATGCCCTTGGTCTGACCCTTCTTGGTGTAGATGGAGACGCCCGCGGTGAAGTAGTCGACGAAGTCGACGCCCTCGAAGATCTTCTTGTCGGTCTCCGGGTCGACGCCGTTCTGCCGCTCCTTCGTGTCGGTCATGGCCGACATGGCGATCTGGTAGCGGCCGGAGCGCATGCCGGTGAGCAGGGTGTCGAACGTGCCGTTCTGGAACTCGAACCGCACGCCGAGCTCCTTGCCCATCGCGTCGGCCAGGTCCGGGTCGAGGCCGACGGTCTTGCCGCCTTCCTTGAACTCGACCGGCGGGTACGCGATGTCCGAGCCGACCTTGATGACCTTGGAGTCCTGGATGTCCTTGGGCAGCTTCGAGAACAGGGGCGCCTCGGCGCCCGCGGCGGTCGAGTCGCCGTTGCCGCCCTTTTCGGTCTGGTCACCGCAGGCGGTCAGCAGCAGGGCGCCCGCGACCGCGATCGCGCCGGCGGCGGCCAACCGGGTACGGGCAGCGGCCGGGCGACGAGTGGTGCTTGCGGTCATTGGTGGTTCCTCCGGAGAGTCAGGGAGTAGCCGATGGGTCGGGCACAGCGTCGAGTGTCGCGACCTCGTGTGATTGATTGAGGCATCTTGCCATCCGGACGGCTCCGAACAGGGGGCCAGCCATGTCAAAATCGGATAACGGGCGATCCCGTCATCGGGATCACGTAACCGCATGTCGAGCGTATGCCGCCGCCCGCTGAAGTGCGGTTCCCGCAGTGCGACTCCTTTGCGTGATATGTCCCCGGCCGGTTGGCGGGGGCCGAAAAACCTCGCGCCGTACACCCGCGTGACGAAAGCGACTCGTTCCAGGCCACAGTCGTGCGGTAGAAACGATGGTTACACCCCTCACCCGGGGCTCAGGGCGCGTGTGCGGCGCGCCCGGCGTCCGTACCTCCCCCCGCGCAGCGGCCATCCGCCGCGCAGGGCCGCGGACGCGGTGCCCGCCCGCTCCTCATTCCTGGAGCGGCCACCCTCGACAGAATTCAGACAAAGGGGTCAACAAGTGGCAGCGGAGATCGTGAATCCTCGCGGCGATAGGGACACGACGGACGACGGCGAGCCTTTCGATCCGGCCTTCGCCCTGCACCGCGGCGGCAAGATGGCCGTCCAGGCGACCGTCCCGGTCCGGGACAAGGACGACCTGTCCCTCGCCTACACGCCGGGTGTCGCGAAAGTGTGCAGCGCCATCGCGGAGCAGCCGGAGCTCGTCCACGACTACACCTGGAAGTCCCAGGTCGTGGCCGTCGTGACGGACGGCAGCGCGGTGCTCGGGCTCGGCGACATCGGGCCGGAGGCCTCCCTTCCGGTGATGGAGGGCAAGGCCATCCTGTTCAAGCAGTTCGGTGGCGTCGACGCGGTCCCGATCGCTCTGGACTGCCGGGACGCGGACGAGATCGTCGAGACGGTCGCCCGGTTCGCCCCGTCCTTCGGCGGCGTGAACCTGGAGGACATCTCCGCGCCCCGCTGCTTCGAGATCGAGCGGAAGCTCCAGGAGCGCCTGGACATCCCGGTCTTCCACGACGACCAGCACGGCACGGCCGTCGTCACGCTCGCCGCGCTCCGCAACGCCACGCAGCTCACCGGGCGTACGCTCGGGCAGCTGCGCGCCGTGATCTCCGGCGCGGGCGCGGCGGGGGTCGCCATCGCCAGGATCCTCGTCGAGGCGGGCATCGGCGATGTCGCGGTCTGCGACCGCAAGGGCATCGTCAGCGCGGACCGCGAGGACCTGACGGATGTGAAGCGGGAGCTGGCGGGCTTCACGAACAAGGCGGGGCTGACCGGGTCGCTGGAGTCGGCGCTCGACGGTGCGGACGTCTTCATCGGGGTGTCCGGCGGGACGGTTGCGGAGGCGGCGGTGGCGAAGATGGCGAAGAAGTCGCTGATCTTCGCCATGGCCAACCCCAACCCGGAGATTCACCCGGACGTTGCGCACAAGTACGCGGCCGTGGTCGCGACCGGGCGCAGCGACTTCCCGAACCAGATCAACAACGTGCTGGCCTTCCCCGGGATCTTCGCGGGCGCGCTGCAGGTGCGGGCGTCGCGGATCACGGAGGGGATGAAGCTGGCGGCGGCGGAGGCGCTGGCGGCGGTGGTCGCCGACGAGCTGAGCGCGGACAAGGTGATTCCGTCGCCGTTCGACGAGAGGGTCGCTCCGGCGGTCACCGCGGCCGTGGCCGCGGCGGCGAGGGCGGAGGGCGTCGCCCGGCGGTAGCCACCGCCGGGCGGATCGTTCGTGCGGGCCGTGGCTCGCCCCTCGGGGTGGGCCACGGCCCGTCTCGCACCCTGACGCCCGCCTGCGGCGGGCTTTTCTTCGCACCCGCCCACCCGTGCAGCTGGGTGGGCGGGTTTCCCGGGTCCTGCGGATGGTTGCGCGCCGTCGGCGGCTGACCGTGTCGCCCTGCGCGGCTACGGGCTCGCTCGCGCGCGGCACGACCTCGCACCCCCGCGCCGGCGGCGGCCCTCCAGCGCCCGGACGCCCGCCTGCGGCGGCCCTCCAGCGCCCGGACGCCCGCCTGCGGCGGGTTTCTCGTCTCCCATCCCGCCCACCCGAGCAACCGGGCTCGGCAGTTTCCCGTCCCCCCGGACGAGGGCTGACGGGTCGTAGGGAACGGCCCGCGCCGCCCTCATCGTTCCGCTGCGGTCTTCCGTTGGTTCACTCGTGACTGGTGGGATGCCTGATGCCTGAGACGCAGCGCCGGACGGGGAGTTGGGGAGGCATACGCCAGTGAATCTCGTAGTCAACGGGGACGCCGAGAGCGGGCCGGGAGGGACCGCCGAGCCGGTCCCGTCGGTCACAGGATGGACGGTCGGACAGGGCGCGCCGGCGCTCGTCGGGTACGCGGTCGGCGGGGGATACCCGACGCCGAGCGACCCCGGGCCCGCGCAGCGCGGCAGCCGGTTCTTCTCCGGCGGCAACTCGCCCCGTACCGCCCTGGTTCAGGACGTGACCCTGCCCGCGACCGGGCGCACCGGACGTCCGGCCGTGGACGCGGGCGACGTGCGGTTCACCGCGAGCGCATGGCTCGGCGGATACGCGACGCAGGAGGACGGCGCCCGGCTCTCCGTGGAGTTCCGGGACGCGCAGGGGACCCCGCTCGCGCTGGCCGTGCTCGGCCCGGTCACCGCGGCCGAGCGGAAGTCGGCCACCGGCCTCGTCGAGCGGAAGGTCGGCGCCGCCGTGCCGCCCGGCGCGCGCACCGCCCGGCTGCTGCTCGTCTTCACCCGCTCCGGCAGCGGCACGTCCAACGACGGCTACGCCGACGCGATATCGCTGACCCTCGAGCCCACCGGAGGCACCACCGCCGGAGGCCGGTCGTGAAGCGTCGTGTCCTGACCCTCGAACCCACCGCCGGAGGCCGGTCGTGAAGCTGAACCGCCGTGATCTGCTGAAGGCCGCGGCCGCCGCGGGCGCCCTCAACCTCGCCTGGCCGCTGAGCCCTGGTCTCTCGCCCGCGCAGGCGCGCGAGGCCGCCGAGGCGCTGGGCGCCGACTACGACCCCGCGCCCTTCACGCTCGGCGTGGCCTCCGGCGACCCGCAGCCGAGCAGCGTCGTGCTGTGGACCCGGCTCGCGCCCGAGCCGCTCGCCGCCGAGCAGCAGCTGCCCGAGATCGTCGAGGTCGGCTGGGTCGTCGCCGAGGACAGCGAGCTGAAGCGCGTCGTCGCCCGCGGCACGGCGCCCGCCTCCGCGACCCTCGGCCACAGCGTGCACGTGCCGGTCGGCGGGCTGCGCGCCGGGCGGCACTACTGGTACGCCTTCACCGCGCTCGGCAAGCGCAGCCGTACCGGCCGTACGAAGACCGCACCCGTCGGGAGCGTCCCGCGGGTCCGCTTCGCCTCCGCCAACTGCCAGGCGTTCCACGACGGTTTCTACGCCGCGCACCGCGGCATCGCCCGCGAGGACCTCGACTTCGTGGTCCATCTCGGCGACTACATCTACGAGCACGGGCCGGTCGGCGGCGACGCCGTCCGCGACCACAACGGGCCCGAGATCTTCACCCTCGCCGACTACCGGGTCCGGCACGCCCTCTACAAGGGCGACGCATCTCTGCGCGAGGCGCACGCCGCCCACCCCTGGTTCCTGACCTGGGACGACCATGAGGTCGCGAACGACTACAGCGGCACGGGCGGCGGCGCGCCCTTCATGCAGCGCCGCGCGGCCGCGTACCAGGCCTGGTACGAGCACATGCCGCACCGCGACAGCGGCGCGTCCGCCCTGCCCGACCCCGAGATCCACCGGGTGCGGAGGTGGGGCGACCTGCTGGAGGTGACGGTGCTCGACCTGCGCTCGTACCGGTCCGCGCAGAACCTCGCCGACGGCACGATCCTGGGCGCCGAGCAGAAGAGCTGGCTCAAGCAGGGCATCGACCGGGCGCCCGACGCCTGGCACTGCTGGGCAAACTCGATCATGCTCAGCCAGCTGCGCGGCAGGCCCGGCGGCCCGTACATGTTCACCGACCAGTGGGACGGGTTCCTCGCCGAGCGGAAAGAGGTGCTGACGCACGTTCACGACTCCGGCTTCGAGGACCTCGTCGTCATCACCGGCGACTGGCACTCCGCCTTCGTGGACGACGTCCGGCCCGACTTCGACGACGCGTCCTCACCCGTCGTCGGCACCGAGTTCACGGCCCACTCGGTCACCTCGGGCGGGTACTCCACGGACTGGAACCAGACCAACGGCCCGGTCATGGGCAGGGCCAACCCGCATCTGCAGTACTTCGAGGGGAATCGTTACGGCTACGACGTGTACGAGGTCACGCCGGAGCGGTGGTCCACCCATATGCGGGTGATCGCGGACCGCCGCGACCCGGCCTCGCCGGTCACCACGCTCACCACCTTCCACGTGGACCGGGGCAGGGCGGGCTCGTACGAGGACCCGGAGACCAAGGACTCGCCCGCGCAGTACCGGAGGGATTGACCGCCGCGATCGTCCACGGCAGGACGGGCGGGCTGCGCGTGTACGCCACAGCGGCCGCCATCCGGCGGGGATTGACTGATACGGCATACGGGCCGTGGTTCGCCCCCCGGGGATCGTGGGCCTCGGGGCTCCGTCACCCGGCTGTGGGCGGTCGCCGCGCCGGCACTTCGGGCACGGGCAGGGTGGCCGTGCGGAGGTGCGTAGAGGTGCGATGATGCGCCTGGGGCGGGGAAGTGGTGACGCCGGGCGCCGATCCGCCGCGGCCCGATCGGCATCACCGGCGTGAGCGACCGCGGCGCGCGTCACACCGGTGTGCGGTTCCGCCGCGTCCGGCCCGCGTCATAGTCTCGGGATCATGTTCGCCGCCTATGCCGCACGTATCGACCGTGACCAGCCGCTGAACGGCCTCGAGCTGGGCGATCGCCCCGCCCCGGAGGCGCGCCCCGGCTGGACGACCGTCAACGTCAGGGCCGCCTCGCTCAACCACCACGACCTGTGGTCGCTGCGCGGCGTCGGCCTCGGCGAGGAGTCGCTGCCGATGATCCTCGGCTGCGACGCCGCCGGGACCGACCAGGACGGCAACGAGGTCGTCATCCACTCCGTCATCGGCCAGACCGGCCACGGCGTCGGCCCGAAGGAGCCCCGCTCCATCCTCACCGAGCGCTACCAGGGCACCTTCGCCGAGCAGGTCGCCGTCCCCGTCTGGAACCTCCTGCCCAAGCCGAGGGAGCTGTCCTTCGAGGAGGCGGCCTGCCTGCCGACCGCCTGGCTGACGGCGTACCGGATGCTGTTCACGAACGCGGGCGTACGGCCCGGGGACTCCGTCCTCGTGCAGGGCGCGGGCGGCGGGGTGTCGACCGCCGCGATCGTCCTCGGCAAGGCGGGCGGGCTGCGCGTGTACGCCACCAGCCGTGACGAGGCCAAGCGCAAGCGGGCCGTGGACCTGGGCGCCATCGACGCGTACGAGCCGGGGGCGCGGCTGCCGGAGCGGGTGGACGCGGTGATCGAGACGGTCGGCGCCGCCACCTGGTCGCACTCCGTCAAGTCGCTGAGGCCGGGCGGCACTCTGGTCATCTCCGGCGCGACGAGCGGCCCCAGCCCCAAGTCCGCGGAGCTCAACCGGATCTTCTTCCTGGAGCTGAAGGTCGTCGGCTCGACGATGGGCACCAAGGACGAGCTGGAGGACCTGCTCAACTTCTGTGCGGCCACGGGTGTACGGCCGGTCATCGACTCCGTGCTGCCCCTGGACCGGGCCCGGGAGGGCTTCGAGAAGATGGCGGGCGGGGGTCTCTTCGGCAAGGTCGTGCTGACGGTCTGAGCGCCGGCGCGCGGTGAGTGCGGGGGCGCGGTGGGCGCGGCCCCGCGGTGAACGCGGGCCCGCAGAATCGATCTGGCACGGCGAGCCGCGCCGACACCCGTAACTTCCCCGTCCATCCATCGGATGAGCACGTCGGCAGCCGATCGGGCTGTATCCGATGGACGAGGAGACGCGGGTGGACGACAAGCGGGTGAGGAACTGGGCGCGTTGGGCGGTCGTGGGCGGGGCGGGGGCGGTCGCGGCCGGGCTGCCGGCCGCGGCGGCGCACGCCGACGAGACGCACCACAACTCGCACAACGCGCCCCGGGTGGCGCTGATCTCAACCGGCCAGATCGACGACCCGATGGAGGACGTGCTGGAGCACACCCTCCTCATCGGGGACGGCTACCGCTGGGGCTGACGCCTCAGGACCGCGGGGACCGCGGGGAGCGGGTGCGCAGCACCGCGCCGATGTGGGCCGCCGCCGTCGAGAGGTGCCGGCGGGCCTCCTTCAGCTGTTCGGGGCTCACCCCGTGGTCGCGGGCCGCGTCCCGGACGTCGTCGCGGAAGCGGTCGAGCATCCGCTCGAGGTCGCGGGCCGGGTCGTCCGAGGGCGCGGCGGGCTCCCGGGCCCACTCGGGCTTCTCCGCCTCCTCGGCCGCAGTCCCCTCGGCAGTCCCCTCAGCCGTCGCCTCGGGCGTCCCCGCTGTCGCCGTCCCCTCGGCGGCCTCCGGCCCCGCCTGCTGCGCCACTCGCCGCATCTCGCGCGTGACTTCGGCGAGCGCATCGCGTACGGCGTGCTGCCAGTCGCCCGCGCGGATGTGGTCCTGGGTCTGCTCCTGCACCCGCTTGACGATCTTCTGGATCTCCTCGCGCGCGAAGATCTGCGCGTCCCGCGCCTGCTTGCGGGCCCGCTGGGCGTCCTCCTTGGCGCGCCGGCTCTCCTCCTTGGCGCGGCGGGCCTGCTCCTTCCACTCGTCCTTGGCGCGCCGCATCTCCTCCTTGGCCTGGCGCCAGGCCTCCTTGTCGCCCCATGCCCCCTCCCAGCCCTCCTTGGCGGCCCCCTCCGTCCGGGCCTGGCGGGCGGCCGCGCGCATCTCGCGGCGGAGGTCGCCCGCCACGCCGCGGACGTCCTCGCGGATCTCTGCCGCCAGTTCGGAGACGGACTCGCGGATCTCCAGCTCGAGATCGGCGAGTTCGCCCTGCCGGTCGGCGAGCTCGGCGCGCCCGGCGTCGGTGATCGAGTAGACCTTCCGGCCGCCCTCGGAGGCGTGGGTGACCAGGCCCTCGGCCTCGAGCTTGGCGAGGCGCGGGTAGACGGTGCCGGCGGACGGCGCGTACAGGCCCTGGAAGCGCTCCTCCAGCAGGCGGATCACCTCGTAGCCGTGGCGCGGGGCCTCGTCCAGCAGCTTCAGGAGGTAGAGGCGGAGCCGGCCGTGGGCGAAGACGGGAGGCATCAGAGGACCTTTCCTGGGCTGGTCGGGGCGGCGTCGTCCGGGCCGTCGCCGTCCGGGCCGTCGTCCGGGCCGTCGTCGTACGGTCCTCCGTCCTCGGCCGGCGGGCGGCGCAGCAGCGCGATGGCTCCGGAGATCGTGGTCGCCTTCAGCCGCCCGCTGCCCGCGCCCAGCGTGCCGGTGATCCGCTTGGCACCCCACTGGCCGGTCACCCTGAGGTCCTCGAAGGCGTTGGAGATCGAGCCGCTCGTGGTGTTGGCCTCGACCTTGGCGTCCGCGGGGTGGGGGAGGCGGATCGCGATCTCACCGGAGATGGTGGTGAGGGCGAGGTCCGCGCCCTTGCCGTCCACGTCCACGATCATGTTGCCGCTCACCGAGTCGGCCCGTACCGAGGAACCACACGCCTCGATCACGGTGAGGTCGCCCGAGACGGAGTTGAAGCGCAGGTCCCCGGTCAGCCCCTGGGCGTCGACGCCGCCGGAGACCGTGTCGGCGCGGACCGCGCCGGTGAGCCCGACGAGTGTGGTGTCACCGCTGATGCCGCGCACATCGGTGGGGCCCTCGATGCCCGAGACCACGGCGTTCGCGCCCACGACCCCCACCTCGACCCGGGTCCCGGCCGGTACGGCGAGGGAGACCGCGGCGCTGCGGCGCCAGCCCTTGCGGTCCAGCCACTTGAGGAAGCCCTTCCAGGGCAGGTCGTCGTACGTGACCGTGAGCGTGCCCCCCTCGTACGTGACGGTGAGCGGCGGGCCTTCGATCTCGCTGACCTCGAGGCGGGCGGTGTCCTCGTCGGTGCCGACGACGTTCACGGCGCCGTTGACGATGCGGACGCTGAGGTGCTTGACCGGTTCCTCGAGGTCGAGGGTGCGTGGTTCGGAGACCGACCACTCGTTGCTGGCTGACACTGCTCCGGCCTCCCCTGCGGACGGGCGTACGGGCGTACGGCGACATATCGCGTCTCTCAAAAGACACGATATATCGCGGAGGTCGGAAGTCAAGGGAAGAGGGTCACGGGGATGGCGCCGGGCGAGCGCCGGCGCCAGGCCCGTACCCGGACGTGTACTACTCGTCCTCGTCCTCGTCGTCGAGGCGCGCCAGCCAGGTCGCGAGCCGCTCGACCGGGACCTCGAAGTCCGGGTTGAGGTCGACGAACGTACGCAGCTGCTCGGCGAGCCACTCGAAGGTGACCTCTTCCTCGCCGCGCCGCTGCTCCAGCTCCTCGATGCCGCGGTCGGTGAAGTACAAGGGGGCGCTCCTGATACAGCCTGGTCCGGATGGTTCCTCCCCTCCAGGGTATTGCGGCGCCTGGCGGGGCCCCGCTCGGGGAGGCGGGGGTCTCGCCTGCCGTCGGTGCAGGCCATTACCCTTGCAGAGCTCAAGTGGGAGCAAGGGAAGGCGAGTTGCTGTCAGGAGCGGGGGAGCCGTGACACGCATCCAGAAGATCGAACTGCCCGGGGGCGCCGAGGTGTTCGCCCGCGTCAGCAGCGCGGGGGGCTACGGGGAGGACGACGAGGACGTCGGTGTGCTCGACGCCGCCGCGGCCAAGGTCGAGCAGCTCGGAGAGGTGATCAGCGGGGTGGGCGCGGCCGTGCTCGACGCCGCCGCCGCGGTCGGGCCGGACGAGGCGAGCATCACCTTCGGCATCGAGCTCGCCGCCAAGCCCGGCAAGGCCCTTGCCGTGCTCGCCGACGGAGAGGCCAAGGCGTCGATCGAGGTGACCCTGACCTGGCAGCTCGCCGGCCGTGGGAGAGCCGGAGGGCGCGCCGGGGCCGCCGACCCTGGGCACGACCCGGCGCGCGCGGATGGGTGAGGCCGGGCATCTCGACGCGCTGACCCGGGCGGCAACTGTTCAGCTCATGCCTGCCGCGGACACCACCGCGCCGGCCGGCACCGCGCCGGCCGGCACCGCGCAGGCGCAGACCCCGCAGGCCGGGACCGGTGCGGCGATGTGGGGCAGCGGCTTCTTCATCGCCCCCGGCTGGGTGCTGACCTGCGCCCACGTACTGCGGTCGTATCTCCGGGAGCAGCAGGACCGGGTCTTCGCCGTCCGCAATGAGGTGGTGAACGGCGGCGCGCCGGTGGAGGCGCGGCTCGCGCACTGGCTCCTGTCCGACCTGCGGAACGACAAGGTGCCGGTGGCGGAGGACCTCGCGCTGGTCCGGCTGCTGGACGACAGCGTCGAGCACGAGTGCGTCTGGTTCACCGACCGCGCGGAGCAGCCGGGCGGCGCCCCCAAGACCGCCTACGGCTTCCGGCCCGGGGAGCACGGGCGCGGGCAGGCCGTCCCCTGGAGCGCCGACGCCGAGATCAACCAGCGCGACGACACGTACGGGATGCGCTTCGCGCCGCAGGCCGAGTTCCCCAAGGGTGCCTCGGGCGGGCCGGTCCTCGACCCCGCCGCCGGTGCCGTCGTCGGCATCATCAAGTCCCGCAGGAGCGAGCGGGACGGCGGGCTGGCCATCGCGGCCGCGGCCCTGCGGCAGTTCGGCGATGTCTACCAGGAGGTCATGGCCTGGCACGACCGCTGGCACGGCGGCCGGTCCGCGGTCACCTCGTACCACTGGACCGCGGAGCAGGCGAAACTGCCCGGACGCAGCAGCGTGCCCCCGAGCGGCGACCAGTGGACTCCGGACGACCGCACCGAGGCGCTGCGCCTCCTCGCGGAACTGGACCCGCCGCAGGCCTCGCCCGATGTCGCCGCCCTGGTGGACCGGGCCCGGGGCGAGCCCCCGCCGCCCGGCCGCCCCCCGCTGCTGCACACCTGGCGCGACGGCCACGGCAGGCTCTACGAGAACGACAGACCGCTGGAGGCCATCGCCTTTCTGCACTACCTCCGGCTCGTCGCCCTCCTCGTCGAGAGCAGGGACGGCGACGCCAAGGCGCTGTCGGACTGGGTCGAGCGGCGGCTGACCACGGTACGCCCGCCGCTGCGCACCGTGGTCACCGACGCCCGGCTGCCGGATCAGCTCACCGTGCGGCAGGCGGCGGAAGGCGACCCCGGCCAGGTCGTCATCCCGTACCCCGGACCCGGCGAAGGCGCCACGGTCGTCGTTGAGCTGGAGCCCGTGCTCTACGAGGAACCCACCCGCTTCTACTGGCGGATACGGGTCGACGACGGCGATGACGGCGACGGGGGCGGCGAGCCCTTCGCGGCGGAGGAGACGGGCCGCGGGGTCGCCCCCGAGGACCTCGTCCAGCGGCTGCGGCAGCCGCTCGCCGAGGTCTTCCACGGCGTCGACACCCCGCACTGCCCGGCCCCGCTCGAAGTGGCGCTGCCCATCGACCACTTCGACACCGCGGTGCACCGCTGGCAGCTCAGCCAGATGGCCAAGCTGTACGACGCGGCGCATCTGCCGCTGGGGGCGCGCCGCCGGGTGGTGCTGCGGGACATCGCGCGCCGGGGAGATCCGGACAACGTGTGGTGGGAGCGCTGGGAACGCGCGGCCGGAGCTGGGGAGTTCAGGGCGTCCCGTACGCCGCCGCTCGGGCAGATGCCGAAGTCCCGGCAGTTTCAGGAGATGCCGGCCACCGCCATCCCCGTACTGTGCCGCCCCGCGAGCAGGGGCCTCGGCCGCAGGGCCATCGACATGGCGCTGGAGGCCGGGCACGGCATCGCGCTCTGGCACACCGAAGGACACACCGCGAGCGGCTGCCTGGACCCGTGCGAGACCTTCCATGCGGGTGCGGCCGAGCTGCTGGGGCAGCTGGGCGCAGCGGCTGAACTGCCCGACCGGCTGCGCCGTATCAGGGAGGAGATTTACCAGGAGAGGGACGCCAGCCACTGGGCGGAGGCCGTGGCCGTGCTGTACGACGACCCCAGACGGCCTGTCCCCGCAGGACAGGCCGGGACCGTGGACTCGCCGTGAACACCTGGAGCCGATGAAGCCGGTGAAGCCCGTGAGAGCCATGAGACCCATGAACCATTGTCCGGATAAGGCCGTTGTACGGACGCCACGCGGGTACATTTTCAGGGGCCCGTTGTGGGCACAGCCTGCCCCCGTCGGCCAGGACGCGGCATCCCACCGACCGCCGACGAGGAGCGAGCAGTGAGCGAGTGGCTGATCTACCGCGGCACAGGAGAGCCCGATCCCGAACGGATCCGCGAGCTCCCGCCGCCCCCGCCCTGGCGGAACTTCGAGGGTGGCCCGGCCGTGGCGGCAGCGCCTCCCATCGACGCGGCCTCGAAGCGGCGGCTCGGCGAGCGGGCCGTGCCGCTGCCCACGGAGGACAAGGAAGCCCTCCAGCTCATCAACGCGGCGCTCTATCTGCGGCGGCCCCTGCTGGTGACCGGCGAGCCCGGCTCGGGCAAGAGCACCCTCGCGCACGCGGTGGCCCACGAGCTGGGCCTCGGGCGCGTACTGCAGTGGCCGATCGTCAGCCGCACGGAGCTGAAGGACGGGCTGTACGCGTACGACGCCATCGGCAGGCTGCAGGACGCGCAACTGTCGCGGCACAGCGGCGAGAGCGGCGGTCCCACCGGCCGTTCCGGCCGCGGTTCCGGCGGCGGTTCCGGCGGCGGCCCCGAGGACGACATCGGCCGGTACATCAGACTCGGCCCCCTCGGTACCGCCCTGCTGCCCCGCGAACTGCCGCGCGTCCTGCTGATCGACGAGCTGGACAAGAGCGACCTCGACCTGCCGAACGACCTGCTCAATGCCCTGGAGGAGGGCGAGTTCGGCCTCCCCGAGCTCGAGCGCATCGCCGACCGGCCCGGCCAGGAGGAGGTGGCGGTGCTGGACGACGACGGCCGCCGGGTGTCGGTGCGGGGCGGCAGGGTGCGCTGCCGGGCCTTCCCCTTCGTCGTCATGACCAGCAACGGCGAACGGGACTTCCCCGCGCCGCTGCTCCGCCGCTGCATCCACCTCCACCTCGCGCCGCCCCGCGACGAACGCCTGGCCGCCATGGTGCAGGCCCACTTCGGGGAGGGTGCCGACGAGCAGTACCTCGACCTCATCAACCTCTTCACCCAGGGGGCGCGTGCGGGCGAACTCCGTCCCACCGACCAACTCCTCAACGCCATCTTCCTCACCCAGTACGCGGCCCGCGGGGCGATCGGCAGCCGCGAGGTCATAGCGGACCTGCTGATGCGACCGCTCGACCAACGGCAGCGGTGACCGTGCCCGCCTCCCGTACCGGCCCCGCCGGCGCCGTGAGCGAGACGCTCACGGCGCTGGTCGCGCGGCTCCGGGAGGCGGGGATCGATCCGACGGCGGAGGAGCTGGCGGACGCGCTGTGGCTGGCCACGTTGGCGAGCCCGGACCGGGGTGCTGCCGGCGGGCGTCCCGAGTCGGCTGCCGCCGCGGACCCGGCCGCGCAGCCTGCCCCCGAAGACACCGCTTCCGGCGCGAACGAACCACCGGCCGCGGCGCGGCCGGAGCCGGTCGACGCGAGGCGGCCGGGCAGCCGCCGCCGGGCCGAGCTGTTCGCCCGTCCACCGCACCGCGACCGGGGCGGCGGCGACAGCGGAGACGGCAGCGAAGGCGGCACGCTTCCCGTACGCGTACCGGTCGCGGCCGCGCTGCCCGACCCGGGCTCGCTGCAGCGCGCGCTGCGCCCGCTGAAGCACTTCCGGGCACCCGCGCCCCCCTTACGCACGGCGCTCGACGAGCAGACCACCGCCGACCGGGCCGCCGACACCGGCCTCGTCGTACCGGTGCTCCGGGGCGTGCGGCGGCGCGAGGCCCGCGTCCAGCTGCTGATGGACGTCTCCACCTCGATGGCCGTATGGGAGCAGACCCTCGACGAGTTACGGCAGGTCTGCGAGCGGGCCGGGGCCTTCCGCGAAGTGCGGGTGCACTACGTGCACGAGGACGAGGGCGGGGCTCCCGGAATCGGCGCGACCACCGCACCCGGCTCCGTACTGCACGCTCCCGCGCAGTTCGCCGACCCGACGGGGCGACTGCTCACCCTGCTGCTGAGCGACTGCGCCGGGCCGATGTGGCGCAGTGGGCGGATGCAGCGGCTGCTGCACCGCTGGACGGCCACGGCGCCGGTCGCCGTCGTACAGCCGCTGCCGCAGCGCATGTGGCGGCGCACGCACCTGCCGGCCGTGCCGGGGGTGCTGCGCAGGCGCGAAGGCCCTGCGGGGCGCCTGGAGTTCACGCCTACGCGGGGTGGCGATGGGCAGGGCGGAACCCCGGTGCCGGTGCTCGCGCCCGCGCAGGCGGCGCTCGGCACCTGGGCCCGGCTGGTCTCCGGCACGGCGGGGCTTTCGCTCAACGCGGCCGCGGGGTGGGTCCGCGCGGACCACGCCGGGTCCACGGCCGCCCGCCGCTCGTCCGATTCGCGCGAAGCCCCCGCCCGGGTCCAGGCCTTCCGCCGCTCCGCCTCCCCCGAGGCGGCCCAACTCGCCGTCCATCTGTCCGCCGTGCCGCTCGTGCTGCCGGTCATGCAGCTCGTCCAGCGCGCGATGCTCGCCGGGTCCGGTCCCTCGGTCCTCGCGGAGGTGCTGCTCAGCGGACTGCTGCGGCGGACCACCCCCGAGGGCGGGGAGGGTGATGGGGGCGAGGACGGCGGCGGCGAGCTCTGGTACGAGTTCCTGGACGGCGTGCGCGAGGAACTGCTGCGGCAGCTGCCGATGGGCGACGCGCAGCTCGTCCTCAAGCACTGCTCGCAGTACGTGGAGCGGCACTTCGGCCGCAGGGCCCGCAACTTCCCGGCGATGGCCGCGGCGTACCTGGCCGGCTCGGTGGAGCGGCCGACGGCAGGGCAGGGGGAGGCGGATGCCCCGGGGCTGCGCCGGTTCGCCCGGGTCTCGGAGCAGGTGCTGCGGAGGTTCCTGCCCTCCGGGGCGGTGCCGGTGGCGCCCGAGTTCGTCGTGGGCGGCCCCGCGGCCCTCGTCGAGCAGGCGCGCCAGTTCCTGGTGCGCTTCGAACGGGACGGCACCGCCCGCGACCTGGACGAGGCGATCCGGCTGCTCCAGGTCGCGGTGGAGGTGGAGCCGCGGGAGGAGGCGGGCGCCGCAGTCCACTCCCTGTTGGCCGATGCGCTGTTGCTGCGCTGGGAGGCCCGGCGCGTGAGCGAGGACCTCCGCGCCGCGTGGGCGGCGGCCGACCGTGCCGCCGAGCGGGACAGGTCTGCCCTGCTGACCCTCGGGCGGATCCTGACGGAGATGGCCGGGGAAGAGCAGGACGAGCAGCGCGCCTTCCAGATGCTGCTCCAGGCGGATCAATCCCTGGCCCACATGCCAGACGTGGCCCGGACCTCGATCGAACACGGACTGCGTTACGGGCTCCTGCGCGTGGACGTGCTCCGCAAGGCGGCAGAGGCGGGACGGGACATCGGCGTCACGCCGGCCCAGGCCCCCTGGGATATCGAACCCGGTGAAGACTGGTACGTCACGACGATGGGCCGTGCCGTCCGGGCTTCGGACGCGCTGCTGGAGTGGGGGCCGGTTGCCGACGCGCTGGCTGCGGTGCAGATCATCAAAGGGCGGTTGCTGCTGGACATCGCCCGCCACTACGCGGGTACCGGATGGGTCCGCGGGACAGCCGATCCGGCCCGTCCCGGGCACTTGCGCGAGTACGCCGCGTCGGCACGGACCCGTATCGAGGAGGGTCTCGCGGAGCTCGCCGAGCAACCGTGGCCGGACGATGAGCTGGCGCGGGTGTGGCTCGACCTCGCCGAGGCGCGGGAGCTGGCGGCGGGTGGGTTGATGGACGACGTGGTGTACGGCTCGGTCAAGGAGGCCCTCAGCCGAGCGCGGCAACTGACCACCCAGAATCCGGAGCTCCGGATCACCTGCCTGTGGAAGTCGGCCGAAGCGGGCTGGGCCCGTCACCAGCAGACCGGGGGCATCGGCGAACTCTCGCTTGCCGAGACGTGGTTGGATGCCGCCGCCAACCTCGCCGGAAGGAACCACCCCCTCCACGCGCAGCTGCTCACCTTCCGTGGACAGGCGCTGTCGAAGAGCGCGCCGCTCAGGGCATCGGCGGCCGACGCCGAGCAGGCCGTACGGTGCCTGCGCGAGGCGCTTGCCGAGACCCCGGACGGGCACCCGGAACTCGCCCGCCGACGCCTGCTGTTCGGTGACGCGCTGCGCCTGCGCTTCGAGTACGGGCGGTCCCTCGTCGACCTTCATGAAGCCGACTGGATACTGGGAGCGGCCGCGCGCGAGTCGGAGGAACCCGAGATCGTGGCCAGGGCTTCCTTGCTGCGCGGGGACGTGGCGGTCGCTCTTGCCAGGATCACGGGCTCGCGTGAGCGCAGGCAACGCGGAGCGGACGACTACCGGCGCGCCGCCGTGTTCGCCGAGCGCCAGGGCAACCCCGTTCTGGCGGCTCAGGCTCGGCTGCGCCGAGGCAGTGTCCTGGAAACCACGGCCGGTCCTGCGCACGCCCTGGAGGAGTACCGCAAGGCGGTGGCCTTGCTCGAGGACGCCGGTGGCCTGGATCAGGCGGATCCGATCGCCGCGGTCTACATCGCCGCCCGCATCGAGGCACTCGAGGCGGGCGACGCGTGACGCCCGCATCCGACGAGAGCGACACACCGCTGCCCGAATTCGCCGGCCTCGACCTTGGCCCCGGCCCAGGCCCCGGCCCCGAGAAGCTCCCCGACCACCCTGTCTTCTCCGCGATCCTCGCGGGCCTCAGGGACAGGGCGGCCGCGGATGACGAGACCGTCGTCGCGTACTACGAAGACGCACCGTGACCACGGACGCCACACGCGACGACCCCGCCCCCCTCTGGCCGCACCGTGGCCTCGATGTCGCCGCCCTCCGCCGCAGAGGCGTACGCCCCGTCCCCTTCCGGCAGTTCGTCCTCAAGGTGCACAGCCGCTGCAACCTGGCCTGCAGCTACTGCTACATCTACCAGGGCCGGGACGACAGCTGGCGCGACCGCCCCGCCCGCGTCCCCCCGCGCACCGTGCGCCACGTGGCCCGCAGGATCGCCGAGCACGCCGCCGCCCACCGCCTGCGCCGGATCCGTATCGAGCTGCACGGCGGCGAGCCGCTCCTCGCCGGGCCTGAACCCGTGATCGCGTACGCCGAGGCGATACGGGACGCGGTGCCCGCCGACTGCGAGGTCACCGCCTCCGTACAGACCAACGGCACCCTGCTCACCCCGTCCGTGATCGACCGCCTGGCCGCCGCCCGTATCCGGGTCGGTCTGAGCCTCGACGGCGGCAGCCACGCCCTCAACCGCCGCCGCAGCGATCACGCGGGCCGCCCCTCATGGCCCGCCGCATCCCGTGCCGCACGGCTGCTCGCCCAGCGCCCCGGGCAGTACGCCGGGATCCTCTGCACGGTGGACCTCGCCGCCGGCCCCGCCGAGGTCTACCGCTCCCTCCTCGCTCTCCGTCCGCCCGCCGTCGACCTCCTCCTCCCGCACGCCAACTGGGCCTCCCCGCCCCCCGGCCTCGAAGACCTGCCCCCAGTCCCCGGCCGCAGCCGCCCCCGCCCCACCCCGTACGGCGACTGGCTGGCCCAGGTCTTCGACCTGTGGTGGAGCGCCCCTCACAGCACGACTGACGTGCGGCTCTTCCGCGAGATCGTTGCCCTGCTTCTCGGCGCGCCCAGCACCGCCGAATCCGTCGGGCTGTCCCCGATGGCGGCCGTGGTCGTCGACACGGACGGGGCGATCGAGCAGGTCGACTCGCTCAAGTCCGCGTATCCCGGGGCCCCGGCCACGGGCCTCGACGTCTTCCGCGGCACCTTCGACGAGGCGCTGGAGCACCCCGGTGTCGCGGCGCGGCAGATCGGCGCGGAGGGGCTCGCCGCCGACTGCGCGGGCTGCCCGGTGCGGCAGGTCTGCGGCGGCGGGAACTACGCCCACCGCTATGCGCGCGGGACCGGATTTCTGCACCCCAGCGTCTACTGCGCGGACCTCGAGCGGCTCATCCGGCACGCCGCGGGCCGTCTCGGGGACGTACTGCACACAACCCGCCCGAGTGGCACCAAGTCGGCCCCGGCAACCGCACTTTGACGGACAATTGAAGAGCTTCGCCCGCTGGGGGTCATCGCTTTGCTGGAGAGGGAGACGGTCGCAGTGACCGAGAAGCCTGAGCACGTCACGGTCGTCTTCGCGGGCCTCAGCCAGTCCTGGGCCGAGTGGATCGCGGAACAGTTCGAGGCGGCGGGCCGCACCACCGGCATGGTCCGCTGGGATCCCGTGCACCGTGCCCCCTCCGCTTCGGCCATCACGGGCCTGCTGGGCGGCCACGGCAGGGTGCTCCTCGTGCTCGACGACTGGTACCTCAGGTTCGAGTCCGGGCGGAACGAGGCGTGGGGCGAGGCGCTGCGGCTGGCCGTGCCGCCCCACCGCGACCGTATCGCCGCCGTCAGCGTCACCACCCGCCCGCTCCCCGAGGACGCGGCCGCCCTCGACCCCATCGGCCTGCGCGGACTCGGGCCCGAGGAGGCCAGGCGGCGCCTGCTCGCCGCCGTCGGGGCCGAGGCCACCGGGCCCGCGCGGGTCGAGCTGGCCCGCAGCCGCCGCTTCCCCGACGACCGGCCCGAGATCTGGAACTCCCCGCGCCGCAACCGCCGTTTCACCGGCCGCGAGCAGGTCCTCGAGCGGCTCCACGACGCGTTCGCGGCGGGCGGTGACCAGACGGCGGTCGTGGCGCTGCACGGCCCGAGCGGAGTCGGCAAGACGCAGGTGGCCACCGAGTTCGTCCACCGCTTCGCGGGCGAGTACGACATCGTGTGGCACGTCAGCGCCGCGGTGCGGGCCGCGGCCCGGGAACAGTTCGCGGCGCTCGCAGAAGAGCTCGGCATCCGGGCGGAGCACGAGGTCGGCGGCCTCATCGAAGCCGTCAGGCAGGAGCTGCGCACCACCCGCCGCCGCTGGCTGGTCGTCCTGGACGGCGCGGAGGAGCCCGAGGAACTGGAGTCCCTCGTCCCCGAGGGCCCCGGCCACGTCCTGATCACCACGCGCCGTACCGCCTGGTCCCAGCAGGGCGCCGAACTGGTCGGACTGCCGCCGTTCGACCGGAACGAGAGCGTCGCCTTCGCGTGCCGCCGCGCCTCCCGGCTGACCGAGGAGGACGCGGACCGGCTCGCGGACGCCCTCCAGGATCTGCCGTTGCTGCTCGACCAGATGGCGGCGTGGCTGGACAACAACCCCACGGCCTCGGTCGGCGACTACGTGGCGGACATCCGCACCGGCGACCCGAACGACTTCGGCGTCCTGCCCTCCAAGGACTACCCCCGCGGCTTCCAGGTCGCCTGGGCGATCACCCTCAACACCCTCCGCGAACAGTCCCCGGAGGTGGACGAGCTCCTCAAGCTGCTCGCCTTCTTCTCGCCGGACGTCGTCCCCGTACGGCTCCTGCAGTCGGCGCGCGCGAGCGACCTGCCGCCGCACCTCGCCGAGCTGGTCGCCGAGCCCAGCAGCTGGAACACCGCGCTGCGCACGCTCTCCGAGGCCACCTCCATGCGCCTGGAGTACGAGACCGGGCCCCGCATGGACATCCTCACCGTCGGCACGCTCCGCATGCACCGGCTCTTCCACCGCTTCGTGCGCACCAGCATGCCGCCCGACGACCGCAAGAAGGCCTCGGCCACCGCCTGCCGGGTGCTGGTCGCCGCCGACCCCAGGGAGCCCGCATCCCCGCGCAACTGGGCGCGCTACGCCGAGCTGATCCCGCACCTGGATCAGTCGGGCGCTCTCGACTCGTCCGAGGAGGACGTACGGGAGCTGGTCCTCAACTGCATCGAATACCTGCGGACGCGCGGCGAGTACCACGACGGCTGGTGGCTCAGCCGGCAGGCCGTGGACCGCTGGCGCGAAGCCTCGGGCCCCACCGACCGCACCCTGCTCGTCGCCGTCCACCAGCAGGCCAACATGCTGCGCAGGCTCGGGCGGTACGCGGAGGCGGAAACCGTCGGCCGGGACGTCCTCGGACGGCTCACGGCCGGCACCGGCGCCCGCGTCATCGAGGTGCTGCGCGCCAAGGACGGCCTCGCCGGGACCCTGATGGCGCTCGCCAAGTACGACGAGGCGACCGCCCTCTTCGAGGAGGCCGCGGAGGAGGCCGCCGCCTCACTCGGCGAACAGGAGGTGCCGCGCACGCTCGCCATACGCAGCAACCTCGCCGTCGCCCTCGGCCTCCAGGGCCGGTACGAGGACTCCCTCCGCCTCCACCGCTCGATCCTCGAGGCCAGGGTCGGCCTCCTCGGCGGGCGCAACCCGCTCACCCTCAACTCCGCGCTGCACACGGCCTGGACGCTCCGGCTGCTCGGCCGGTACGACGAGGCGCTGGCCATCCAGGACCACAACTGCCGCCTGCACCGGCAGGTCCTGGACAAGAACCACACCCAGACGCTGCTCGCCGAGCACAACCTCGCCCTCTGCCTGCGACGCGACGGCAATGTGCAGTTCGCCCGCGCCATGATGCGCAAGGTCCGCGATCGGCTGGTCAAGCGGCGCGGCCTGCAGCATCCCGAGACGCTGATGGTCTCGGCCGACTTCGCCATGCTGCTGCGGTACGAGGGCGAGCTCTCCCAGGCCCGCGAGCTCGCCGAGTCGACCGCCAAGCTCTACGGCGCCCAGCTCGGCGAGGACCACCCGTACGCTCTCGGGACGCGCGCCAACGTCGCGCTCATCCAGGGCGAGACGGGAAACCCCGGCGCCGCGGTGCGGGCCGCCCAGGAGACCCTGGACGCGATGGCCGGGGCCGTGGGCGACGGACACCCCTGGACGGTCGGCTGCGTGCTCAACACCGCGCTGGCGCGGCACCGCGCCGGGGACACGGCGGGCGCCGTCCGGCTGGGGCGCGACGCCCTGGACCGGGCGCGCGGGGTGGTCGGCGAGCGCCACCCGCTGACCCTCAACTGCATGGCGGGCCTCGCCCAGGACCTGCACGCGTCGGGCCGGGCCGACGAGGCGGACGCCCTGCGGCAGCAGGTGATCGGGGCGGCCACCGAGCTGCTGGGCGAGGACCACGCGCACACCCGCTCCATACGCGAAGGCGTCCGCCCGTACTGGGACTTCGAGCCCCAGCCGATCTGAGGAATCCCGGTCCACGCGCGCCACCACGGGCGCGCGTGGACCAACGGAAGGGCACGGAAGCGCCGGAGGGCCCGGCCCCGCATCGCGCGGGGCCGGGCCCTTTCCGTACGTGCCGCAGTCCCGGTCAGATGTCGAATGCCTCGCTGACCAGGGCCTGCTGCTCGACCTGGTGGCGCTTGGCCGAGCCGACCGCCGGGGAGGAGGAGTGCGGCCGGGAGACGCGGCGCAGGCGCTCCTTGTGCGGAACGTCGGCACCGACCGCCAGGTCCAGGTGGTCGATCAGGTTGAGCGCGATGAACGGCCACGCACCCTGGTTCGCGGGCTCCTCCTGGGCCCAGACGAACTTCTCCGCGCCCGGGAACTTGGAGATCTCGGCCTGGAGCTCTGCACCCGGCAGCGGGTACAGCCGCTCGAGCCGGACGATGGCCGTGTCGTTCGTGCCGCGCTTCTCCCGCTCCGCCACGAGGTCGTAGTAGACCTTGCCGGAGCAGAAGACGACCTTACGGACCGCGCTCGCGTCCACCACGCCCGAATCAACCGCGGTGTCGCCGATGACCGGGCGGAAGCCGCCGCTCAGGAACTCTTCCGTCTTCGACGCCGCCGCCTTGAGCCGGAGCATCGACTTCGGGGTGAAGACGACCAGCGGCTTGTGGTGCGGGTTGTGGACCTGCCAGCGCAGCAGGTGGAAGTAGTTCGACGGCAGCGTCGGCATGGCGACCGTCATGTTGTTCTGCGCGCAGACCTGCAGGAAGCGCTCGATACGGGCCGAGGAGTGGTCCGGGCCCTGGCCCTCGTAGCCGTGCGGCAGGAGGAGGGTGACGCCGGAGGTCTGGCCCCACTTCTGCTCGGCGGAGGAGATGAACTCGTCCACGACGGTCTGGGCGCCGTTGACGAAGTCACCGAACTGCGCCTCCCACATCACCAGCGCCTCGGGACGGGCCAGCGAGTAGCCGTACTCGAAGCCCATCGCCGCGTACTCGCTGAGCAGCGAGTCGTAGACGTTGAACCGGGCCTGGTCCTCGGTCAGGTACAGCAGCGGGGTGTAGTCGTCCCCGGTCTCCCGGTCGACCAGCACCGCGTGCCGCTGGCCGAAGGTGCCGCGGCGGGAGTCCTGGCCCGCCAGCCGGACCGGGGTGCCCTCCATCAGCAGCGAGCCGACGGCGAGGGTCTCGCCCATGCCCCAGTCGATCGCGTCGTCCTCCACCTGGGCCGCGCGGCGCTGCAACTGAGGCAGCAGGCGCGGGTGGACGGTCACCCGGTCGGGGATGTTGACCTGGGACTCGGCGATCCGCTTGACGACCTCCTGGCTGACGCTGGTGTCGACAGCGACGGGGAACTCGGCCTGCGGCTCCGGGACATGGGCCGGGGCCGGGTGCGAGGTGGCGTCGCGGACCTCGGTGAAGACCTTCTCCAGCTGGCCCTGGAAGTCCTGCAGCGCCTGCTCGGCCTCTTCCAGCGTGATGTCGCCGCGACCGATGAGGGACTCGGTGTAGAGCTTGCGCACCGAGCGCTTCTTGTCGATCAGGTCGTACATCAGCGGCTGTGTGAAGCCCGGGTTGTCGGACTCGTTGTGGCCGCGGCGGCGGTAGCAGATCAGGTCGATGACGACGTCCTTGTTGAACGCCTGGCGGAACTCGAAGGCCAGCCGCGCGACGCGCACCACGGCCTCCGGGTCGTCACCGTTCACGTGGAAGATCGGCGCCTCGATCATGCGCGCCACATCCGTGGCGTACATGGAGGAGCGGGCCGACTCCGGTGCGGCGGTGAAGCCGACCTGGTTGTTGATGACGATGTGGACCGTGCCGCCGGTGCGGTAGCCGCGCAGCTGCGACATGTTGAGGGTCTCGGCCACCACGCCCTGGCCCGCGAAGGCCGCGTCGCCGTGCAGCTGGACCGGCAGGACCGTGAAGTCCGTACCGCCCTTGCCGATGATGTCCTGCTTGGCGCGGGCGACACCCTCGACGACCGGGTCCACGGCCTCCAGGTGGGAGGGGTTCGCGGTCAGCGAGACCTTGATCTGCTCGCCGTCCAGGCCGGTGAAGGTGCCCTCGGCGCCCAGGTGGTACTTCACGTCGCCGGAGCCGTGCATCGACTTCGGGTCGAGGTTGCCCTCGAACTCGCGGAAGATCTGGGCGTACGACTTGCCGACGATGTTCGCCAGCACGTTGAGCCGGCCGCGGTGGGCCATGCCGATGACGACCTCGTCCAGGCGCGACTCGGCGGCCGAGTCCAGTACGGCGTCGAGCAGCGGGATGACGGACTCGCCGCCCTCCAGCGAGAAGCGCTTCTGGCCGACGTACTTCGTCTGCAGGAAGGTCTCGAACGCCTCGGCGGCGTTGAGGCGGCGCAGGATCCGCAGCTGCTCCTCGCGCTCCGGCTTGGTGTGCGGGCGCTCGACGCGGTCCTGGATCCACTTGCGCTGCTTCGGGTCCTGGATGTGCATGAACTCGATGCCGGTGGTGCGGCAGTACGAGTCGCGCAGGACGCCGAGGATGTCGCGCAGCTTCATCATCGACTTGCCGGCGAATCCGCCGACCGCGAACTCGCGCTCCAGGTCCCACAGGGTCAGCCCGTGCTCGGTGATGTCGAGGTCGGGGTGCTTGCGCTGCTTGTACTCCAGCGGGTCGGTGTCGGCCATGACATGGCCGCGGACCCGGTAGGAGTGGATCAGCTCGAAGACCCGGGCGGCCTTGGTGACGTCGTCGTCGTGCGAGACGTCGATGTCCCGCAGCCAGCGCACCGGCTCGTACGGGATGCGCAGCGCCTGGAAGATCTCGTCGTAGAACTCGTTCTCGCCGAGCAGCAGCTGGTGCATGATCCGCAGGAACTCGCCGGAGGCGGCGCCCTGGATCACGCGGTGGTCGTACGTGCTGGTCAGCGTCATGACCTTGGAGACGCCCAGCCGGTTCAGGGTGTCCTGCGAGGTGCCCTGGAACTCGGCGGGGTAGTCCATCGCACCGACGCCGATGATCACGCCCTGGCCGGGCATCAGGCGCGGCACGGAGTGGACGGTGCCGATGCCGCCGGGGTTGGTCAGCGACGCGGTGACCCCGGTGAAGTCCTCCATCGTCAGCTTGTTCGCGCGGGCGCGGCGGACGATGTCCTCGTAGGCCTGCCAGAACTCGAAGAAGTTGAGCGTCTCGGCCTTCTTGATCGCCGCGACGACGAGCTGGCGGTCGCCGTTCGGCTTCACCAGGTCGATGGCGAGGCCGAGGTTGACGTGCGGGGGCTTGACGAGGGTGGGCTTGCCGTCCTTCTCCGCGTAGGAGTGGTTCATCGACGGCATCGCCTTCAGCGCCTGCACCATCGCGTAGCCGATGAGGTGCGTGAAGGACACCTTGCCGCCGCGGGCGCGCTTGAGGTGGTTGTTGATGACGATGCGGTTGTCGAACAGCAGCTTCACGGGAACGGCACGGACGGACGTGGCCGTCGGCAGCTCCAGCGAGGCGTTCATGTTCTTCGCCACGGCGGCGGACGGGCCGCGCAGCGGCACGAACTCCGGCCCGGCGGGCGCGGCCGGCTCAGCTGCCTTACCGGCAGCCGCCGGCCGGGCGGGCGCGGGTGTGCCTGCGGCGGGCTTGGCGGGCGCGGCGGCAGGCGCGGCACCTGCGGCCGCCCCGCCGCCCGGCTTCGCCGGGGCGGTGGCGGCGGCAGCGCCGGGCGCTGCCTGCGCGGCGGGCTTCGCCGTCGGGGCAGCAGTCTGCGGTGCGGCCGGGGCACCGGCGCCGGGCCTGGCCGGGGCGGTCGTGGCGCCTGCGCCGGGCGCGGCCTGCGCGCCGGCTGGAGCCTTCGCGCCAGCGGCTGCGGCGCCGTTCGCGGAGGGGGCCGTCGGAGCGGCGGCCGGAGCGGCGGTGGTGGGAGCACCTGCAGCGCCTGCGGCCGGAGCCGCGCTGCCCGCGCCAGGCGCGGCCTGCGTGCCCGCGGCCGTCCGGCCGGTCGTGGCAGCAGCGGCAGCGCCCGTGGCGCTGGGCGCGGGGGCCGTCGGGGCCCCCGCCCCGGTCGTTGCCTGCGGTGGCGAAGCCACCGCAGAGCCGGTGTCGTGTCCCGGCTTGTAGTCGGCGAAGAAGTCCCACCAGGCTCGGTCTACCGAGTGCGGGTCCTGGAGGTACTGCTGGTAGATCTCGTCGACGAGCCACTCGTTGGGACCGAATGCGGTCGCGGGGGACTTCCCCTGCCCGTCTTCGTCGGTCGAGATGCTCGAGGTATTGGGGGACTGTGGCGACACGGCGGCAACCGCCCTCTTCCGCTTCCTTAGGTGGTGGACAGCGGAAATAAAGGCTACGCCTCTTAGACGGTTCGGTGCAGGCCGGGCCGGTCAGTCGTCGTGCAAGTCACATTGATCGACTGGTTTCGCCGAATGATCAGGCGGGAAACATCGCCGGTTACGCCCGGAACGAGCACGTCCGGGCGCGGTTGCGGCTTCCTCGGCCACCAGCTGCGTGCCCCAGCCGCTGCCGTCCGGGCCCGTACCGTTCGGCCTGAGTCAACCCTGCGCCTTCGGGGCCCCGGGGAGGATGACCCGTATCCGGCACCCCCGAGGTGACTCGGCCACCCCGATGCTGCCGCCGTGAAGATCCACCGCCCACCGGGCGATCGCCAGCCCCAGACCCGTACCGCCGTCGCTCCCCGGCCCGTGCGGCGTGGACACGCTGCCCCGGTTGAAGCGCTCGAAGATCCGGTGCCGCTCGGGCTCCGGGATGCCCGGGCCCTCGTCCAGGACCTCCAGGTCCAGGCTGCCGGGGCCGGTGCCGCCGCGGCGGGCGCGCAGCGTGACGCGGCCGTGCGGCGGGCTGTGCTTGACCGCGTTGTCGACCAGGTTGGCCACGACCTGGTGCAGCCGCTCGGCGTCGGCGTGCGCGGTCAGCTCGGGCGGCGAGACGTCCAGGTGCAGGTGGACATCCGCGCGGGCGCCGGCCCCGCCGATGTGGGCGCGGGCCGCGGCCGCCAGGTTGGCCTCCTTCAGGACCCCGGACAGGTACGGCCACACCTCGAAGCGCCTGGTCCGCAGCGGTACGACCCCGTTGTCGAGCCGGGACAGGTCGAGCAGGGTCTCCACCAGGCGGCCCAGCCGCTCGGTCTGCCGCAGCGCCGTCCGCATCGTCTCCGGGTCGGCCGCGGAGACCCCGTCCACGACGTTCTCCAGCACCGCCCGCAGCCCGGCGATCGGCGTCCGCAGCTCGTGCGAGACATTCGCCACCAGCTCCTTGCGGTGCCGGTCGACGGCCTCCAGGTCGGCCGCCATGTGGTTGAAGGTCGCGGCCAGCTCGCCGAGCTCGTCCCGCCGTACGGCCTGGACGCGCCGGCTGTAGTCGCCGTTCGCCATCGCGCGGGCGACGGTCTTCATCTCGTCCAGCGGCGAGCTCAGCCCATGCGCCACGAATTGGGTGATCAGCATCGTGGCGATGATCGAGAAGATGGTGACGATCCGCAGCTCGGTCGACGTCCGGATGGCGACGAGCACCAGCAGTGTGGTGATAGTCACCGAGACGAGGACCAGGGCGCCCAGCGCGGCCTTGACCGACCGGTACGGGTCGAGCGGGCGCAGCGCCTCCCAGACCCGGGCCCAGAGGCCGGGCCGCAGGGGCTCCGGCGGCCGGTTGTTCATCCGCGGGTCCGCCGTCCGCCGGTCAGGTCGCCGGGGTCGCAGGGGTCTCCAGCGCGTAGCCGACCCCGTGGACCGTACGGATCCGTTCCGCGCCGATCTTGCGGCGCAGCGCCTTGATGTGGCTGTCGACGGTGCGGGTGCCGGAGGCGTCCGCCCAGTCCCACACCTCGGCGAGCAGCTGCTCGCGGGAGAGCACCGCGCGCGGCGTGTTCGCCAGGCACACCAGCAGGTCGAACTCGGTCGGGGTGAGGTGCACGTCCTCGCCGCGCACCCGCACCCGGCGCTGTGCGTGGTCGATCTCCAGCTCGCCGAGGCGCAGGATGCCGCTGCGCGGGGTGGTCGCCGCCTGCGTGGCCCGCTCCACGCGGCGCAGCAACACGTGCACCCGCGCCGCAAGTTCGCGCATGGAGAACGGCTTGGTCATGTAGTCGTCCGCGCCGACACCGAGCCCGACCAGCATGTCGGTCTCGTCGTCGCGCGCGGTGAGCATCAGCACCGGCACCGGCCGCTGCGCCTGTACGCGGCGGCAGACCTCGAGCCCGTCGAAGCCCGGCAGCATCACATCGAGAACCAGCAGGTCGGGCTGCCAGGCCTCGGCGGTGTCGACGGCCGCCGGGCCGTCGCACGCCGTCTGCACCTGGAAGCCCTCGGCGCGCAGCCGCACCGCAATGGCGTCCACTATCGTCTGGTCGTCCTCGACGACCAGAACGCGGCGCTGGGCGCCGGGAGTGGCAGCCGCGCTGCTCGCCACGCCGTTGTGTGTCTGCTCCATCGCCCGCCCCTGCATGTTCCCCGTGTCCTGCCGAGCCTTGCTTACTTACCGTCGCTGCACGGAGCAGCGTACGGGCACGGTGCGTACCTCGGCTACGCAGGAGTCCCCGGCCTTACGGCGAGGTGGACGACATCCGGGACACCTCGGGTGACCTGGACCTCTTCTGTCCTTACACCAGTGAATCCGGCATTCCGCAACATTTCCTCGAAAGCCGCCGACGGTCCGGCGGACCACACGGCGAGCACGCCGCCCGGCGCGAGACGCTCCCGGCAGGCGCCGAGACCCGCCGGCCCGTACAGGCTGTCGTTGCCCTCGGTGACCGTCCAGTCGGGGCCGTTGTCGATGTCCAGGCACAGCGCGTCATACGTCTCGCCACATGTCTCGCGCGGGGTGCGGACGTGGGCGACCAGGTCGGTGTGGAGGATCGCGGTGCGCGGGTCGGCGAGGGCCTCGGCGGAGATCTGTGCGAGCGGTCCCGCGCGGTGCCAGTCGATGACGGCCTGCTCGCGCTCGACGACGGTGATCCGGCCCCAGCGCGGCTCTGCGGCGGCGCGGGCGAGCGAGAAGCCGACGCCGAGACCGCCGATGAGGAGGGACGGCTCGTCCCGGTCCGCGGGGAGGGCGGCGAGCGCGGCGTCGATGAGCAGCCGCTCCGAGCGCCCGTCGGAGGTGTCCATCAGGAAGCAGCCGTTGGCGATGATCTCGAAGTGCTCGCCGCGCTGCCGCAGCACCACCTCGCCGTACGGGCCCTCGCGGCGGTCGACCGTGACCGGTGCGGCGGGGGCGCTGGGCAGGGGCGGCATGGCGGACGGTCTCCGGAAGGGGCTCGACGAGACTCTGACGCGCCCAGGGTAGTCGTCGCCGTCAGGGCCCCATGGTGGAGCCGGGGCGCACGATCATGAGGACGGTGACCGTCGCCCACAGGAGGTTGAAGTCCGGTGAACATGGCCAGCCGGGCGGCCGTACGCCGGGCCGCTCGGGCGTGACGGCGGTGTCGGCGGTGTCGGCGGTGGCGGCTGTGGCGTCCGCGGTGTTGGCGGTGGCGTCTGCTGTCCATCCGGCGCGACCACGGGTCCGCCATGGCCGCCGACGCGGCCCGCCTCGCGGTGATGCCTCTGAGGCGCGAGGGCGGGCAGGCCCAGCCCGTACGCGTACCGCCGTGCCTTCGAGGCCCGCACGCCCTAGTCGACAGGCCGATCGCTCACAGCGAACGGCGCTCAGGGAACACCCGGGACCCCCGACGCATTGAGTCATTAACGCTCAACTTGAATGCCGAAGGGGAGATCATGGCTTCCACGTCCGCATCGCTCACCCTGCCCGTTCTGCCGCTCGACGACGAGGTCGTTCTGCCCGGGATGGTGGTGCCCCTCGACCTGTCCGACGCCGAGGTGCGAGCCGCCGTGGAGGCCGCGCAGGCCGCTGCGCGATCCTCCGGGCGCAAGCCACGCGTGCTGCTGGTCCCACGGATCGACGGGACGTACGCGGCGGTGGGCACGCTCGGATCGGTCGAGCAGGTCGGCCGGCTCTCCGACGGCGACCCCGGCGCGCTCATCCGCGGTGTGAGCCGGGTGCGCATCGGCGCCGGGACGACGGGGCCCGGGGCCGCGCTCTGGGTGGAGGGCACCCAGATCGACGAGGTGACCCCGGACCCCCTGCCGGTCCCGGTCGCCGAGCTGATGAAGGAGTACAAGGCCCTCGCCACCAGCTGGCTGCGCAAGCGCGGCGCCTGGCAGGTCGTGGACCGCGTCCAGCAGATCGACGGCCCCGGGCAGCTCGCCGACAACTCCGGCTACTCGCCGTTCCTCACCCCCCAGCAGCGCGTCCAGCTGCTGGAGACCCTCGACCCGGTCGCCCGCCTGAAGCTGGCCACCGGCTGGCTCAGCGACCACCTCGCCGAGCAGGACGTGGCCGAGTCCATCGCCAAGGACGTCCAGGAGGGCGTCGACAAGCAGCAGCGCGAGTTCCTGCTGCGCCGTCAGCTGGAGGCCGTCCGCAAGGAGCTCGCCGAGCTGGGCGGCGAACCCGGGGACGAGTCCGACGACTACCGAGCCCGCGTCGAGGCGGCCGACCTGCCGGAGACGGTGCGGGAAGCCGCCCTCAAGGAGGTCGACAAGCTGGAGCGGTCCTCCGACCAGAGCCCGGAGGGAAGTTGGATCCGCACCTGGCTCGACACCGTCCTGGAGCTGCCCTGGAACGAGCGGACCGAGGACGCGTACGACATCCCGGGCGCCAAGGCCGTACTCGACGCCGATCACGCCGGTCTCGACGACGTGAAGGAGCGGATCACCGAGTACCTGGCCGTACGGAAGCGGCGCCTGGGCCGTGGCCTCGGTGTCGTCGGCGGGCGGCGCGGCGGGGCCGTGCTCGCGCTCGTCGGCCCGCCCGGCGTCGGCAAGACCTCGCTCGGCGAGTCCGTCGCCCGCGCCATGGGCCGGAAGTTCGTCCGGGTCGCGCTCGGCGGCGTGCGCGACGAGGCCGAGATCCGCGGCCACCGGCGCACGTACGTCGGCGCGCTGCCCGGCCGGATCGTCCGCGCCATCAAGGAGGCCGGGTCGATGAACCCGGTCGTCCTCCTCGACGAGATCGACAAGGTGGGCTCCGACTTCCGCGGCGACCCGGCCGCGGCGCTGCTCGAAGTCCTCGACCCGGCCCAGAACCACACCTTCCGGGACCACTACCTGGAGGTGGAACTGGACCTGTCGGACGTGGTCTTCCTGGCGACGGCCAACGTCCTCGAGGCGATACCGGAGGCGCTGCTCGACCGTATGGAGCTCGTGCGGCTCGACGGCTACACGGAGGACGAGAAGGTCGTCATCGCGCGCGACCACCTGCTCCCGCGCCAGCTCGAGCGGGCGGGCCTGGAGCCCGGCGAGGTCGTGCTCGAGGACGGCGCGCTGCGCAGGCTCGCGGGCGAGTACACCCGCGAGGCGGGCGTACGGAACCTGGAGCGGGCCGTCGCCCGGCTGCTCCGCAAGGTCGCGGCCAAGCACGAACTCGGCGAGCAGGAACTGCCGGTGACCATCGGTCCCGACGGCCTGCGCCCCTGGATCGGGCGGCCGCACCACATGCCGGAGTCGGCCCAGGATCCGGAGGAGCGGCGTACGGCGATGCCGGGCGTGGCCACCGGGCTCGCGGTCACGGGTGCGGGCGGCGACGTGCTCTACATCGAGGCGTCGCTCGCCGACCCGGAGACCGGGGCGACCGGTCTGCAGCTCACCGGACAGCTCGGCGACGTCATGAAGGAGTCGGCGCAGATCGCGCTCTCCTTCCTGCGCTCGCACGGCGCGGAGCTCGAACTCCCCGTCGGCGACCTGAAGGAGCGGGGCGTGCACCTGCACGTGCCGGCCGGAGCGGTGCCGAAGGACGGCCCGAGCGCGGGCATCACGATGACGTCCTCGCTCGCCTCGCTGCTGTCCGGGCGGCGGGTGCGCACGGACGTGGCGATGACCGGCGAAGTGTCGCTGACCGGCCGGGTGCTGCCGGTCGGCGGCGTGAAGCAGAAGCTGCTCGCCGCACACCGAGCCGGGATCACCACCGTCGTGATCCCGAAGCGGAACGAGGCGGACCTCGACGACGTGCCCGCCGAGGTGCTGGAGAAGCTCGACGTGCACGCGGTGAGCGATGTCCGGCAGGTGCTGAAGCTGGCGCTGGAACCGGCCCGCACTGCGCCGGAGAAGGAAGTTCCGGTGGCGGCGTGACGGACGCAACCGGAGCGGCGCGGCCCCTCTCCCGCCGAAGGGAGAGGGGCCGTTGGCTTTTCCTTCTACGCCTTTACGCCTTCCGCGTCTTCCGCGCGGACTTCTTGGTGGGGCAGTCCAGCCACCTGGTCTGGTAGTCCAGACGCGGCTTCTTGTCGTCCTTCAGGACGGGGGTATGGGTCGTCAGGTCGACGTGCTTCACGACCCGGTTGTTTCTGTCGCCGGGCTCACCACCCCAGTAGCTCATCTCCAGGTAGCCGGAGCTCTTCTGGAGCCAGGGAGCGTACTGGAAATACGCTCTCTTTCCTTCCGGGATGTCGACGCTGACCGTCCTCTCCTTCGTCTTGGTGTCCGTGTACTCCGTGGACTCACCTTTGGTACGACTGTGTTCGCGGGCCCAGAGGTCGCCCACGGTCTTGGATCGGCCGAGGCTGATGGTCAGCACTTCCGCGATGGTCGCGGAGATCTCCGCCGAGACGGTTCTCTCGATGAAGTGCTCGTGCCTCTTGAGCCGCTGCTTCTCCCGCGACTTCGCCTTCGACCTGGCCAACGAGTCGCCGGCCGTCAGCTCGACGCCCCACGCCGGTCCTTCGCAGGCGCCGTAGGTGTCCGATACGACCCTTTGGCTGAGGTCCACGTACTTGGACTTGTCCTTGATGACGAAACGGCACGTCGCGTACTTGCCGTATCCCTCACTGTGGTTTTCTGCCCGGGCCCATTCCTTGTTGCTCAGTTGGCCGGAACGGTCGTAGCCGTTCTCCTTTCCGACGCAGTCGGAGATCTTTGGGCGGTCATGGGTTGCGTGGGCAGCGGGAGAGGCGAACCAGCCCACGAGACTGGCCGAAGCGATGCCGACGACGATCACATTCCGTCGGATCCGAGGACGCACAGAACGCACGGTGAACCCCATTCTTGAGAGAATTACCGGGAGGAACTGCGGGCTACTCGGGGAAACGATGATTCTCGTTTCCGGCAACGACGGATCACCCCAATAGACGCTTTTCTCATGGAGGGAATCGGCTCGAGGAAGCCGGGAGAGGCGGCGTAACCGGCTATTCAGAGCGGAGGGGGCGGGCGGCCCCCTGCCGCGAAGGAGAACTGCCCGCGCAGCAGGGGTCGTTGCCCATTCGGGCCGTTCGGATCGTTCGACTCTCGGAGCCGGACGGTCCGAAGACAGAAGCGAGCGTTAACCGTTGGCCAGAACCTTGAGGCGGTCGTACGATCCGTTGAACTTGTCGTGGTCGCCGACGATCGGCCCGCTCGAGGTGTACTGCCAGAAGGTGTGGTACGCCCAGCCGTTCGGCAGCGTGCCCGGCGTCGTGTTGTAGCGGGCGATCCAGAGCGGGTTCGTCGACCCGAAGCTCCCGCTGTTCCCGGTGCACTGCGTCCACCATCCGGTGGTCGTGTAGATCACCGCATCCCGCCCGGTCCGCGCCTTGTAGGTGGTGGTGAAGTCGCGTATCCAGCTGACCATCGCTGCCTGGCTCTTGCCGTAGCACGTCGCGCCGTACGGGTTGTACTCGATGTCGAGCACGCCCGGCAGCGTCTTGCCGTCGCGCGACCAGCCGCCTCCGCGGTCGACGAAGTAGTTCGCCTGGTTGGCGCCGCTGGAGTCGTTCGGCGTCGCGAAGTGGTACGCGCCGCGGATCATGCCGATGTTGTACGAACCGTTGTACTGCTGGGTGAAGTAGGGGTTCCGGTAGTAGTTCCCCTCGGTCGCCTTGACGTAGGCGAAGCGGACGCCGCTGTTCCAGAGGGCCGGCCAGTTGACGTTCCCCTGGTGGCTGCTGACGTCCACGCCCTCGACGCTCGCGGCGGCGAGTGAGGGCGCGGGGATGGGGTTGGGGATCCCCGGCTCGTGCTTCTGGACGGTCGAGCCCATCCAGTTGAGCTCGGGGTGGCGTCCGGCAGGGCCGGGCCGGTCGGCGGCGCTCGCGGTGCTCACGGCGAAAGCCGGACAGGTCAGGGCGATCAGGAGGGCGAGGAGGGCGACGAATAGGCAGCGAAGGGAGCCGTGCACGGACATGCGTGCCTCCGGTGACCAGATGCGGGGGAGGGAGGGGGGAAGCAGGGGGTGGGCATGGGCACATTGGTGTGGCCATGCCATAAGGCCCATACCCGCTGGCCACGGGGGTCAAAGAGGACCAACGCGCTGCCGATGGTCTACTCCTGCGAAATACTGGCGGGATACTGGCCGAGCTGCGATGACAGCGGCAGCTGAAAGAAATCGGCCGCGGAGGAAAGGTGCCGAAGGCGTGAGTGGCGTGGACCGTGAGTTTCTGGCGCTCGAACGGGAGTTGGCCGTCTTCCTGCGCCGCGCCCGTGCCTCCTCCGGCGAGATGGCGCGCGAGGTCCATCCGGACCTGGAGCCCGCCGCGTACGGGCTGCTCCTGCGGCTCGAGGACGCGGGCGAGCAGCGCGCCACCGAGCTCGCCGCGTACTTCGGCGTCGGCAAGGCGACCATGAGCCGCCAGTTGCGGGCGCTCGAGATCCTGGGCCTGATCGCCCGCCGCCCCGACCCCGCCGACGGGCGCGCCTCCCTCGTCGCCCTCACGAGCGAGGGCCGCGCTCGCTTCGCGGCGGTACGGAGCGCGCGCCGAGAGCAGTACGTCAAGAAGCTGGAGGGCTGGGACCGCGCCGAGATCGCCGAACTGGCGCGGCTGCTCCACCGGTTGAATGTGCTGGGCGGTGCGGACGACTGACGAAATCCGACCGGGCCCGCCCGGACGGGAGTTCCGGGGCGCAACACGGCCTTCGTAACCTGGATGGCTCAGAGGTCGCGAGCACGGTTTCCCCCCGCTCCCGCACTTTGGAGGGCGTCATCGGTTCTGTACGCGTTGTCTTCGCTCCGGGGCTCCCTGCGGAACACCCACGTGCGGTAGGACCAGAAGCGGAATCCGGTGGCCAAGCCGAGGCCGACGACGTTCTTTGCCAGGTTGTCGGCCAAGGGCGAGGTATGGCCGAAGCCGTAGTGCGACAGGGCGAGCACACCGTTCTGGATGACCATGCCCACGCTGCTGAACAGCACGAACAGGGTCGCTTCACGGGTGGTGCGACTCTTGTCCCGGTGGCGGTAGGTCCAGTAGCGGTTCCCGACGTAGTTGGTGCCGATAGCGACCGCGTTGGCGATCAATCCGGACCGGACCGTCTGCAGGTTCACCATGTGCAAGCAGAGGTTGAACACCGCCGTGTCCACCAGCCAGCCGACAGCGCCCACGGCGCCGAATCTGCCGACCTCACCGCCAATCCGCTGCAATTTCTGCCGCAGTACCGCTAATCCCGCGATGGTCAAGGTGCGAGCCTTGTCTGTCGACTGCCATGGCCGGTACATGCTAACTGCACTCTTCAGGCGGGAATTTGGGACCCCCGCTTGCCGTGTCTGTCGGCCCCCTCAACGCGTCCATGCTGGGCGGCAATTACCCACCCCATGGGCTTTCGCGCTCAGTCTTCGCTTGCGGCGGTGGGCAGTTTGCTCTGGATGAGTTCCATGACGGAGGAGTCGGTGAGGGTGGTCACGTCGCCGAGTGTGCGGTTTTCGGCGACGTCGCGGAGGAGTCTGCGCATGA